>CAZJWY010000139.1:0-13828 GCA_964549545.1 uncultured Planctomycetaceae bacterium | reverse complement strand
GCATGGCACCCCGCAAAAGTCGAACTTAGAACTACTCCATTGTTTTGTTAGTGGAGATTAACGTTCCGAATCTCCGCGCCCCCTGCGCCTCTGCGTGATTATTTCTTTTTATCCTTAACCTTGCTGACGATGCGTTTGAACTTCTGTTCGCCGTCGTTGGCCAGCCGCTGGACGGTTTCCACTTTGATGGTGAGTTTTTCGTGGAGCCCGTATTCGCGGAGTTGTTCGTGCATCACCTTTTCAGTTTTTCCGTGGTCGAGTTTTTTGCCCGGTAGGGGTTCGACCAGGATGCGGAACTCGGTGTTCTTTTCCTGAATAAGTTGATATTCGCGCACGTCGAGCATGCGGCCCAGGGCCAACTCGAAGATCGTGGGTTGAAGCGACTTGGTGCCGTCGCCGGTTTTGATTTCGAAGACATCGGAGTCGCGACCTTCGACATGGTCGATTAGGGGCAAATTGCTGCCGCAGCCGCAGGGCTCGGTGGCCATCGTGACCATATCGCCGATTTCGTAACGGATGATCGGCTGAGTGTAATTGGCCAGATTGGTGACGAGTACTTTAGTGCCGAGTTCGCCATTGGGCACGGGCTGGTTGTTTTCGTCGACGACTTCAATGAGGGCCCAATCGGCGTTGACGTGCATGCCGGCGGCTTTCGGGCAGCCATTGGTGAGAAACAGGCATTCGCCCATGCTGTAGGTGTCGAGCACTGGAGCGCCGAAGATCTCGGCATAATGCTCGCGCGCTTGCGGCATGAGTCGCTCGCTGATGTTGACGACTTCTTCCAGCTCGGGCTTCAGCGTCACGCGACCCGATTCGATGTTGCGGGCAATTTCGTGGAGCATGCTCGCGTAGGCGGTAAGGTGCGTCGGTCGAAACTCGACCAGTTGCTCGACGAGATCGTCGTCGTTGGCGCAGAAGACCTTCACGTCGAGGTAATGCTTTGCGCCGGCCGGCATGTAGTGAAACGCGCTGGAGGAGGGATAAAAGCCAGGGTTGAAAATGATCGCCGCGAGGCGGGCTGGCGTGATGAAGTGCTTGAGTGCTTCGCCGATTCCCAGCGACTTCTGGTTGCCGCGCGAGGCTTGCAGGGCGAACAGTAGTTCGAGATTGTCTTGCGTCTGTACGATGAGTAACGGCTGGCCCTGGCTGCCCGAAGTGTGGCTCAGCGCGTATTTATCGTGCAGATATTTGCCGAGGTTCGATTCGTCTTCCATGAAGCTTTCGACTTCGTCGCGGCGCAAATCGTCGGCCGTGACGGCTTCGTCGAAGTTGTCCATCAACTCGGGCTTGCTGGACGTCGGCAGATCGGTGAGCGCGAATCCACTCTCCAGAATGCCAGAAAACTTGTCGCGCCAAAACATCGAGTTGGCGCGGGCGTGAGCAACGAGTTGCTCCAACCGCGACTGGCCTAGCTGTTGAATTTCCTCTGGCGACTTACTAGCGGTCGACTTCAGCATGAGGGCACGCGCGCCGAATTCGATTGATTCCCAGATTTCCATGAAGAATGCTCCTTAGGGACAACTCAAGAATAACTGCCTTCGAATTGGGATTCACCACGAAGGCACGAAGAACACAAAGAAGAAGTTTATCCGCAGATGAACGCAGATCAGGTAGATGACCTTGTTTGGTGAGTTCAAGCTTCCCAGGTAGCAAGCAAGACGCTGGAATTCAATGTTGCAATTGCATCTCGACATCGCCGTTCTGAATTATTATCTGCGTGCATCTGTGTTCATCTGCGGATAAAAAATAAGGTCTTCTTCGTCCTTAGTGGTGAATCCCATGCTGAAGTTATTTGTGAGCGGTTCCGTAGGTACTAAGTTATCAAGCCGTTAGTGGGTGTGTCTCAGTGTAGAGCATATCACGTGCCATTGCAGATAAGCAGCTACGTACGACTCGCGACGGCTAAGCTAACGAAGATAAATGAGGCGATGAGCGGAAGAATCCGAGTGCGCCAAATCATCGCGCTTCGCGTGTGAAATAGTCGGCCTCGTTCGGTGTCTCTGGCCAATAACTCGGCATGCTTTTGCCGTCTTTTGCGATCATTGTGCAAGCGCGGCAGACAGGTACGGCGCTGGCACGTACACTTACCACATGGAACCTACGATTGGACTCGGAGTAATCGGCTGCGGCGGTTTTGGTTTATTCGCCCTGCAGCAGTTTGTACAAGTGCCCGGCGTTCGGCTTACGGGGATGGCCGGGACCGCGCGACCGGCGGCAGAGGCGGCAGCACGCCGGTTTGGTTTGGAAGATGTTGTCGATGTGGACAAGCTTATCGCGTCGCCCGCCATCGATCTGGTGTATATCTCGACGCCCCCCTTTCTCCACTACGATCAGGCTAAGCAGGCTCTTACTGCTGGCAAGCATGTGATCTGCGAGAAGCCGCTGGCGCTCACGGTAGAGCAAGCGGATGAACTGATCGCGATCGCGCGGCAACAAGATCGCTTACTCGTTGCCAACCTGATGCAGCGCTACAATCCGCTCTTCGATATGGTTGCTCGGCTTGTTCAAGAGCAGCCGCTCGGAGAGCTGTTGCATGGGTACTTTGAGAATTACGCGTCGGACGAAAATCTGCCGCCTGCGCATTGGTTTTGGGATCGGGCGAAGAGCGGCGGGATTTTTGTCGAGCATGGCGTGCATTTTTTTGACATGTTCGCAGGTTGGCTAGGAGCTGGGGAAGTGGTCGCCGCTCAAGTGAGTCGCCGCCCTGGGACCGGTATAGAAGATCAGGTTCAATGCACGGTGCGTTATGGCGACGAAGTTCACGTCAATTTCTATCACGGTTTTCAGCAGGCTGGCCGTATGGATCGGCAGGAGTTGCGACTCGTGTTCGAGCGCGGCGACCTGACGCTGTACGGTTGGGTGCCGACGTATGCGCGCATTCATGCGATTGCCGATGAGGCATCGACGCGTGCTTTGTGCGAGTTGTTCGCCGGCGCACGCTTGGATGTGCTAACCGCATATAGTGCGAAAGATCGGAAGTGTGCCGGGCATGGTCGTGAATACGATGTTTATCAACAGTTCAATTTGCATTGGGGCGAGGGACGAGAGAAGTCGCCGCTATATTGCGAGTTGCTGCGTGGAATGATGGCAGATCAATTGGCTTGGATTCGGGATCGTGGGCATATGCGGAAGATTACCGAGCGGAATGGGCGCGATTCCGTGGCGGTCGCTTGTGCGGCGGATCGGCTGGCGCGTGGATGAGGTGTGGTAGAGGCTGAGTTGGGTGGCAGAAGGTACAGCGTGGGCGTCGCCGCTAAGGAACAGCTCAAAAATAACTTCAACAGATAGGATTCACCACGGAGACACGAAGGACACAGAGAAGAAATACAGGAGGCAAGAACACTGATCTGCGCTAATATTCATTAATGACGAAAAGACTATTTTGTCTTTTCCTGTATTCTGATAGCTATCGTCGATTAGTATTCTGTGTTTTCTCCTTTTGTCTTCTCTGTGTCCTCTGTGTCTCCGTGGTTATTCCGAAAATAGGGAAGTTATTGTTGAATCGTCCCTGAGCACTGGGCTATTTTATGATATTCATTTAGCAATGATCCAACGTCTTGCCACCCATTTGTTGATTCGGCCCGAGGATGTTCGCCCCAGTCATCCTGATTGGGAAGTGATTGGCGTATTCAATCCGGGCGTTACCCGAGTCGGCGGCGAGACGATTGTGCTCGCGCGAATTGCCGAGCGGCCCTGCGAGCAGCGAGCTGGTTGGACGGCCCATCCGCGTTGGTCGCCTGATCGGGGCTATGTCGTTGATTGGGTCGAGAACGAGCATCTGACCGCGACCGATCCGCGCGTGATGACGCATCGGCATACGGGGTTGGTTCGGCTGACGTTCATTTCGCATCTGCGGGTGTTTCGCAGCATAGACGGCCGAACAATCGGCGGCATGGAAGGGCCATCTTTATTGCCGGCCAACGAAATGGAGGAGTTCGGCCTGGAGGATCCGCGGATTACGCCGATCGACGGGCGGTATTACATTACATATGTTGCGGTTTCGCGCCATGGCCCGGCTACGGCGCTGGCTTCGACGACCGATTTCAAGACATTCGAGCGACACGGAATTATTTTCTATCCGGAGAACAAGGACGTGGTGCTGCTGCCGGAGAAGGTTGACGGTCAGTACGTTGCGTTGCATCGGCCGTTGGGAGATATGCCGTTTTGCCGGCCGGAGATGTGGATTGCGCGGTCGCCGGATTTGGTGCATTGGGGATCGCATCGTTATTTGTTTGGCGGCACTGGCGATTGGGAAGATGGTCGCGTCGGCGCGGGAACTCCGCCGCTGGCAGTGCCGGAGGGATGGCTGGAGATTTATCATGGCAATCAGAGACCGGAGAAAGTTGGCGAGGTCGGCGCATACTGCGGCGGGGCGATGCTGCTAGCAAAAGAGGATCCCGAGAAGGTGCTGCGTGTGAGCTATCAGCCGATATTGGAGCCGCAAATGGAGTTCGAGAAAGAGGGATTTATCGCGGAGGTCGTGTTTCCTACCGGTGTGGTGGAAGAAGAGGATCGATTGCTAGTTTATTACGGAGCTTCGGACAAGTATTGTGCAATGGCTGAAGTTTTGCGACGCGATGTAATGAGAGCTTTGCAGTTGGCTCCGGGAATCGCTTATGTCCAGTAGCGTTGACATTCACAAGATCGCATTTGTGGCCGACTACTTGCCGCGCAAGTGTGGCATTGCTACGTTTACCCACGATCTTCGCCATGCGGTGGCGGGCCAATATCCCGACGTCGAATGCCTTGTTGTACCGGTAGATGACATCGAGGAGGGCTACGAGTATCCGACCGAAGTGCGCTTCGAGATTCAAGAGCAAGAGTTGGCATCGTATCGTCGGGCGGCCGATTACTTGAACTTTGCCAATGTGGACGTCGTGTGTTTGCAGCACGAGTACGGCATCTATGGCGGGGCGGCTGGCGGGCATGTGTTGGCGATGATGCGAGACCTCCGCGTGCCGATCGTCAGCACGCTCCACACGGTGCTGCAGGAGCCTAACGAAGATCAACTGCGCGTGATGCAGAAGCTCTGTGAGCTGTCGAGCCGCGTGGTGGTAATGTCGGAGCGGAGTCGCAATTTTCTGCTTGAAATCTATGGTGTGTCGCCGGAGAAAATTGATCTCATCCTGCATGGCATTCCTGACATGCCGTTTGTGGATTCGGCCTTTTTTAAGGACCAGTTCAATGTCGAGGGGAAGTTCGTGGCGTTAACGTTTGGCCTGTTGTCGCCGAACAAAGGGATCGAAAATGTTCTCTCTGCGATGCCGAAGATCATCGCCCAGGCGCACGAATTTGTTTACATTATTCTGGGCGCGACGCACCCGAATCTGGTGCGAGAACAGGGAGAGACGTATCGGCTCAGCCTGGAGCGACTGGCACAGCGCCTCAATATCAAAAAGCACGTGATCTTCTACAACCGGTTCGTCGAGCTACGCGAGCTAACCGATTTCATCGGCGCGGCTGACATTTATATCACGCCCTATTTGAACCCGGCCCAAGCGGTATCGGGGACGTTGGCGTATTCGTTCGGTTGCGGCAAGGCAGTGATTTCCACCCCGTATTGGCACGCACAGGAGCTGCTGGCGGATGGACGCGGCGTATTGGTGCCGTTCGGTGATTCCGATGCGATTGCCGGCGCCGTGATCGATCTGTGGCAGGACGACCAAAAACGCAACGCGATGCGCAAGCGAGCCTATCTCATGGGCCGCGAAATGATTTGGAGCCATGTTGCTCATCTCTACATGGAGTCGTTTCAGCGAGCCCGGCTGGGACGTCCGCCGGCGCTGGCCAAGTCGCGAGCGGTACGCACACTTGATGAAGAACCGATTCTACTGCCCGAGCTGCGCCTGCAGCACCTCTGGCAGATGACCGACTCGACGGGCATGGTCCAACACGCGACATATTCGATTCCGAATTTCCACGAGGGATATTGTTTGGATGACAATGCGCGCGCGCTGGTGCTTACCGTTTTGCTCGAGGAGCTTGGAGACGATTCGTTCGAAATACACCGGGCGGCGACGACGTACGCCGCGTTTTTAAACTTCGCGTTTGATGCCACGAGCGGCACGTTTCGAAACTTTTTGAGCTTCGACCGACAATGGCTTGAAGCGGCCGGCTCGGATGACTCGGTGGGCCGGGCGGCTTGGGCCGTGGGGGCATGTATCGGGCGCACTCGGCGGCGGGCTTTTCATTCCTGGGCGGCGCAACTGCTCGAGCCGGCGGTGAACGCGGTGGCCCAGACGAACTCGCCGCGCGCCTGGGCGTTTGCACTGATCGGGATTCATGAGTATTTGCGGCGAATGAGCGGCGACCGGTTAATGAACCAGCATCGTGATATGTTTACGGTCCGGCTTGTTGAACTGTATCAGCAAAACTCGAGCGCTGATTGGCCGTGGTTCGAGCAGATCGTGGCCTACGATAATGCGAAGTTGTCGCATGCGCTGATCCTTAGCGGGCGCTGGACGAGCAACCCGCGAGCGATGGAAATAGGCTTGCAGACGTTGCGCTGGCTGGCCGAAATCCAGCGCGCGCCTGAAGGACACTTTCGGCCGATCGGATCGGAGGGGTTTTATCCGCGCGGCGAGGTTCAGGCTCAATTCGACCAGCAACCACTTGAAGCGCAGGCGATGGTGTCGGCTGCGATCGAGGCGTATCGCGCAACGAACGATTCGTATTGGCTCGACCAGGCACAATTGGCCTTTGAGTGGTTTACGGGACGCAACGACTTAGGACTGCCGGTTTGCGACGCCAGCTCGGGCGCGTGTTGTGACGGGCTGCATGCAGACCGTGTGAATCAGAATCAGGGGGCCGAGTCGACGTTGGCCTACTTGTTGGCACTGGCGGAAATGCAGTTGTTGGAAAACTCTCTGATCGCTTTTCGTAATAGTCAGGCAACACCTTAGCGCACGGTGAAATGGATGGAGCTGACACGCACTGAAATTCTTATCAAGCCGAACAATGCCCGCGTGCTCGTGCGGCCTTTCGAGTTTGCCGATTCACAGCGGGCGTTTCGAATCGTGGCTCGGGTGATGTCTCTGTCGGAAGCGGAGGTGGATCAACTCTTGAACGAGTTGTTCACCGAGTTTCACGGCCGGCATCAGAAGGCGCGGCAGTTCATACAGCATCGGTTCGAATACGCGCGGCAGTTCCTACTGACCGATGCGCCTGTGAGCGAGATTCGGCAACTTTTGATCGGCGCTTATTTCACGCAGGAATACGCGCTGGAATCGGCGGCGTTGTTCAACCCATCGATGGTGTGGCACCCGGATCAGGCAAACCTGCCGGCTGGCTCAAAGCGGTTTATTCTTAGCCTGCGGGCCACAGGCGAGGGGCACGTGTCGTCGATTACGTTTCGGTCGGGCGTGGTGGATGCCGATTGCAAGATTGTGCTTGATCCCACGCCGCGTTTCGTTACCACTCCAGACATGGAGCCGAATGTCGAGTATGAGAAGGGACTGTTTCAGCGGAAGCTCATCGAACTCGGATTTGCAAACGGCTTTGTCGAACAGGTATTGGATCTCGTGGACGACAGTTTCACGTTCGGCGAGCTTCAAGCCGCGGTAAACACAGTGCGACGCAAACAACGGATGCGCGTCAGTGAGTTTGATACAGTTGCCAACGCGATCACGGCGCTCGCAAAATCGAATTATGAGTTTACCTTCTCGCCAGAGCAGAGCCTGGCGGAGCGGGCGATTTTCCCCTATTCGCCTTCGCAGACCAATGGAATCGAGGACTCGCGATTCGTGAGGTTCGTCGACGACGATGGGAGCGTGCGATACTACGCAACCCACACGGCGTTCGACGGACGCGTGACGTTGCCCGAGCTATTGGAGACGGATGACTTCGTTCGCTTCCGGATCAATACGCTCAATGGACCGGAGATTCGCAACAAAGGGTTGGCACTGTTTCCGCGCAGGATCGACGGGCACTACGCGATGCTTTCGCGGCAGGATGGCGAAAACATTTTTATCATGTATTCCGATATGCTCCACTTCTGGTACACGAAGGAACTGATCGCCAAGCCGACGTTTCCGTGGGAATACGTTCAACTCGGCAACTGTGGCTCGCCGATCGAGACGGACAAGGGGTGGCTGGTGCTGACGCACGGCGTGGGACCGATGCGAAAGTACTCGATGGGCGCATTCTTGCTCGATCTGGAGAATCCCACGCAAGTTATCGGCCGATTGCGCGAACCGCTGCTTGCGCCGAATGAGAACGAACGCGAGGGGTACGTTCCGAACGTGGTCTATAGTTGCGGCGGCGTAGTGCATAACGGGCAGTTGATCATTCCGTACGCGATGTCAGACTACGCGAGCACATTTGCCACGGTGCGAGTGGATCAGTTACTTGCGAAGCTAACGTAGCCAAATCCGCTCCAGCCGAGACGGCTGGGCTATATAGCCGAGCCGTCTCGGCTCGGTAAAACACGGGTTCCTCTCCGAATTCTAGCGAACACGGCTACGGCGCGCTCACGAGACGTAGTGGCAAATCATCGCCGTGAGGAGGCCAGTGTAGTTGCCGATGGCGTAGCCGATGAGGGCCATGAGAATTGCCGCCGGCACCAAGCTTTGTTTGTGATAAGAGGCGACAATCGTGGCGGTGGCGGCGCCGCCCACGTTGGCTGCGCTAGCGATGGCGGCGGTGTGGATATCGGTGTGAAACAGCACGGCCCCCAGTAGACAAAAAAAGCCGTGGATGAAGATCCAGATGAGCGTGCCGATAAGAAACGGCGCGGCTTGCGATGCGATGCCCTCCAGTTGCGCCGTCGCGCCGATTTCGGCAACGAACAGATAGAGAAATGCCATCGCCAACTCGTGGCTGCCGGCGATTCGTTGAAGTGGCGTGAACGAGAGGCCGATGCCGATGGTGGTGACCAATAGAATCCGCCAGGTATCGGTTGAAACGTAGGATTTGGCGATCGTTCCTTCGGCTGCTACCGGGGTAGTCCAGGCGGCAGTGTGCGCTTGAAGCCAATTGGCGGCCATATCGGCGACCCACGTTGCGACGAGCGCGATGCAAATTAGGTAGATGAGATCGCGCGTGGTCGGCGCTGGCGAATTGGTTTGGACGACATCTTCTTCGTCGATTTCCTCTGCCGGGTTGAAAGATTTCGCGCCAGACAAACGAGCGAACGGCGCTGCGTATTTTTTTGAGGCGAGTAGAATCGGCAACCACACACCGTAAGTGATCAGCGAATCGGCGAGAACAGCCAGGCCATACTCGGTGCCGGATGCGTTGAGCATTTGCTTTACGGCGATCAGATTGGCCGATCCTCCGACCCAACTGCCCGAAAGGGCGCCGAAAGCTTTCCAGGCGTCGGGGCCTAGCCAGTGTTTAACGGCTAGCAGGCCGATGGGGGCTCCAACGATTACTCCCAGCGATCCAAAGAGCATGACGCCGAGGCCGGGGCCGAGTGTGCTGACCGCGCCGCGGATGTTCAACTTCAACAGCAGCAGAACGAGCAGCATCGGTAGCAAAATCGACGTCATCAATCCGTAAACCGGCGACTCGGCCGGCAGAATGCCGACGTTCGAAAAGATCATCGGCACGAGATAGATGAAGATCAGCGGCGGAACGAACTGAAAGAACTTCCACTGCGTGCGTTTTTCCAGCCAGAAGAAGAACGCGCTGACGCTACTGAGAATGGCGAGGACGCCCGTAGGGCTGGAGATCGTGTACCAAGGCATGGCGGAGAACTTTCGAACCGTGGGGCAGAATTGCTGGATGCCAAGATTCTAGCCACTGGCAGACAGGAATGTCTGCCCCACGGGCGAAAGAGCGCCATTATTTATTTACGTGTCAACTCTAGCTTCATCATCTTGTAGTTTTTGCCGGTCTTGGGGTCGTCGCCCCACATTTCGAGCGTTTTGCTGTTTTCGCTCGTGCGGGTTTCGACTTCCTTCATGGTCACCGGCTTTTTCGTGAGTGGGCAATTGGCTTTGTATTCCCAGGTGAGGACTTTGCCATCGTCCGAGAGTTCGCCTTCGCCCTGCATGATGCCGGTGCTGTGGTTGTCGATCCAAGAGGAGACAAACTTCTTGGTGACGTTGTCGAAGCCATAGATGCCGCCGCCGTGGTAGGGGCCCATGCCGGGCATGTCGCCCTTCATCTCAACTTTGATGTAGCGGCCATCCATGATCGAGGTGACCGTCGAAGTGCATTCAGTGGTCATTGGTGGCCCATCGGGGCCCATGAACATGGTGGACTTGCCTGCCCACTCGCCGGCGTCTTTGGCGAGCCACTTGTGCATTTCACCGGGAGTGCCGGCGGCTACGCAGGCTTTCATGTCGTCCATCGTCCAGCCGGGAGGAAGTTTCATTTCCGGCTGCTCGGTCGCTGTGGTTTCCTTGGCAGCGTCGGCGATTGCCAACGACGCAATGAGAACGGCGATGCCGGCTGCGCCGATGAACAGAGGAACAAATAGTTTTCTGTAACGCATAGGAACCTCCGAATGGTTCAAGGAAGAGAGTTGATCATTAGTCGAGCACGATGATTGGCTTGCCGGTGCGCGATGACTTGGGCAAGAAAAACTGCCCGATGGAGAATCGGCCGGGGCCGCAGAGTAGCAGTGGGACCAACAGGCCGATCAGGGCGAGGTTGTACTCGAAGCCGTTTAGTTTGGGGTCGACGTGGCTCATGAAGAAGCCGTTTTTGCCGTGCGCGAGGGCAATCGCGCCACCCATGATTACAATGAGCGAGGCGGCCGAGAAGCGCGTGAGAAAACCAAAGACCAAGCCGACACCGCCAAAGAACTCGCCGATCGTGACAAGATAGGGCAGAACGCCGCCGCCCATCATTTCGACGGTTTTGGTAAGCCCCATGCCACCGAAGGCGCCGAATAGCTTCTGGGCGCCGTGGGCCATGAAGATGACACCTACGACGACTCGAAGAATCAGCAGCGACAAATCGACGGCCGTGCGATCGCGGGTGATGGTCGGTTCGGTGTCCATGACGGTGTCTCCGGTGGTTCGGGTGTTGTTTTCGACAATTATTCTCGTGTAATCGGTGGGCAGCCGCAAGATAGTACGTATTCGAGCGGACAACGGATTACTTTGGTTGCGTGGGCGTGTTTCCTTGCCCGAATCGGTGGTAAACTGGCGACATTCGTAGCGGCTATTTTTCACTGGCTGCGGTAACAGGTGTGTTGAATCGATGCGTCGAGATTGAAGCGTGACTAGTAGTGATCTGCCGCTCCTGTCGCCAACTTCGCCGCATGGTTGGCAGCGCGCGACGCGCATCATTAGTATCACGGCCGGGGTGTATGCCATCGTCGGGGGCGCGATCGCGCTTGCTGGTTGGGTGCTTGATATCCGCCGCCTTACAGACTGGCGCGACGATGGCATCTCGATGTTCCCCAATACGGCGCTATGCGTGTCAATGTGTGGCGCCGCCCTGCTCTGCCTAATTAGCTCCAGCAAATCTGGCTGGCGAACCGTTGTGGTACATGTCTTAACCACCGTTGTGGCGGTGATTGCCCTGCTGACGATCTTCGAATTAGCTACGGGGATCGACTTGGGAATCGATCGGTTGTTTCCGGAGCGGCCTTGGGGGCTGCAGGCTGCCATGTCGCCGATGCGGATGGGGCCGCCGGCTTCGATGTCTCTACTGCTTTTAAGTGCCTCGATTGCGCTCGCCATGTATGGGGTGGCATCGCGGCGGATTGCCGCGGGCATGGCCACGTTTGTGTTGGCGATTACTTCGTTGTCGCTCATCGGTTATTGGTTTGGGGCGAACGCGTTGTTTGGCATTACTCGGTTAACGGGAATCGCCTGGCAGACGAGCACGATGCTGCTCGCACTCGGCATTGGTGTGATGGCGGCAATGCCGGACCGGGGTATTCTGCTGGCATTAGGGCGCGATGATCCCGGCGGCACCATACTGCGCCGTTTGATCGTGCCGATCATCGGCATTCCCTTGCTATTGGGGTGGCTGCGTGTCGTCGGGCAGGACATGGGGCTATACGATATGGCGTTTGGCACGGCGGTGCGCACGTTGGCCGAGATCGTGTTATTCATCATGCTGCTGTGGTGGACGGCCACGGGAATTAGCATTCATTCGCAGGCGGCACGGCAAGCCGAGTTGGCTTTGCGAGAGAGCGAACAGCGGTATCGGGTGATCGCCGCGGCCGCGAAGGACGCCGATCGCCGCAAAGATGAATTCCTGGCGACACTTGCGCATGAACTGCGAAACCCGCTCGCGCCGATTGGCAATGCCTTGCAACTGACCAAACTCGCGGGAGATGATCCCGATATACAACAGCAAGCTCGCGATACGATCGAGCGACAGTTCGCGCAGATGGTTCGGCTTGTGGACGATCTTTTGGACGTGGGACGGATCACCCGCAATAAGCTGGAACTGCGCATGCAGCAGGTCGAGTTGGCGCCGGTGATCCAGCAGGCGGTCGAAACGAGTGGCGCGCTGGCGGATCAGTTTGAGCAATCTTTGCAAATGAATTTGCCTCAGGAGCCGATTTGGGTTTATGCAGACTCGATACGTCTCGCGCAGGTTTTTATCAACCTTCTCAACAATGCTTGCAAGTTTACGCCAGTGAAAGGCAATGTTTCGATATCGGCCAGGCGGCAAGGCGAGCGCGTGGCGGTGTCCGTCAAGGACACGGGCATCGGGCTCGAGCCCGACCAGATCGAAAGCATCTTCGAGATGTTCGCGCAGGTTGATCAGTCGCTTGAGCGGAAGCATGGCGGCTTGGGAATCGGGCTGACCATCGCCAAGCGATTGGTCGAGTTGCACCAAGGGGAGATCATGGTGCGCAGCGATGGGCCGGGGTGTGGTAGCGAGTTTGTCGTCGAGTTGCCGATCGTGGTGGAGGCGGGGGCGAATCCTGTTGTGGTGTCGGAAGCGAACTCGCATGTTGTTACGGCCCGACGGATTTTGATCACGGACGATAATCGCGATGCCGCCACGTCGCTGGCGCTGTTGTTGCGCAAGAGAGGTCACCAGGTAGAAACCGCCTTCGGCGGAAAGCAGGCGATCGAGAAGGCCGAGGCGTGGCGGCCGGAGGTGATGTTGCTCGATTTGGGGATGCCCGAGATGAGCGGCTTCGACGTCTGCCGAACGATCCGGCGGCAGACATGGGGCCAGGGGATTCGAATCGTTGCGCTCACCGGTTGGGGGCAGGAACAAGATCGGCAGAATACGCGCGAGGCTGGATTCGACGCGCATCTGGTGAAGCCGATCGACATGACGGCTCTGGGCGACATGCTGGCGGCGAAGGCGTAGTAGTTGCAGCGTAGTCAGCGAGCGGCGGGGTTTATCCCCGCTGTTTTTCCATACCGCAAAGAAAAACCCGCCGGGATAAACCCGGCGGCTCGCTTATTCGCTCGTGATTCAGCCTCCCGCGATTGCGCCGACCACGAGGAACGGCTCCTTGCCGGTCGCGATGGCTTCCGGCAATGGCGTGTCGGGCGAGTCGTTCGAGAAGTCCTGCTCACAGGCGTAGAAGCGGATGAAGTCGCGGCGCTTGCCGGTCGTATGATCGCGAATCGTGCCGCGGAGCATCGGGTAACGTAATTCGAGCGCATCGAGGATCGCGCGCGACGTGATGGGGGCAGTCACATCTAACATAACTTCACCCGTGACACCGGCAAGGTTTTTCAGGTGGTAGGGGATGATGACGCGGATCATGACGGAATATATGCTGAGCAGGAACGCATCGTACGGAGTACTTAGTACAGTGGACAAGGACGAGGCTTGTTTACTATTCGTCCATCTATCTTTCTATCCTATTGTCTGTGCTTCGACCGATAACACTGCCGGTAAGTCGTGGACGATCGCGTTCCAACTGTCTCCGGAGTCGGCCGAGCAGTAGACC
>CAZJWY010000138.1:0-13937 GCA_964549545.1 uncultured Planctomycetaceae bacterium | reverse complement strand
CGCCGCCGCCGCGAGCCGGGGCGTCCCCGCCCCCGCCCAACCGTTCGCGCCCCGCAATACCCCCATCCACCTCAACCCCGCAGCTCGCCTCCCCTGGCTCCTACTCTGCGCCGCAATCGCAATCACACTCGCCCTCAGCCCCCGCTCCTCGCAAGCACAATCCCCAACCATTCACGCCGCATTCGAGGAAGTCGAAAAAAACCACGGCATCGTCCCCGAGCCCTGGCCCGGCTCCGTGCGCCTCGCCGCGGGGCAGCAACCGAACACCACGCCGCCCGCCAAGCCGGTCAAGCCGCTGACGCCGCCCCCCGCGCGCAAATCGCCGCCACTGAAAAAAGCCCCAGCCATCCTGCCAGAGCACCCATCCCCTACCGCGGCCGAAGAGCTGCCGCCAGGAGAGATGAAAGCCACGATACCCTTGGCCGGCGGAGCCACTGGCCAAGGCCTCCAGCTCACTCAAGACGACAAAGAAAAAGGCCTCATCACGCTCATCGTCCGCGACAAGCCGCTCAGCCAGGTACTGGCGCTGCTCGCGCAAACGCAGCAGCTCAACATCGTTGCCGCTAACGACATCGACGTGATGATCTCGATCACGCTCCGCAAGGTGCCTGTCGAAGAGGCGCTCACGGCCGTGCTGGCCGTCGCTAACTACACCTGGGTCAAACAGGGCAACATCATCCTGATCACCTCCGTGGCCGACTCGGTGAATCTGCCTGCCGGCGTGCAGGGCCGGCAGATTCAAGTATTCGATCTCGATTTCACCTCCGCCACGGCCGTTTCCGATACGATCCAGAATTTCCTCTCGCCGATCGGCAAGGTGTCGATCACCAAGAGCAGCAGAGAAGACAGTCGTCTGGCCCAAGAGCGCGTGGTCGTCGAAGACTTGCCGGAATCGCTCGCGCGGATCGCCCACTACATTGCACAAGTCGATCAGCCGCCACGGCAAGTGCTCATCGAAGCACATGTGTTGGACGTTAAGTTGAACGATACGACTAGATGCGGCGTCAATTTCAACGCACTATTTCGAGTGGCGGGAGCGCAAGCCAACATTCTCAGCATTCCTTCGCTCACGACGCCGGTACCCTTAGCGCCGGGTGCTACGCCACCGGTGCCCTCGTCGCCAGCCATGTTGGCGACGATCGCCGGAACAGATTTCCAGGCAGTCGTCTCGGCGCTTCAAACAACGGCCGATGTCAAAACGCTTGGCTCGCCCAAGCTGCTTGTCTTGAACGAGCAGGAAGCTCGCATTCAGGTTGGACAAACGCTCTACTTCAGTCAAACCACGACGACCACGACCGTCACGCAACAAGGGGCCGGATCCGTCGAAGCGGGAACAATCTTGCGGGTCATTCCGCGGATCACGCGAGACGATCGCGTGCTCTTACGTGTAGCGCCGGAAATTTCCACTCCGCAGGGTACCGGCAGCGAGGGTCTGCCACCCAATATGACGAAAACCACGCTCGAGACCGACGTCATGCTCAAGAATAATGAAGGCATGGTGATCGGCGGCCTGATTAATGAGAAAGACTCGACGGAGCAGGGGAAGATTCCATACTTGGGAAACATGAAGGGCATTGGCTTCTTGTTTCGACAATCCGAAGTGATCAAGGAGCGGCACGAGATCATCGTGGCTCTCATGCCGCGCATCGTCCCGTACGACTGCAAATACCAGGCTTACGAGCAAGGTGAACTGGTGCGGGCTACCGTGCCGTTGTTCCATGGCGCGCTCTGCCGCACCGATCGTCCCTGGGACCCGATCTTGCCGGATGGCAAGCGTGTGAAGTATCCGCTCGTTCCGCCACGCCACCAGCCGCCGCCGACGGGCTACTATCACGACGAAATGCCCGGCTACATCATTCCCCCCACGCCGCTCCCCGAACAGCGCTTCTGCGATGAAGGCTGTGAAGATTGCGAAGAGGGTGGTCCGCAGATGAACAATCCCTTCGGGCCGGAAGAAGAACTGCCACCGCCGGCAACGAGCGGCAACAATTCGGACAACACCCGACCCATCAACGACCAACCTATCGCCCTGAAGCGAACCCAAGGGGCCCACAAATGAGCAAGCGATTGGAAGTTCCCGCCGAACTAGAATTCCTCGTCGAAAAGCGCGACGAAGAAGCTGACCGCCGCGAAAAACCCCGCCGCCGCAATTCGACCAGCGAGCCAGCCAAAAACGCAGACCGCCGCAAAACCGACCGCCGCAAAAAAACACGCCGCAAACCGAGCAAATAAACCACTAACAACGCATGCATCCTTGGCGTCGGCGGCAACGCCGAACCTCTTACCAACCCGCGCCAATAATGAGCACGAAAAAAGTAGTCGGCGCGTAGCGTGGGTGCTCCCGCACCCACGAATTGAGTTGGGCAACAAGCGGTCGAGCAATGGTCATTGGTGGGCACAACCCACATCTCGCGGGTGCGAGCACCCGCGCTACCGGCTTCTCCACCCGACCGAAACGGCCGGGCTATATAGCCGAGCCGTCTCGGCTCGGTGAGCGGTAGCCGCATTCACGGGGCCAGGAACTTTTTCAAGCGAGTGGCATGTAGTGCTTCCGCGCACACGAAATGGGTTCGGTGGGAAGTGTTCGGGCGGTCCCATTCGTGGGTACAAACCGCATTTTCGCGGGTGCGAGCACCCACGCTACGAGCTTTTAACCGGCTATTAGCCCAAACTACGCATGTCCCAGGGAATTTCCCTGGCCTCCTCCCTCGTCCTTCCGCTGGATCACGCCAGTTTCTCTGCGAAATAACGAGAATAAACTGCGCAGATTATTGTTGTGTTAACGACCTTACTGTTTATTCTAGAAATAGGGCATAGCCTAGGGGGTTAGCCCACGACCTACTTCCATTGACAAACACAGCCCCCTACTGGTTGGGAGACTTCGCTAATGAAAAGACTCACAATTTTATCCGCGGCACTTATTGCCGCCGTCTGTGGCTTACCGGCCGCAAACGCCGCCACTATTTTTAGTGACAACTTCGAAGGCTACTCAAGTCAAGCCAATTTCGATGCCACGTGGGTTCCTGCAGGTGGTGGAGGAACTTGGACAACGAACCAGTCAGCCAGCCCCACGCATTCCATCGGAATCGGCACGACAGGCACTCCCACCAGTACTCTTACGTTTAGCGCTAGCCCAGCAACGGATTTGATTGCAACGAATGCTGAACCACTGATTTGGTCCTATCAATTCTACGACGACGCGTCCAACCTTCCTGTAGTCGGCAACACGTTAGGGCGTAGCTATGGCCAGCTACATGCTCGCCGCTCCGATACGAGTGCTTTGAGCCAACTGTTGGCAATGGGGCTGTGGAATGCCAATATTCCTAAAGCGAGTAACGGTGTTACATCCACCACTGCCGAATTGCGGCAATATTACGCCGTTCGTACTGCCTTTTCGCCTGGAGGGAATTGGATCCTGTTAGACACCGGCCCAACACGAAGTGCTGGTTGGCATGAAATGAAAGCCGTTATTGGAGGCACACAGGTCGAATATTATGTCGATGGCACACTCGCCCTCACCTCCAATTACGCGCCCACACTTCCTGCAGGTGTCACGTCCGGCTGGTATCTTGCGCGAATTGGTTCTGGGCTTGCGGCAGGCGTAACAACAGCTTTCGACGATATGTCGCTCGTCCAAGTCCCTGAACCTGCGACCATTCTCATGTTAGGTCTCGGTATGATCGGTACTCTGGCGCTTCGCCGCCGCAGCTAGTACTTAAATCATCATGTTTAAGCCGCGCCAGGGTGGTCCTGGCGCGGCTTTTTTCATTGACGCATCCGAAAGGGTCGTTACAGAAATTAGTCGGAGCGCCACGCACTTCGCGGGGAGCAAGTGGGCCGCCTAAAGCCATTGCCCGCCGCCATCCGCTGGCACAAGCCCCGGTTATTCAGCCTTTCGAGACAAGAGCCCGTTGCCAACAGCAAAAACCATCATCCAGTGTGTCTGGCCGAAAGCCGACAGCTAATAGCCGAAAGCCTGCTACCCAAACTCATAATTCCACCCATCCCTGCCAAACCGCTCCGCTACCAGCCTATCGACACGCTCACGCAATAAAGTGTCAGGCGGCGCACTAGCCCCTGGAAACGCGGCGACCACCGCCTCGGCCAACTCCTGCCGCGTCGCCGCCACGTTCGTCACGAAATCACCGTGCCCCCGTGCCTCACGATACTCCGGCTGCCGCGGCGGCGTTCGCAAACACTTGCCAATGAGTCCCAGATCAAAGTCGTACAACAACGTCCCATGGTAAAGCAGATGCGTACGCTTCACCCGCAAACTGTTGCCAGAAAACTTGCGGAGAGAGCGGGGAGCAGGGAGCGGGGAGCGGGGAGCCTGAGGGCAGGGAGCAGGGAGCAGGGAGCTGGGAGCCCGAGATGAACTTTCGGCTCCCTGCTCCCCGCTCCCTGCTCCCTGCTCAATCGCCAGGTCGCTCGTACCAGCACACGTAACGTTGCCTGCACGAGAGAGCAGGGGGCCGAGCGTCGAGATCAACTGCCGCAGCACGAATGCGTGCGCTCGCGAGATGTCCTTCAACTCCGGTCGCACGGCGAAGCTCAGCACGACGCCATACATCAAGCACCCCGGCCCGGTGACGATCGCCGCGCCGCCGCTCGACCTGCGCAACACCGCGATGTTGTTCTGGCGGCAGAAATCCACATCGACTTCCTGCTCGACGCGCGACGAGCGACCCACGACCACCATCGGCGCCACCGGCTCCCAGAGCCGCAAGAACTCCCGCTCCGGCGGCCCTCCTTCCGCGCACTCCAGCAGCAGTTCGTCAAACGCGAGGTTCTCGGCAGGCGTCGGCAGCGTGAGATCGAACCGTTGCATTTTGCGATGGGAGCCGAGTGATTGGTAGACCCTTGCGAGTTGCATAGGGCCACGACGAATAAGCTTTATTGGGATATAATTTTGTTTAGGAATACAGCAGGACAGGATAACAGGATTTTCAGGATCGGCTGGATAGTACTGTTAAGGGATGACTCAAGAATAATTTTGGCAATTGGGATTCACCACGGAGACACAGAGTACACAGAGAAGACGGAAGTAGAGACAGAAGAACACTAATCGCCACTAATCAATCAGAATCAAGAATGAGACGGAAGATAGTCTCTTCTTTGATAGTTGATATTAGCGGGGATTAGTGAAGATTCGTGTTCCTAGTCCTCCTGGATCTCTTCTCCGTGCCCTCTGTGTCTCCGTGGTTATTCTGAGAATCGGGAAGTTATTGTTGAGTCGTTCCTAAGTAGTTGGACCTTCTGCAAACGAAAAGCAGATCGCCCGTCGATCCTGCCAATCCTGTTATCCTGTCCACCGCATTCATTCAACTTTAAACGATTTGGTACGGATGAACGACTCTAGATCTGTCAACGACAATAACCGAACGATCGGCAACCGGCCGCCGCTGGGCGAGGACTTGCTACCTCCGGTCGAGCAACCGTCGGCGAAGTTTATCATTCAGCTCTTTGTTGTGCCGGCGCTGATTGTTCTGATGATTGTGGCCGCGTGGTTGGGGTTCAACTGGCTTGTGCGTAGCACCGAGCTGCGGCCCGAGCAGCTTATTCAAGGGATCGAGCAGGGGCCCAACGTCGCCCGTTGGCAGCGAGCGCGTGAGCTGGCCGACATGCTGCAAGACAAGCGCTACCCCGAGTTCCGCCAGAGCCACGACGCGGCCGACAACCTGGCCCGCATGCTCAATCGCGAACTTGATCAGCCGAGTGCCAAGGAAGACGCCGTTGAGTTTCGCAAGTACCTGGCCCGCGCGCTGGGTGAGTTCGATGTCGACACTGGCACCGACGCGTTGCTCCGCGCCGCCAAGACGAATCGCGATCCCAGCGACCAGAAAGTGCGCGACGCTGCGATTCAAGCGATTGCCGTTCGCGCCTACAACCTGGCCAAGCTCAAGCCACCGGTGCAACTCTCCACCCCCGAGCTCGAGCCGACGCTACTTGAGCTGGCGGCCGATTCCGATGCCGTGATCCGCTTTCAAACTGCCTACGCGCTAGGTCACATCGGCACTCCGGCCGCCATCAACAAACTCGAAACCATGGTCGACGACCCCGACGCGGGCACGCGCTACAACGCCGCCGTCGCGCTCGCGCATCGTGGCAACGCCAAAGCGATCGAAACGCTCGTCGAGATGCTCGATCTCAACGAGCAGGCCGGTGTCCGCGAGGAACGGGAAGAAGGTAAGCAATTTAAGCGCACGGTGCTGGTGATCAGCGCGATCGAAGCCGCCCGGGCGCTCGCGCAGCAAAACCCGCAAGCTAACCTTGTTCCCGTCGTCAGCGCGCTCGAGCAGATCGCCTCGGCCGATGGAGAAACGCTGAGGAAAGCCAACGTGTCGCCCCGCGTCGCCTCCGACGCAAAAGTGGCGATCGATAACCTGAAGGCAGAGAAGTAGAGATAGCAACCTTGTTCCCACGCTCTGCGTGGGAACACAAGACCCAGCCGCTCCGCGGCTTGCCGGGCAACCAAACAATACAGCGTGTTTGCGCGGGCACGCGACGCAGAGCGTCGGTAGTAGTGCGTTCCCACGCAGAGCGTGGGAACGAGGGAACCGCAACCGCCGGCCGCCGTAGTCAGCTTGTAGCGGTTGTGCCGTTTGTGCCGTTGCCGGCTTGTGCAAAAACGCAACTTCCTGCCGATCGTCCGTTGCCTTTAAGCACCATGTCGCCAGAGAATGACGTAGCGGTTGGAATTTTCCAAAATTCCTAAAGCATTGTCCCCAGAGTACTTCATCTTTGTGATAGCAGCGATGTGCAGCATTGCTGTCGTTTGCCAAATGGTCAATCGTCCGCCAGATTTAGAGTAGAGGGGTGTTAGGCGACAGGGTGGTCCTGCAGTGCATACGCAAGGAGGCGAATCGATTTTCTCATCTGATAAGAGTCGAACGGGTCATGTCTAATCGAATTCGCGTTGGATTGTGTTTAGTGCTTCTCGTTTGCGATGGAACCGCGTCGCGATCGTTCGCGCAGTGCTGCGGACCCGAGTATCGGATCGTCTGCAAAACCGTCTGCGAAGAAAAACAAGTCACGTGCATGCGCGTCGAGTGCGAAACCGTTTTCGACACGCAGGAAATCTCACGCCAGGTTCCCGTCTGGGAAACCGAGATGCGCGAGCGCCGTTTCAAAGTGATGCGGCCCGTGCAGGAAACCTCGATGCGAGAAGAGCGGTTCACCGTTCAGCGCCCCGTCTATGAAACACAAATGCGCGACGCCAGCTACGACGTCGTTCGCAATGTGGTCGAAACGGCGGAACGCGAAGAGCGCTACATGGTTGCTCGTCCGGTCGTCGAAACACAGATGCGCGAAGAGCGTTTCTGCGTGCAGCGACCGGTGACCGAGACGGCCATGCAGACGCAGATGCAGACCGTCATGCGGCCGGTGGCCAACGTGCATACGCAACTGGTGGATCAAGGTTGCTTCGTCGATCAAGCGGTTTGTGTTCCAGGTCAGCAATCATGGCCCCGGTTGGGATGGGCGCCAGCCACGCAAACGGTCGATCCAATGACCGGCGTTGTGCAGGTCCAACGCGGCGGCCTGGCTTGGACGAGCACGGTGACGCCGTCGCAACAGGTCGTCCAGCGTGTATGGCGGCCGAACGTGGTTGCCCAGCAGGTTACGAGCGTAAGCTACTGCCCGCAACAAGTCGCCGTGCAGGTGCCGGTGCAAGTTTGCAAAATGGTGACCGAGCAGCAGGTTCGCCAGGTTCCGATCCAGGTCACTCGCATGGTGCAGGAAGAGTGCGTTCGCAAAGTGCCGTACCAGACCTGCCGCCAAGTGACCGAACGCGTGCCGCACCAGGTCGCCGTGCAGGTTTGCAAGATGGTGACCGAAGAACAGGTCCGCCAGGTGCCGGTCGTCACGTGCAAAATGGTCGAAGAAGAAAAGTGCGAGCAGTATCAGGTGCGCGTGTGCAAATGGGTTTGCGAGAAGCAGACCGTGCAGGTGCCGCGCGTCGTGCGGAAAGAAGTTCCGGTGACCTACACGATTCGCGTGCCGCGCACCGTGACGTACCGCGTGCCGGTCGATTCTTGCGAGGGCTAAATCAAGCCTCTACAAGACAGACACAATAGCCGGCGAGCCACGCTCGCCGGGCCCGGGCCGCGTGGCGGTCCGGCTATCGGCTAAGGAACGACTCAATAATAACTTCCCGGTTCTCAGAATAACCACGGAGACACAGAGGGCACGGAGAAGAGATCCAGGAGGAATAGGAACACGAATCTTCACTAATCCCCGCTAATATCAAATATCAAAGAAGAGGCTATTTCCGTCTCATTCTTGATTCTGATTGATTAGCGTAGATCAGTGATGATTCGTGTTCTGCTCTCTTTGTTTCCGTCTTCTCCGTGCCTCCGTGCCTCCGTGGTGAATCCCATCTGCCGAAGTTATTTTTGAGTCATCCCTAAGTGTCTATTTGGCTCGCGCGTGCTACAATTAGAGTCGCACATGCGAGCCACTTTTCTTATGTAGGAATCGCCCCATGACCGTCGAAGGACATATCGAGAATGGGCAGATCGTGTTAAACGAGCACATCTCGCTTCCAGAGGGAGCGCGGGTTCGCGTGGAATTGATCGCCGCCGAGGCGATGAAGGTATTCACGAAAGAAACAGCGGCCGAGGAACTGCCGTCGCTTTACGAGCGGATGAAGCCGTTCATTGGTGCTGCGAAAGGCTTACCGGCTGATTACGCGATCAATCATGATCACTACCTGCATGGTCAGCCAAAACGGCAATGAAGGCGATCTTTGCAGATACTTATTATTTCCTCGCGGCGGGAAATGATCGCGAT
Source organism: uncultured Planctomycetaceae bacterium (assembly GCA_964549545.1). GTDB lineage: Bacteria > Planctomycetota > Planctomycetia > Pirellulales > Lacipirellulaceae > JABDGM01. The sequence goes on along the minus strand of CAZJWY010000138.1, from coordinate 5,147 downwards.
GAAGGCCACCAGCGAACCGTGCAATTTGCGGCAAGCTACACGGGCAAAATTCTTACGTCCGAGTGGGTCTTGACCGAAGTTGCAGATGCGTTGGCCGCGCCGTCGCAGCGTGAATCCTTTACAACGTTGCTCAAATTGATCTACGACGATTCGAATTGGATTGTTGTTGAGGCATCTCACGAGTTATTCAATCGTGGTATTTCTTTGTTTTCGCAGCGGACAGACAAGGAGTGGTCTCTTACCGATTGCATATCCTTCGTAGTGATGAAGCAACATGGATTAACCGAGGCCCTTACGGCCGATCATCATTTCGAGCAGGCCGGGTTTGTGCCTCTTTTGAAGTGACGATATTCGACGGCAAGGGGAAAATTTCCCAGCGTTGACACACGACGCTGGGCCGATGAGACTATCTAGTTTGCCGACTCTTCAGCACCGGGACAAAGCGGATTATTCCAGCGTGGGCGGATCGACCATTCAACAACACGATTCGGCGCTTGCGGGCCTGCGGGTGATGCTCGTCGGGAAGCTGGCCAGCATGTCGCGCCGCGATGCCGAGCGATTGATCCGCGAAGGGGGCGGGCAGATCGTCGAGCGCGCGGGAAGCGAAGTCGACCTGATTGTGGCTAGCGACGAAACGGTCGACGCCAAGCGCCTCGCCGCCGATCGCGAGCTGTTCGACGACGACCTCCGTGCCCGCCTTGCCAGTGGCGAAGTCGAAGTCCTGCACGAATCCGATCTCTGGGCTCGTTTGGGACTCGTCGAGTCGGGGCCCGGTATCGAGCGCCTCTACACTCCCGCGATGCTGGCCGAGTTGATCCGCGTTCCCGTGGCCGCGATTCGTCAGTGGCACCTCCGTGGCGCGCTCCAGGCCAAGCGCGAAGTACGCCGGCTGGCCTATTTCGATTTCGAGGAAGTTCAGGTTGCTCGTAAGCTGGCGCAACTGCTTCATGCCGGTTGCAACCTCGCGGCCGTCAATCGGCAATTGCAAACACTGTCGCGGCTGCTGGCCGATTCGCCGCGACCGCTTGTCGATCCGAATGTGGTTGTCGAGGGACGTCGCCTATTCATTCGTCGCGATGAAGGTTTGGCCGAGCCTACGGGGCAATTACTGATCGATTTCGACGCGGAGAAAAATACAACTACACATTCGGAATTGGTCGCTTTGCCCTTCGTCGCGCCGAGTACGCTGCTCGATGGGTCGGGAGATCGCGCGGCCCAGCCCCACGCGGCCGACGATCTTCGCGCCTTTGCCGCCGAACTCGAAGGCAACGGCGAACTTCAACAGGCTACCGAAGTCCATCGAGCGATTCTCTTTTCAGGTGAATCGACCTCTGAAGACCACTTCGCCCTCGCCGAGCTACTGTATTTGCTCAACGACCTCTCTGCCGCACGCGAACGCTACTACATGGCGATCGAGCTGGACGAGGATTTTGTCGAGGCTCGGTCCAATTTGGGCTGCGTGTTGGCCGAGCAAGGCGAAACGAATTTGGCCGAAGCCGCCTTCCGCGGCGCGCTCGAATACCACCCCGACTACGCCGACGCCCATTACCATCTAGCCAGGCTGCTTGATCGGGCCGGGCGCTCCACCGAAGCCGCGACCCACTGGCAATTGTTCATGAACCTCGCCCCGGCCAGCCCCTGGGCCGACGAGGCTCGTGAGCGGTTAGAAGAACAATTCACCGGCGACAGCCGATAGTCCCTTTGGGAAACGACTCGAAATGACTGCCCTATTTCCAGAATAACCACGGAGGCACAGAGGGCACAGAGAAGACAACAGGAGAAAACGAAGAACGCGAATTTTTACTCGTCTACGTTGATCAATCAGAATAAATATAGGAAGAGACGGAAATAGTTTGTTCTCGTTATGAACGGGGGAGATTAGCGAAGATTAATATCCTTCTCCATTTGTCTTCTCTGTGTCCTCCGTGTCTCCGTGGTGAATTCTAACTGCCGAAGGTACTTTTTAGTCATCCCTAAATGCACGAAGTTCTCGTCCAATACGATCCAGTTAACCCGACGACCTGGGCTTATCTGTCGTCGCTGTTGATGATCGCGGTCTACTTCAAGTTCAATCGCGTGTTGAGCGTGCGCAACTTGGACCTCGTGCTGCTGATCGCGCTGGCGCCGGCGCTGTTGATGGTGCAATACGGCCGGGTGCATGCCAACGCGAACATCGAGCACGCCGGCTATATCTGGCTGTTTGCGGTGAACGGGCTATTCATGCTGCGCCTTCTTCTCGACACGGCCATGGTCCGTCGGCCGCTGCTCGAACCGAACCTGTCGGTCGGTGGACTCACGTTTCTGGGCATCTCGCTGTTCGCATTCCTGATGGCCAACGTCCTTGTTGGCACGCCCGATGCTGCCGATGTCGCCGGCTCGGAGCGGGCCGCCGATTTGGTCGTTCGGCAAACCCCGATTGACGAGTTGAACAGTCTACGAACGCACGGCCCTGGATTTCCGTTGCTCTTCGTTTTGCCGCAGATTTCCACGCAATCGATTCTTGGCGACAAAGGCTTGCAAGAAGCGCCGGTCGAAACGCACGGCGCCGCTCCTACGACGTCTGCACCCTCGGCCGAATTGCGCCATATCGTTACGGCCCGCGTGATGGCGATTCTGTCTCACCTGGCGATTGTGATTGGCGTCGTCCTCATCGGCATGCGCCATTTCGATAACATCAAAACCGGCATTGCCGTTGCAGCCCTCTATCTGCTCTTACCTTACACGGCGATGTGGACCGGCAGCGTGACGCATGCGCTGCCCGGGGCGCTCTTGGTATGGGCCATTGTGTTCTACCGCTGGCCTCTGATTGCCGGGGCGATGATCGGCCTCGCCTTCGGCACGATCTATTACCCCATGTTCCTGTTGCCTCTCTGGATCAGCTTCTATTGGCAGCGCGGTTTGACGCGGTTCCTGATTGGCCTGTGCGTGATGATTAGCGTCGTGATTTTGGCCGTGGCGATTACGTCCGATAGCATGGATGTCTTTCTGGCCCATCTGCAGCAGATGTTCGGCGTCGCGCTGCCCGAGGCCGAGTACTTTTCTGGCGCTTGGGGCAAGTTCTGGCAGCCGATCTATCGTTACCCGATCATTGCCGCCCAGATCGGCCTGAGCCTGAGCATGGCCCTCTGGCCAGCGCAAAAGAACCTGGGCGCACTGATCTGCCTCACTGCCGCCTTGATGCTCGGCACCCAATTCTGGCACGCCCACACCGGCGGCCTCGCCCTCGCCTGGTACCTGCCGCTGCTGTTGCTGACGATCTTCCGGCCGAATTTGGAGGATCGGGTGGCGTTAGCAGTCGTTCGATAGAAGCGAGAGGGGGAGGGTGGGAGAAGGGGAGAGGGGGAGGAATGCGGGTTCAACGGCATACCGAGCTTGATGTCTACAAGAAAGCCTTTCAGGCAGCGATGGAGATCTTTCACGCCTCTAAGATGTTTCCCAAAGAGGAGACGTATTCTCTAACGGATCAGATCCGGCGATCCTCTCGATCGGTCTGTGCGAATCTTGCCGAGGCTTGGCGCAAGCGACGTTACGAAGCTGCGTTCATCGTGAAGTTGTCGGATTCAGAGAGTGAAGCCGCTGAGACGCAAGTTTGGCTGCAATTCGCCGTCGAGTGTGGCTATCTCGACCGAGAACGCGCAGCGTCCTTCTACACAACCTACGACGAAGTCATCCGAATGTTAGTCGCCATGATCCACTCACCAAATATTTGGACCATACCCACGAGCTAACTCGCAACCTCCCCTTCTCCCTCTCTCCCCACCTCCCCCTCTACTTCTCAGGGGTCGCGCCGAACGTCGACCGCCGTCACCTTCGATTGAGCAGCCAGCCACGCGCGCCACTGGGCTTGGTCGAATCCGAAATTCGCGCTGTCGGACATGGTGAGGATTGCGTCGAGGACAGGGCGGTTTTTGAATGTCTCCACGACGAACTGGGGGCCTTTGCCGCCGAAGCTGAATGCCCCGCCGCCGTCTGGCGAGAAGGAGTAAGCGTGCTGATCGGGGTTCGCGTCGCTGACTTTGATTTTGTGTTTGGTAACGAGCGCATCGATCAGCGGTCCAAGTGTTTCGGGGTCGCGAATCTGGGCCAGTGCGGCGCCAGCCCGATTGACCATCTCGTTGTCTTTATCTTTTAGCGCGCGAACGTAAGGTGTCGAAAGGCCCGGGCGTCGCGATTTGATCAAGTGGTCCAGGCAGACGTGGCGAATGTCTTCGTCCAGATCGTTCAGCGAGAGGTTCACGAGGGCGTCGACCGCTACGTGGCTATTGAGCCGAGCCGCCGTTTCGATCCACAACCGCTTCAATTGCGGGTCTTTCTCTCGTCGCAACGTGGCTACGATCGCGTCGGCCGCCTGTGGGTCTTGGATTGCCCGGATATCGGCGTGCGCCTGGCTGGCCTTATCGGCTCGCTTGCCCGTGATCCAGCGGCGCAACTGCTCGATGCGATTCGACCAGTCGGCCTGCGTGACGCGTGATTCTTTCTGTTGTTTCAGCAACTCGACTTGTTGCGGCGCGAGGTACTTTCCCTCGTAGAGCACCAGACCACGGGCGGCCATGATGTCGTCGCGGTTCATCCACTGGCCGTTCTTCTGCTGGTAACCAAGCGCGGTGCGTGTCTCCGCGTGGTTGGGGTCGAGTTCCAGCACGCGCTCCAAGTGCTGGCGCCGCTCGTCGCGCAGCTTATGCTCGCGGCACCACTCGGCCAATTTCAAGTGTGCTTCTACCGTATCGGGCGATGTCCGGGCCAGCTTCTGATATTCGGTTACGGCATCGGTAACGAAGTCGATCTTCGTAATCTGAGAGCGCGCGACGGTCACTCGTCCGCCGCTCGACAACTCGATCACGCAATTCAACTTGCTGGAGTCTTCCGCGGGCAGCAGCTTGCCTTCGAGTCGCCCGCCACTGGATAGCTCAAAGACGTCGGCCCGCGCAACGAGTGACCATGTCGAGCCAACAAAGAGAGCGACCATCGCAACGGCTACCCGCGCGAGCGTCGATCGACACGACTTGTTTTTTGCTACGTGCATTTCACGATCTGGGTGGCACGCCCTGAGTCCTCGAAGGGCGTGGGTAGTTTGAAATCGTCCGTATGCCACACCTCTGGGCGTGCCACCCTACGCCGTTAACCCTTTTTTACAAAGAAACCGCAGA
>CAZJWY010000137.1:0-14391 GCA_964549545.1 uncultured Planctomycetaceae bacterium | reverse complement strand
AGTCCGTAGCGTCTGCCATTCCGCCACTCGGCCGATTTCACTTGTTTTCATGGATATTCTAGCCATTTGCCGAAATGCTAGCAAATACGTTATACTACCGATCGGTAGTAAACCAGTCGGCCCGCAAACTGAACTCTGAGCGAGGCGACGACGTTTACACGGCATTTCGAAGGACAATGTCATGGCCGTTAAGTCTAAGCGCCGCAAGCGGAAAACAAAAGCCTGGGTAGTAGCGGGATTCAAGATCGATCGGCCATCACCTGACTTCCCATTGTCGCCCCATTCGTCCGGCAAATGGCAGAAGAAGATCAACGGCGAGACCCGTTACTTCGGCGCCTGGGCAAAACGGGTTGATGGCAAGCTTGAGCGAATCGAGGGCGACGGATGGCAGGCCGCTTACGAAACGTATAAGCAGCAGGCCGACGCGCTGCATGCCGGCCGCACCCCGCGGGCAAATGCTGACGGGCTCGTCATGGCGGATCTGTGCAATCGATTCCTCACGGCGAAGCTTCGCAAGATGCAATCGCACGAACTGTCGCCGCGTTCGTTTGCCGAGTATCGGCAGGCGACTGATTTGCTTATCGCCAAGTTCGGTGACAAGCGGTTTGTCGACGACCTGGCAGCCGACGACTTCGAATCATTGCGGGCCGATATGGCAGAGCAGTGGGGGCCGGCTCGGCTCGGCAAATTTGTGGTGCTCATCCGATCAGTATTTATATACGCGAAGGAAAACAACCTAATCGACCGCGACGTGCAGTTCGGCTCTGAGTTCACCAAGCCCGACAAAGCCGTCATGCGGAAGCACAAGGCCGACAGCGATCAAAAGCTATTCGAGGCCCACGAGATCCGGACGATCCTTGACGCGCTGGCTGGCAATGAGGTAGTTGTTAAAAAGAAAACGGGTAAGTCGGCCAAAGTAACGCTAACGGCGAATCCGCAACTGCGGGCAGCCGTTCTACTTGCCATCAACACCGGCCTGGGCAACTCCGATATAGCGGGCATCCAATTCAAAAACATCGACCTTGCTACTCGCTGGCTAAACTTCCCTCGCATAAAGTCCGGGTTGCCGCGCCGGGCGCCGCTCTGGGCTGAAACTGTTGAAGCGATCCAGGAGACAATTGAGACACGACGTACTCCCAAGCTTCCAGCCGATGCCAATTGCATTTTCTTGAACAGGGCAGGGCGGCGCATGGTGCAGATGACCGAGCGAAGCCATCAAGATTATGTGTCATCGCAGTTTCGGGCTGTGCTCAAAGAGTTGAACATCAACGGCCGTCGTGGTCTCGGCTTCTACTGCTTGCGACACACGTTCGCCACGCATGGATTGCAGGGCGGCGACCGTGATGCAGTGCGTTACCTGATGGGGCACGCCGCTCACGACGTGTTGGCTGCGTATGACGAGACCGGGCCGAGCGACGATCGATTGCGCGCCGTCGTAAGTCGCGTTCATAGCTGGTTGTTTGGAGACGGGCAGAAGGCGTAAACTCAACTATCTGCACGGCTAGGGTAGCTCCCGAAAGCAGTAACCTTGAGCGGTTGCCGTGCCGATTTTATTTCAAGGTTCGCAATCAAGGATGCGATCATCATGGCGACAAAAAAGCAGGCACTACGCATCGTATCTGTCGAGCCATCGAAGCTGCCGGTATGGGCAGCGGATCTTTCTCGCACGTGGAGTAAGCTGGAAACGCTTCGAATCGAAGTCTATCGGCGTGTGATGCCGAATCTCCCCGCGGAGATAGTCGAAGCCATGCGCGCCAGCGACCAAAAAAAACTAAACGCAATCCTGATGCGGGCAGACCGACAGTGGGTTGAGGCGATGGGCGTGCCAGCGCTTACGCCTGATAAGTTCGGGATTGTCATGGCGACTGTGGAAGCGGCGGGTTATCCGGCAACCGATGCGGGCTTGCACGCTTGGACGATTGAAAATCTGAAACAACCGCCAGCCGCGGATAACGGTGATGGCACCGACGTGGATGGCGACGGCCGAACATCCAGAAGCAAAAGCAATCAACAAAACGCGGATGATAATCCGACAGGCCTGGTCGCGCGGGCCGTCGCGGCCCTGTATGCCAACCCGGGTTGGACCAACAAACAGATTGCCGAAAACATCGGCTGCCATCCTAAAACGCTCAACAAATCGTACATGGAGAAGTTCAAAGATGCCAAAAAGGCATTGAAGCATGGTCGCGAACGATACTACGATGACGCGCGGCATGATCGCCGCATTGTGACCGGACCGGACAGGCGCCGCAGGCCATCAAACATTGATTCATACGAACGCGAAGACGAGTAGCGGCTACTTTTTCGGCTACCCCAAAATTTTTTTTGCCCTGCAATCGCAGGGCTTTTTTTGTTTTTGTTGGCTACCCCGTGGCTACCCCCGGACTAGGGAGGGCAAAGGAGGGCAAAAATTTTTTTGGGAATGTTTGCATGAGCGATGCCAAGACAGAGAACGACTTCCGCGACAGTCCCGTTTACTGGTTCGTGCGATTAGAGAATGCACGCGAGCGCGAGGACCACGAGACGGTCGCGGAAGCGATCTGTGAGTTGCGGCGCCTCGGTGTGTGCGTAACGTATCAGCCGCGGAAAACCCCAGGGGGGGCGGCGCGATGACGTACGGCGTCAAACAGTTCGCTGAACGGTACCGCGTCGGCCAGCATACCGTTCTGGCCTGGATTTCCAGTGGCGAGCTGAACGCGGTCAACGTCAGCCGCCGACCTGGTGGCAAGCCTCGGTGGCGAATCACGTCCGAAGCGCTCCAGGCGTTCGAACTCCTTCGATCAGCGCGACCCGTTGAGTTTCAACCGCGGCGACGGAAAAAGCAGCCGGCCGACGTCGTGAAGTTTTATTAACAAAAAAGCCCGGCCACGCGACACGACTCACGCGACCGGGCAGAAAGCTAACACGATGAATCATAACAGGAAACAGCCGCCGAGAAACCGCCCTCAGTTCGATTTACTGGCGGCGATCGATCCGAGCAACCCGGCCCACGTGGCTATCGCGCATGCGATCCTGAAGGGCCGACAAGAGCGGAAGGCGGCGCAGGTTGGCAGGTGTCGGCGAGGGGTGACGAAGTGAGCGATGCCACAACCACCAATGGGCACGCGCCAGCACCCGCTATAGCGCTCGGGTTCCGCGCCCGCGGCTGGGCACCCATACCGATACCGCCACGCACCAAGTTCCCGCCGGAAAAAGGCTGGGAAAGTTGGCGGCTGACGGAGAAGGATATTCCGCAACGGTTCCGGCCTAACAGCAACATTGGCGTATTGAACGGCGAGCCGTCCGGCTGGCTTGTCGATGTCGACCTTGACCACCCGCTGGCCCGCCAACTGGCTGACGAGTTCTTGCCCGCTACGGAATCTAAGTTCGGCCGCGAAAGCTCGCGCCGCAGTCATTGGTTGTACGTTGTGACGGGTGAAGTCGACACTTTGCAAAAGCGATTGCCAAAAGTAGATGGCAAAGCGCCGATGATTGTGGAGCTGCGATCCACGGGGTCGCAAACCGTCTTCCCTGGATCGGTGCACCCTCAGGGCGAGGACATTGAATGGGACACTGACGGCGAACCCGCGACAGTTGCACCCGGGTTGCTGGTGGCCGCAGTGAACGCGCTCGCGGCCGAAGTTGAAAAGCGACTGGGCATTGCGCGGCATGGAACACCGCACAAAGCAGTATCGAACACAACGCGACCAGTGATGATCCCGGGCGACGTTGGTGAACGTGCTCGGAAGTATCTCGCCAAAGTTCCGCCGGCTGTCGATGGCCAAGGCGGGCACGATCAAACATTCCATGCCGCTTGTGTGCTTGTGCTGGGATTCGCTCTCGACCGCGGGCCGGCGCTAGAGTTGTTACGTGAGTGGAATCAAACATGCCTACCGCCGTGGTCCGACTGGGAATTGGAACACAAGATCGATAGCGCGTTAGAGCAGTCGGGAGAACGCGGCTATCTGCTGAACGATCAACATGCACCGCAGCCCACCGGTGGGGCTTCTCCTTCATCGCATCGACGCGCAACCGACGTAGGGAACGCTGAGCGATTCGCAGAGCAGCACGGCGCCGATGTTCGCTACTGTCACCAATGGAACAAGTGGCTTACTTGGGATGGCAGGCGATGGGCCGTCGACAACAGCGGCGAAGTAATGAGGCGCGCGAAGCTCACGGCACGATCGATTTATGTCGAGGCATCAAAGATTGAGGACGAAGACCAGCGAGAGGCCATGGGCAAGTGGGCCGCGTCCAGCGAACGCCGCGAGCGGCTAACAGCCATGATTGCGTTAGCCCAAAGTGAGAAGCCGATTCCGATTGCGGTCGAATCTTTAGATGTCGAAGCGTGGTTGCTCAACTGCGACAACGGCACCGTCGATTTACGGACCGGTGAACTTCGCGAGCATCGGCGCGAGGATCGGCTGACGAAACTTTGCCACGTTGAATATCCAACGGAACCGGGCATCGACCCAGAATTGTGGCTTGCGTTTCTTGACCGCATTTTCGACGGCAACGCCAAGCTAATCAGTTTTCTACAACGACTCGTCGGCCTGGCCCTCGTCGGCGAAGTAATCGAACACATCCTGGCAATCTTCTATGGCGTTGGCGCGAACGGCAAAAGTGTCGCCATTGAAACCGTTTGCGGGATGCTCGGCAGCGATTACGCGATGAACGCTCCGCCCGGGCTGCTCATGGCGACGAAAACCGATCGTCACCCGACCGAACTGGCCGACTTGCACGGCAAGCGGTTCGTGGCAGCCGTTGAAACTGCGGACGGCGGGCGATTGTCCGAAGCACTGGTTAAAGAGTTGACCGGCGGCGATTCGATTCGGGCGCGACGGATGCGCGAAGACTTCTGGCAGTTTCGGCCAAGCCACAGCGTTGTACTGGCAACGAACCATCGGCCGATTATTCGAGGCACTGACCACGGGATTTGGAGGCGCATCAAGCTCGTGCCGTTCGTCGTCACCATCCCCGACCACGAGCAAGACAAGCAACTTACAACCAAGCTCCGCGGCGAGTGGCCCGCGATACTCCGCTGGGCCGTGGCCGGCTGTCTCGACTGGCAGCGTAACGGCCTACAGGCACCCGATGAAGTGAGCGACGCCACGAGCGGCTATCGGGCCGATATGGACGTCCTCGGGGAGTTTATCGAGGACTGCTGCCTTACCGATCAAGGTTGCGAAGTTCGCGCTAGCGATCTTTACCATCGATACCGACGTTGGGCCGACGCTCGTGGGGAGTTTGTCGAGACACAAACCAAGTTCGGTGGCCGCATTGCCGAGCGTGGATTCGAGAAGAAACGCGCCGTCAGTGGCCATGTTGTTTACTCAGGCATCGGACTGCTTTCCGAAGGGTCCGAATAGTCCGAAGGGATTTTCCGTATGAAACGCTTATGTAGCGCTCGTAAGGCGCTTATACCGAAAAAGGGTTCGGACTATTCGGAACCCGAGAAAAACGCTGCTCAACCGTTCGGAATGGGTGGCCTGCACCGCGCTCCACAAGGCGACAGCACCCGAGACGATCCGCAGTTGGCGTTGTTCTGGTTCGAGACAGAGCGAGCGTTGTACGCGGGCACGGCGGATCGGGCTTGGTGAAGTGCGTAAGATGGGGGAAATCCTTGGGTCCCTCCTGGCGACTGATGGCCAAGAGCCCATACGGAAGAGCGTTGAAATAGGAAAGATAGGACGAACAGCCGTGGATCGTAGAAGAAAACATGATGCCGAGAGGCAGATCAAGAAGAACGACTGCGGTCCGATCCCGCCGTGCGCAAACCCAGCGCGTCGCGATGCGTGTGGGCGTTCCTTGCGGCTGTTCCTCGAAACCTACTTCCCGATGGCATTTCCGCGGTCATGGTCAGCCGACCACCTCGATGTCATCACAAAGATCGAAACGGCAATTGTCACCGGCGGTTTGTTCGCTGTCGGCATGCCTCGCGGTTCCGGTAAAACTTCCCTCCTGCAACGAAGCGTGATCTGGGCAATTGTCTATGGTTTGCGAAAGTATGTCTTTTTGGTGTGTGCCGACGCCAGTAAGGCGAAAGATGGGATCAGGTCCATCAAGACAGAGTGTGAATTCAACCCACAGCTCTACGCCGATTTCCCCGAAGTCTGCAAGCCTATCCGCGCTTTGCAGGGTAGTGCTCAAGGCGGTCGCAAGCAACATGTCGACGGCACGCCCACTTTGATCGATTGGCGAGTCGAGGCCGCGCAGTTCCCGCACGTCGCCGGATCGCTCGCAGCCGGTGCTCTGATCAAGGTTGGCGGAATCACCGGAGCGGCCCGCGGCGCTCAAGTGACATTGCCATCTGGCGAGGTCTGGCGACCATCGTTGATCTTGGTCGACGATTTTCAAACGCGCGAAAGTGCTGCATCTCCGACGCAATGCCGAACCCGATTGGATACTTTAGTTGGTGATCTATGTGGCATGCGCGGGCCCGGCGAACCACTGGCCATGCTCGTGGCCGCGAACTGCATCTACGAGGGCGATGCGTTCGATCAGCTTCTCGATCGAAAGAAGTATCCTGAATTCCACGGTGTTCGAAAGAAACTCATTTACGAATGGCCAACTGATCAGAGGGCGTGGGATCATTACATCGAACTCCGTAAGCAGGCCCAGCGCGAAGATCGCGAGCCAACCGAGGCCAATTCACACTACGCCAAACACCGCAGCCAGATGGATGCTGGTGCCGTCGTGGCGTGGCCGGAGCGTAAGAACGCGAACGAGGTTAGCGCGGTGCAGCATGTTTACAATCTCAAGGTGCAGCACGCCGACACGTTCGAAGCGGAGTTTCAAAACACGCCACGCAGTCGCGAGGTGACCGACGTTGAATTCCTCAAGCCAGACGCGATTGCCGAGAAGCTGACCAATCGGCCGGGCGACGAACTGCCTGCGACGATCACGCATGTCAACGCGGCGATCGACGTACAAGGTAACTCGTTATGGTGGTCGGTTGTCGCATGGGGCGAAGGTTTTAGTGGGAACGTTGTTGCCTACGACGTGTTTCCAAAGCAGGGCCGCCGATTCTTTTCGCAGCGGGACCTGCCTCATACATTCCTAACCATGTGGCCGTCTCTATCCGAAGAAGAGGCGATCTTTCGCGCCCTTTCGGAGTTGACTGCTGATCTTCTGTCGCGTCGCTGGCGGCTCGATAGCGGTGCCGAATTGGGCATCAGTCGGCTGCTGATCGATGAGGGTTACAAGGCACCTGCCATTCACCAATTCTGCAATCAGACAACCGCACGTGAACTGATCACGCCGGCAAAGGGTTGGGGCATTCAGGCGGCTAAGTTGCCAATGAACGACTGGCCGCCGAAGCCCGGCGAGACGGTGGGTGCGAATTGGCGAGTGCGGTTGGCGCCGGGCAACCGCGTGTTGCGGCACGTACTCTGGGATTCAAACCACTGGAAGACATTTATTCACGAGCGGCTTGTGACACAGCCGGGGGGACGTGGCTGCCTGCAATTGTGCGGCATGTCCCCGATGGAGCACCGGCTTTTGGCGGCCCATCTCACGGCCGAATATCCAACGCGTACTCAGGGCCGCGGGCGAACCGTGATCGAATGGAATCTGAAACCCGCGCGCCCTGACAATCACTGGTTCGACACGCTGGCCATGTGCGCCGTCGGTGCCAGTATGTGCGGATTGGAGTTGGTCGAAGGTGAAACGCCAAAAAGAAAACGCACCGTCATGCTCAACCCAGCCGAGCTGCAAGCTAACCAGCGGCGTCACTTCCGCTATCGATAGTCCCACACTTTTTTAGGAGAACAAAAATGTCCGAGCGAGTATCAGTAAGCGGCCAGTACGACGACTTTACCGGAGTCCTCGCGGCCGAGGGCTTCGACCACATCACGACCATGAGCCTGAGCATCGGATGCCCAAAAGGTTTCTGGCCAGTCGGGTTTAGGTGCTATGCCTCGCGCCGCGATAAAGATGGCGCATTGGAATTCCAGTTTTACTCGCTCGCGGTAGATGAGGCGATTCTAGATAAACGCGGCGCAGATGGTGTTAGCAAGTATGCGCGGGAGCATGGCCAGGTGCCGGTGTTCGAGTTCCATCGACCAAAAGTGAAGCTGGCCGACCTGCTGTCTGAGATCAAATGCGTCAATCTCATATTCCAGGACAGCTGCACCGAGCGTGTACCGCTCATGCTCGTCGATGGTGACACGAGTCATGACGACGAGGATGAGTTCGATGACGGCGACGATGACGCCTTCGAAGGCGACAGCGAATTAGACGACAACGGCAACGATGGCTGACACTCAGCTCAAATCCGGCGATGCGTGCTGCTCATGCTCTGGCGGTCGACTGCGTATCTACAGTTCACACGACCTCGGTGAACTGAGAGTTCAGTATCTCGATTGTAACAAGTGCGGCGCGAAGCCGGCTGACAATCGTATCATCATCGAGGCGCATCAGGTGAAGAAGCGCAAACGAATTACCCAGATTGCCATAGTACATAGTACGGTTTCTGCACGGATGAACATTGATTGAAAACAACTAGTTGATAGAAAGGAATCATGCACATCTCACTAATACTTCCCCACATTCATGAACAGTAATCGAGATAATTAATAGCGATGAACGCATCGACTTGTATAACAGCGAACCCATACCTCAGCGATCCACAGCTGGGCAAACTCCACGAGATAGCGCTGCAACTTGCACCAGAACTGGCGTCCGCTGGCCTGCGATTGTTTCGTCACGAAGATGACTGGCCAATTCGGAAAGGTGTTTCGGCGTATTGCGTCATCGGCCGACATATCGCAATTCGCAACACACTTCGCCTGCGCGGCGAATGGTTAGGCCACTGGGGCGCGTTCATAGTCTTTGTCGACCGACCTACGCTGGGGCTGTTGTTACACGAGATGGGCCACAGGCTCCCGGCTGAGCCGCTGATTCCCGACAACATCGAACCAATGGCGGAGCACGTCGCAGCAGAGGTGGCTTATTTAACTAGAGAGCCCGAGCAGAACACGTCTCGGAAGCCCTGGGAAGGTCACGATGCCGCCTGGATACGTCGCACGCTTCACCTGCACTGGCGCGCGTGGCAGTTGGGCTACGAGGTTGGTTTGCCCGAAATGCAGGTCGCCGGCCCAATCTACGGTTTGTCACAGCCCTGGCAGTACATGCACGCGCTTGATGATGAATACGAACGCATGGCCGGTGCAACATTTTCTGAGATTGAAGCCGAGCCGATGCCGACTGAGTTCATCGAACTGTGGCGGAGAGACGTAAAAGACTACTACCGCAGTAATCCGGAATTACTGCTCGAACAATTCAAAACGGAGAACGAAACATGACAATCGGCTATTTGCAAATCAATGGCTCGGGCCCGCGCAATGCGGGTGTTGGCATCTTCGACGAAACCGATAACCTAATTGTCGAATGTCAGAGCGATGCGCGCGGGTTCTGGTCTGTCTCGTCTGTCCCAATGGAGGTTGGGACGCACCAATTGCGTGCGAAGATGCGATCCGAAAACGGCCGCGAGCATATCAGTAATTTCATCAGTGTGGAGGTGCTGGACCCCGACGCCGATGTTGAAATCCAAGCCAAGGAGCTGGACCCGATCGACGTGGCAGTGATGGAGGAGCTTGAACAAGAGCGACAGGAACGGGCTGCTATACGCGCAGCCTTCGAACGATACGATCAGCTCGTGGAGCTAGCGGTCGAAGGCTATGAGGTTTCCACCTCGGAGCTGGCCTGCGTGCTGGGCGCCGTCAGGGGCGACCATGACGCCTTCTGGGGCGAGGTGGAGTCTAAAATCATGCGAAATACGTATGCACGGTTGGTACTTGAGGTTGCTGCGGGCCATGAGCTTTCTGATAAGGATCGGAAAAGTGTGTGGCGCGAATATGGCAAATCAGAGGAAGAATTTGAAGCGGCGGTGGATAAGGTTCGCTACTCCGCGGGCTACGGTTGGAACACCTCACTGCCGGAGAACCGCAAGGACTAATTGAAACTCCATTGGTCCGCCTGCCGGTTCGCATGTTTCTGCTTTGCGGCCGGCGGGACGATTCGCGGAGCAAACCGCGCGGCCGGCCCCTTCTTGCCGGCAGTGCGGCTTTAGAAACTGAAAGTTAGCAATGTACGAAGGCACAGTTACACGAGTTGTTATTGATCGCGGTTTCGGATTCATCGAAAGCACCGGGATGCCGGATACGTTTTTCCACTGCAAGTTCCTGGCCGACAATCTGCCGTTCGATGAAACGCTGCAAATGCGCCGCGTGCGATTTGACGTAGAGCCGTCACCGCGAGGACCGCGGGCAACCAGCGTGAGAGCGATATGAGCATGGCCGACCCACTCAAGCATATACGAGGGCAACACCAGCAAGTAACGGAGGGGCTCGCCGAGATACGCGATGTTCTCACAGAACTGCGGGCTCAGCCTGAAGTAAATCAGCATCGCATTAGTGAACTGGAAACCACACTGCGAAACTCCCTGCCGTTGTTCCATGAGTTCGAGCAACTAGAAGCGATGTACGAGGAGTGAAATGTCATCATCCGAAATCACAGCCGGTAAAGCATTTCTTAGGCTCCTGGTCGACGACAAGGAGTTCGCCAAAGGCCTGGATGCGGGCATTGCCAAGCTAAAGGACTTCAGCAACAGCGCCATAAAACTCGGAGCCGCCATCGGTGGAGTTGGTGCGGCTATCACCGCGCCATTTGCGGCATCGCTCGGTGTGTTCGCGCAAGTCGGCAGCGAGCTGAATGATATGTCGGAGCGAACCGGCGTATCGGTCGAGAAGTTGTCAGCGCTCAAATACGCCGCTGAGCAAAGTGGTGCATCCCTCGAAGCTGTTGAAAAAGCACTGCGATACATGGCGAAGAATGGTCAGGACGTGAATACGTTCGACGAGGTAGCTAAGAAGATTGCGGCGATCGAGGACCCTAGCCGCAAAGCTGAAGCCGCAATGAAGGCCTGGGGCAAGTCGGGTGCTGGGCTGATTCCCATGATTCAGACACTGGACGAGACAACGAAGAAAGCCACGGCACTTGGGTTAATCTGGGGCAAGCTTGCAACGGATAATGCGGATGCGCTGGGCGATGCGTTCGATACGCTGAAGGCTCAAGGCGTGGCGCTTGCGGCGGCCATCGCAAATACGGTGGCGCCGGCGCTCACCGCCGTACTCGATGCTATTTCGGAGTCGCTTCCAACCGTCATCGAATTCGTCAAACAGAACAAAGAGCTGATTGTCATCGTTGCTGCGGTGGGCGTCACGCTGTCTGGGCTCGGCGCAGTGCTCGCAGCCACGGGGGCGGCGGCCTACGGCACCGCGGCTGCAATCGGAGCATTGCGAGTTGCGTTGGCACTACTGAGCAAGCATCCCATCGCCGCTGTTATTACCCTTGCGTTGGCCGCGGTGACGGCTGCCGTCGGGCCTCTGGTTTACAAGTGGCTGGACCTGTCAGACGCGATGGATACCAGCACCAACGCAACCAATCAAGCGGCGAATGCGCAGACACAGGTCGCTGCCGCGCTCGCTGGCACAAACGACCAGCTTGAGGAGGGTAACAAGAAACTTGACAAGCGAGCCGAACTACTTGCAAAACTCTCGCCGCTAGATCGGCAGTGGTTGAATATTGCCGACGAACGGAAAGCCAAGCAAGCTCGCGACCTGGAACTTATCGACGCACAAATCCGAGCCAATGATGAGTTGATTCACTCGATGACGGAGCGCGGCGACGTTGGGACAATGGACCTACGACGCGCTGAAGCACGACGCGACAGCCTTCGGCAGCAGCGAGCGCTCACCGCTGCGCCGGACCCGCTCTCCGAGGAAGAGAAAAAGCGTCGTGCCTTCGCAGAGGAGCAAGCCCGGAGGGTGCGAGAACAACAGGAAGCGTTCAAGGCCACCCAGGAGAAGCAGCGACAATCGCAACAAGAGCGTTTCGACAACATCCGCAGCCAACTCGATTCTTTCAGCCGTCCCATTCGTGGCGGTTACGGTGGTCAGTTTGCTGAGCAAATTGGCGGCTCAACGGCCGCTCAAGCTACCGAGGAACGGACGCTTAAGCTAACGCAACAAATACTCGACACCTTGAAAGCGATCGAAAGGAAACCGTTCGGGTTGATGACGGGGCCTAGTTAGCCGCGAGGCAACAGTTGCGGGCAGGTATCAAACCTCATGGCGACCCCTCGGAACGCGTTAGGAGCGATTCTGTGCGATCGTTTTTACTTAGACCTGCCGTTTTTCTTTGGAATCTGCCAGTGGACTGTTCTTCGGCCCACATTGTCACCATCACTTGTGTATTCACCCTCAAGAAGACCGCGTCGGCACAAGGAGTCACAGGCACGCACAACCGTGTTCATGGCCGCCTTACGCGGCCCGTCCTCACGCACTAAGCCAGCCTCCGTTAATTCCTCCAGCATCTCACCTGTAGTTAATCCGCCGGTCGGAGACATGAATGCACGAGGTTTTATTGATCCATCCAATAGACCAACGATCATACTTTGCAGCTTACTTATTCCACGGCTCATGAATGTAAGTGTAGGGCATATACCCTGCACTTACAAATGGTGCAAGCGTCCGCCAGTACTAGGAGCGGTTCTGTGGCTGCCGTTTTTGAGAGAAGTACCCTCGAAACGAGACCAGTGTGCAAGGACAGTTGTAACAGGCTGTTACAACCAAAATCAACTGGCATCCGATGCCAGTTGCAATGAAAATACCGAGAAAACAAGGGTGGGCGAACAGCGAAAGATTGTGCGGGCCCTGCACGATCTTTGACAATCGACTCCCGGAAATGCTAGAATCCGGGCGTCAAAGCTCTGTCGTAGCTTAAACGGCAAGGTAACGCAAAACATGTCGAATGTAACGCAAAAACAAGAGCGCGGCTGCGCGCGGGTGTGGTGGGAGGTAACGACCACCGGGTGGATTTGCGTCCGCCTGACAACGCCAGTGCGCAGTCGCGCTTTTCTTATGCGCCCGTTTCTCGGGCGCAGGAAAGGCAACTCTCATGGTTGCTGCTACGACTCCGCGGCTTGAGTTCGTTCCTCAAGTCAACCTGTCCCGTCTGTATCTGTTCCGAGCGGCCGACGCGTTAGAAGCTGGCCGCGTGTTTGAGGCCGGCGTGTACCTGCGTGAAGCGGTACGGCGCCAGCTCTATGCCGAGTGTGCCTGGAAAGGCTGCCTGCCAGCGAAGGAATGCAAGCGGCGCTCACCGATGGCTCTATTGCACGCGCTTAAAGACGCGGGCCATTGCAGCTACATCGGTTTCGAGTGGACGAGTGAGATCATCGATCTTTGCAACAAGTGTGCGCATTGCATACCGGTGAAGCCGTCGATGATACGCGACTCGATCTTGATCTGGCACGACTCGATCGACCGTGATCCGTGTGGCGAGCCGAAGGACCGGAAGCACAAGCTGACGCCGAAGCACCCGCTGTTGTCGGATGCAGACGATTGCGACTGCGACGACAACAACTCCGCCGACTGGTGGAAGGAAGGGGGTGCAGCATGAAACATGTCATCGAATTACCAGACAGCAAGACGGCGGTTGTGAGCACCGAAAACCGCTATCGGATCGTGCTGCACAAAGTCGACGGCACGCGGGAGACCGTGCGCGAACTTCAGCGCATCGAATCCGCGATGACTTACGTGCAATCATTCAACAGTGGCTGGAAGCCCGGGCGAGTATGGGCCGAAATCGTGGATTACGAGACGGCATTCGAGCGGCAAGAGCGTGAGGCCTATTACGAAGACGTTAACGACGCGGTGGAGCGTAGGCTCGCAGCGATCGAGGCCGCGAAGCCACAACCGAAACTATTAGGCCGATTGCTGGCGCGAGCGGCTGCATTGATTTGGTAACCAACCGGCGGATGTGCTGTTCCGGTTGAAGTTAAGCAAGTAACCCCAACAACCCCGGCCGCGGGCAGGGCGGCCATTTCAATACAAAGGTGAAGTATGAAAAGCAAAATCAACATGACGCTGTGGCAGTACCTCAACGAAGTCTATATCCCGGCCCGAATGAAAGCTGGAAAACTCAACCAGCGATCCGCGTGGGGCTATCGCAACAAGGTGCGGCGATTCATGCAAGTCACACGAGAGGACATCAAGCTAGCCGAGATCACGGATGAAATGCTTCTGGAGGCTGAAGCAGAGTTAGCCAAGACCTACAAGCGTCGAACCGCCATGGTAACGCGGCAGGATGTTCGCGTTGTGCTTCGGCATTGGAATCCGGATAAGTTTCCGGATAATCGCCTGGGCGGTGCGAATGTACGGCCGCAGTTCGCTGATCAGGAGATCGAAGGAACGTTGGAGAAAATCTTCATTGATGATTATCTGCCCGAACGCACCGCGATTAGCAGTCAGCAAACGATCCGGCAGTATTCGCGCAGTCTGCAACTGTTCTCTGTATTCCTGGGGCATCCTGCCACGCCGAGCGATCTTACCGACAAAGTCGTCGGCA
>CAZJWY010000136.1:0-14729 GCA_964549545.1 uncultured Planctomycetaceae bacterium | reverse complement strand
CTGGCCGTGCCGATTTCGTCGAGGAAGATCGTGCCGCCGTCGGCCTGGAGGAACTTGCCCATCTTTTCGCCGACAGCGCCGGTGAAGGCGCCCGCGACGTGGCCGAACAGTTCGCTTTCGAGCAAGTTCTCCGGGAGGGCGCCGCAAGCAACTTCGACGAACGGGCCTTTGGCTCGACCGCTGCGACGATGAATCGCGCGGGCGATCATGCTTTTGCCCGTGCCGCTTTCGCCAGTGACAAGCACTGTGGCCCGCGTGTCGGCCACGCTGCCGATCATCTCGAAGACCTTGAGCATGCGGGGGTCGCGGCCGACGATGTTGTCCATGCCGTAGTGGCGGTCGAGCTGTGCCCGAAGATTGTCGTTCTCTTGCCGGACGTGGCGTTGCGAGATGGCTCGCTCGATCGTCATCAACAGTTCGTTGTCGATCAGCGGCTTGGTGACATAGTCGAACGCACCGGCACGAATCGCTTCGATCGCGCCGTCCGGAGTGCCGTAGCCCGTCATCAGGATTACCTGAGCAGCCGGCCAATTGCGGCGGCATTGCTCGAGCAGATCGAAGCCGTCGCCGTCACGCAGACGAACATCGGCCAGCACGAGGTCGAACGAACCTTTGCGGAGTCGCTCGAGGGCGTCGATGTAGCCCGAGGCGGTTTCCAGTTCGTAGCCTTGGCTGCGGAGCCAATCGGCCATCGAATCGAGCACATGGCGATCGTCGTCAACCAGCAATAGATGCGATTTGGTCATGGGGATACTTGTATGTTGATCGAGTGCAATTTCGCATCTTCCGCTGACAGCCCTGTTCCACGACGCAACGCACGACGGCTGCTCATAGTCGTTAGGCAACCTCCGCGCAGTTGTGTCGCCAAATATCTACGTCACAGGTTGAGACAGGTCAACGAAATGGCTGGTTCCGCTGTTTGAAGGACAGCCTGTAACGGTTGTGTGCTTTGTGGCAATGTTGGCTTGGCCGTATAATTCATGTGGCATCGATTTGTATGAAGATCAGAAGGTGCGTGATGAATTCGACGAAGATTCGAGTCGTCGTCAATGACAAGATGCAACGGAAGTACGTGTACTATCGCTGGAGGGCAATCAAGCGATGAGTTCCGATCTTTGGATCAAAGCGGTGTTGGAAACGATCGATAGTCACCGGCGGTTGATTGACGGTGCGGTGCAGCAATTGAGCGACGACGAGTTCATTCGTCGCCCCGCGGAGGGAATCAACAGCGTTGCCAACATCTTGAATCACCTGGGAGGCAACTTGCTCAGTCGTTGGACAGATTTTCTCACGACCGATGGCGAGAAGCCGAGTCGCAGTCGCGACTTGGAATTCGAAGACTGGCCCGGCGATCGCGTGTCGCTGATGAATCTCTTCAACAGCGGCTGGCAATGCTGGCGACGGTCGATTGAGTCGCTAACGACGGAAGATATGGCGAAAACAGTGTTGATTCGCGGCGAGCCTCATTCGGTGCCACTCGCGATCGAGCGCTCGCTGACACACACGGCTTACCACGTCGGCCAGATCATGCTCATCGCCCGGCTCATCCACGAGGGAGAGTGGAACTGGCTGACGATTCGGCCGGGCGGCAGCCAGCAGCATAATCAGCAAACTTGGGGAACGGCAGCGAGTCGAGGTGCGGCTGGGAAGTCGTAGCTGGAACGAACGCGAGTCGCTTTTTTGTCGAAAATGATCGTAGGGGGTTATAATGTAGTAGCGGAATTACTGACGGCTGAGAACTGGTCATGCCACGAAAGATTCGCGAGTTAATCCGCGATTTGGAGCGAGCGGGATTTACCAATCGTGGTGGGAAGGGAAGCCACCGGAATTTTTCCCATCCGAAACTGAAGAGAACCGTTGTGATTGCTGGCAAAGAAGGCAGTGACGCTAAGGATTATCAAGAACGGGCAGTCAAAAGAGCTATCAAGGAATCTGAGTTATGAAAGACAGCGCTCGCTACGCGAAGATCGTTGAGTGGTCGGATAAAGATGGTTGCTATGTCGGCAGCTCACCTGGACTGTTCTACGGTGGTTGTCACGGAGACGATGAGCAGCAAGTCTTCGCAGAACTGTGCCAAATCGTTGAAGAGACGATCGAGTTATTCCATAAAGATGGTAAGCCGTTGCCACCGCCGACATCTGGGCGAGATTTTGCAAACAAGATGCAAAGTGTGGCTTAGTTGAATGAACGACAGCATGAAATATATCAAAATCGTCGAATGGTCTGGCGAGGATCAGTGTTTCGTTGGCCAATGTCCTGGTATTGTCGGGCCATGCTGCCATGGCGACAACGAAGCGGAAGTATATGCCGAGTTGTGTGAGATCGTCGACGAGTGGCTGGAGATTCTCAAACGCGACGGCAAGCCCATTGGTGGGTCAGGAATTGCGGTATGAATCAATGACCGATCGACTTGGTGCGCACTTGTTTGATGAACATCTCCTCGCGAACACCCGAAGGCAGCCCAAACCACTGCGCCGTTTGCAACCAGCCAATTCAGATCGAGCCCTCACTTCCATTCGGTGATGCACCATGTCCAAACTGCGGCTCGCTGCTGTGGTTTATGGTTGACGGCGGCGATCGTCGGTTTTTCGCATACGATGAAGCGGAGTGCTTGCGTGAACGCGGGATCAAGGCGATGGCTCGCGTCTTAGGAGTTGATGAGCAAACGGTACGAGACAAGCCTGGAATCTGGAAAGAGCTGGGGGCCGATTCACTCGATATGGTGGAACTCGCCATGGAGATGGAAGACTAGCCAGTAGCCGTATAGCAGACGGCGATTATTTTGTTCTTGGATGCGCCTTCTCATCAGTCGCCGTCAGGAGTAGTTTAGAGAACGAAAAGGGTGGAAGTGTTCAAATGTCTATAGATATCAACGAGCTGCATTCACTTCCAGATGCCGAGAAGCTTCGCATCGTCGAAATGCTTTGGGACGATCTGGGAGAATCGAGTTCTCCGATTCCGCTACCCGGTTGGATTACGGCTGAGGTCGAGCGCCGCCGCGAGGAAATGAAAGACCCATCGTTTCGGCTGTCGCACGAAGAAACATGGCGGCGGATAGCCAATCGCAATGGCTAAAACGATCCACTATCACTCGCTTTTCGAATGCGACGTTCGTGAGGCGGCGAGTTGGTACGATCGACGATCATTGGGGCTTGGCGACCGATTTATTGGTCTCGTTGCTGACAGTGTCGCAGATGCCGTTAGAGAGCCGCTTAAACATGCCGTGGGACCGGCCGGCTGTCGCTACGTTCGCGTATCAAAATTTCCTTATGTCGTGCTGTTCGACGCCAACGACGAAAATATAGAATTTCTTGGTGTCATGCACACAGCGCAGTCTATTGAAAAGTGGCGAGAGCGGACTGGCCCGATCTGACACGCTTACCGCGCCCGCGGATGTGCCTTCTCATACGCCGCCCGCAGGTTGGCCGTGCTCACGTGTGTGTAGATTTGCGTCGTAACGAGGCTCTTGTGGCCAAGCAGTTCTTGCACGCTGCGGATATCGGCTCCGCGGTCGAGGAGGTGCGTTGCGAAGCTGTGACGAAGCGTGTGAGGCGAGGTGCGGGTGTCGAGGCCGGTTTCTTTGATGTACTTTTCGAGCATGCGGGCAACGCTCCGCGTCGTGAGTCGGGTGCCGAATTTGTTGGTGAAGACGGGGGCTTCTCGTCCCTGCTTTTCGCGCGGCGATAGCTCTCGCTTCTGTAGCCAGCTTTTTAGCGCGCAGGCGGCGTAGGAGCCGATCGGGGCGAGCCGCTCTTTTTTACCTTTGCCGCGGATGCGGAGAATGCCGGCGGCGAAGTCGAGATCGCCTTCGTTGAGGCCGACCAGCTCGCTGACGCGTAAGCCGGCGGAGTAGGCTGTTTCGAGAATCGCGCGATCGCGGAGTGCGGGCGCGGCGTTTCCCTTTGGAGCTTCGAGCAATTTGCCGACTTCCTCGTTTGTGAGGAAGTGGGGCAGCTTCCGGCTTTTACGTGGATTACGAATGGCCTTGGCCGGGTTGGCTTTGGCCCAGCCTTCGCGCTGGCCGAATCGCAAGAAGCTGCGTACGGAAGCCATGCGTCGCGAGATCGACGACTTCGCGTAGCCCGCTTCGGTGAGTGCTGAGAGAAAGCCGCGCAGCTCGTTGGTGGTGACGCTGCCTGGCGGGGGCGATTGGCCACCTTCGTCCGACAGATACTCAGCCAGCGCGTGCAAGTCCTCGCGATAGCCCTTAAGCGTGTGCGGCGAGGCACCGCGCTCAACGCTGAGGTACTGCAAGAACTGGCCGATCTGCGGGCGCATGGGAAAAAGTCCAGAGCTTAGAGTCAAGGGTCAAGAGCCAGAACAAGACCACTCTGGCTCTTGACTCTCGACTCTCCGCTCTTGACTCTTCACAACAGCTCTTCGCCGTCGGTCACCTGCGGCGCGCGAAGGCGCGAGCGGCGTTGGCGCTCTTCCTGGCGGATCTTCTGGCTCAGCACAGCGGCGTCGTACCAGCTGAAGCTGAGCTCCGGATTCGATGCATGACGACCAAGCATCCGCAGCGCTTCAGCGCGTTGCGAGTCATCATACAAAAAGATGTAGCGTTCCTTGCCTTTGATGAGAGCGAGCACGTTGATGTCGTCGTTCACGACCGGGACTCCATTCACAGCGGGCGGGGGGCTGAGTTGATTGCCGACATTAGCTGGGTTGGTCGGCGCGGGGGGTAGTCGTGTCACGTTCTCGTTACTGAAACATCCGTTGTCGCAGTGTTCGCGACTCGACTCTAACGGTTTCATCGGCAATTCGACCACTGCCACACCACTCGCGTTTCTCCAGCACCGCCGCGCGCCGAGAGCATTTCGCTGATGTGCATATGACAGCAGAAGCGGATGAAGTCATCGGTGCGCTGCAGGTAGTTCTGCCAGCCGCCGAAGCGAGCATCGTCGCGGAAGTGATAGTAGCTGGCGAGCGCCTCGGTGAATTCGCTGTCGTTGCCGCTGTAAATTCGCGTATGCGTCATAACCGGACCATTCTGCGGGCAGCAGGGCGGTCGCACCGGACTCGGCGGGGGCGGAATGAACCCGCGTTCATCGGGCCAGCCAGGAGGCAAAGGTCCGGGTGCGCCGAATGAACCGGTCGTAACACCGACAGCACTCGAAGCCGATTCTACCGGCGCAGACAGGCTATTTTCGGTGCTGTCACCTGGCGGCAATTCTTCGCTGGCAAAATTCTGTTCGTAGGCTGCGCGAGTAGCGTGCGCGTTTTCGTGATCCGCTTTTTGTCTCGATGCGGAATTGTTTGGCCGCCGGCCAGATTCCGGCGTGTTGCCACTTGTGCCTTGCGTGCCATCTTTCGCTGGCGGCGGTAGCGGCATGTTGTTGGGCAGCGGCGTTGCTTCGTAGGGTGGCGTCTCTATAGCGCCGGCTGGCGGATCAAGTGACGGCTTTCCACACAGCGGTGTTTGTGTCTTGAGCTGCGCTTTCGCGAGCGCGAACTCCGACTCGAACACTAGCGGCGCTGGAATGTACTCTTCGTCCGGCGTTCCCCACGGCAGCCCGTAGCCAGGCGGAATTTCGTGAAAACCAGGGTTGGCAGCGTACCATTCCACGCGCATGCCACAACGGGGCGGGTAGTAGGGCGTGAAGTCGGTGACCGATCCGATCACGACGGCATCGACGCCTAAAATATTGGCCAGTCGGCGAGCCTCGCTCGGATTGGCGAGGTTCACCTGATTGTCGATGATAGCGGCTTCGACCACGCTCAATGGCACGACCTCGAAGCCTGGCACCTTTTGCAACTCGGCAAAGTAAGCCAGGGCGAACTTGCGACCGTCGACCGTCGGCTCGGTGCTCAGATTGAAAAACGGCGCGACCGCAACCTTGTTGAGCTGTGGGAACGGATTGTGAACCACCGGCTGATGGCTGATATCGGGGAAGATGAGGCTGCAGCCAGGCGCGCCGACCAGGACCATGCATGCCAGCATGGCGGCGACGAAAGAGCGAAGAGTGAATCGGCTGCGAAGCATTGGCTGGATAGCGAACGCCATTCCAGCCCCCCTGCTAGCAAAACGTGCGCGCGTAGCGATACGTTCGCGCTCTCGTTATCGACGCTCTAGAGATAAGGCTTGAGAGATTTCAACCGGCCGGCTCTCTGCTATCAGCTGAACGGCTTGACTAGGTGGTGCAGCTTGGTAGTTGTTGCTCTGCCGGCCGCCGCAGGGGGCTCAAATTCAAGCCGCCGTTACGATGATCACAACGGCGCTCATCGCGATAGCGCAATTGTCGTAGAGACATAGTGTCAGCGGGATACGATCATGGTTCAAATTGCTCAAGCCACGCAACATCTGCTAGGTCTTTTGGCCGTCCTGTGGCAAGCTTATTTGCTAGCAATTGTTCGCGACCAATTATCGGAACGGAGATTCCGTCGATTTGGGTTTGCATGCGATGGGGCCACGCCTCGTCGAATTCCACGCCGGTGATCGATGTAAGAAAGTCGATTCGATTTGGCGCCACTCCGATTTGGTATATGTTATCCGGAGTGCAAAGATCGTCGATCCGAAGCCTGCTGCGTGGTGCGCCGAAAGCTTCAAGTGCATTCCACACGCGCTCGGCGTTTTCTTTCGTCGGCCGTATCCAAACGTCAAAGTCGCCCGTTGCGCGAGGCGTTGCATATGTTGCAACCGCATGAGCGCCTACTACGAGATACTCAGCACCCGCGTCGTTCAAGGCGCTCAACATGTCTCTGAAATTCTTGTTCAGCAACGTTTTCGCCTTTCATGGCCCACGCACTGACGGTCAGCGGCCACATCATGTTCCACCGCTGTTCGATCGTGGTATTGCGAAGATCGTCATCGCAGCCCTGCTCAGAAAGCTTGGAGAGACGCTCGATTTTGCGGTTCATTTGCCCCATAAGCCAATTATAGCACGGTTGTACCCTTTGCTGATCTCATTCCCTCCGCTCCGAGACCCCTTTCAGGACTGCCTTATTGGTAAGTACCTGTCGACAAAAACGACACCAAGCCCTCAACCAAGCCGCGGGATATAAGGTCAAACAGCGATTCGTTGAAATCCCGGCTTCCCCGCTGCCGACATAGCCCTAAGATTCAGTATCTCTTCACTTTGCGGATCCGTTTGGCCAACTTGCGATGGACGATCTCAATCGGCGAAAGTTCCTGAGCACGGCGGCCGGAATCGGCGCTTCCTGGGCCGCTCCCGTTTCGGCGGATGAGGATCAGGCCGATGTCGCGCGTAGCCGGCAGGTGCCGCTTGGCGATGCCGATGCGCCTCTCGATCGGGATCGTTTTGGCCTGCGCGGCGGAAAGCCTCTCACTCCCGAGACGGTTCGCCTGGCGATCGAGAGTGGCATTCAATTTCTCAAGTCGCTCCAGAAGCCTACCGGCGCGTGGACCGAGCAATGGCACTACGACCGCGGGCTTACGCCGCTGTGTACGCTCGCCCTGCTCAATGCCGGATGCAACGCGGGCGATCCTGCCATCGCCTTGGCGCTGAAGTATCTGCGTGATTTGGTTCCGCGCAGCACTTACACGACGTCGCTCCAGACGATGGTGTTTTGCCAGGCCGAGCCGGAAAAGGATCGGCCGCTCATCCAGCGCAACGTGGCTTGGCTAGAGAGCCGACAGTTCAAAGACGGCATCAAGCGCGGGATGTGGGCGATTCCCTCGGTCCATTCGACCGACCATACGGATAACTCGATGTCGCATTTTGCGATTCTTGCGTTGAACGAGGCCGAGAGAGTTGGCGTGTCGGTAAATCGCCAGGTCTGGTCGATGGCTTTGGAGCATTGGCAAAACACGCAGAACGACGATGGCTCCTGGGGCTGGGGGCCTACCTATCCGGGCAGCGGCAGCATGACCTGCGCCGGAATCGCGGCTCTGATCATCGCTGGCGGCGCGCTCAACCCGGGCGACGCCGCCGTGGTCGACGGCAAGGTGCAGGGATGTGCCACGCAACTGGCCGATCCCTACATGGATCGAGCTGTCGCCTGGCTTGCCCACTTCTTCTCGGTGCTTCGTAATCCGGGCACCGAGTTCTGGTACTCGTATTACATGTATGCCTTGGAGCGCGCGGGCCGCATGTCTGCCCAGCGGTTCTTTGGCCAGCACGATTGGTATCGCGAGGGAACCGCCGCTCTGGTTCGCAGCCAGGAGTATTCTGGCGCATGGCCGGCCGACTTGGAGTTCAAGAAAATTGGCGACAAGGCCGTGTCGACCAGCTTTTCGCTGATGTTTCTTGCCAAGGGACGGTGGCCAGTCGTCGTTGCCCATCTGAAGCGAAAGCCGGCCAGCGATTGGAATCGCCATCGCTCGGCCCTGGCGAATTTGCTCGGCCACGTCGAAAGGACCTGGGGGCGTAACCTGACGCATCAGGTCGTCGATATCGAGCTGGCTAGCGTCGAAGAGCTATGCGAAGTGCCGGTTCTCTACTTCGGCGGCCACGATCGGCCGCAGTTTTCGCCCGACGAAAAGCAGAAACTCCGAGACTACATCGATCGCGGCGGGTTCATCTTTGCCGAGCGTTGTTGCGGCGGCGAGGAATTTGACATTGGCTTTCGCGAGTTGATGCGCGATCTCTTTCCCGATTCCGGAAACGAGCTGCAGCCCCTACCGCCTGATCACCCCGTTTGGACCATTGAAGAGGCGGTTCAGCCTGATTTGCCGGTCTGGGGGATCGATCTCGGTTGCCGCACGGCGGTTATCTATTGCCCGTTCGATGTGAGCAGCTATTGGGAACTCGACCGAGTGGGCCGGGAGAATCCCGATCTGGTCGGCGTTCACGATGCGCTGGTCACGGCTCGCAACATCGGCCTCAACGTGCTCGGCTACGCGACCGGCCGCGAAGTATCGTTTAAGAACCCGTCCCTGCCAGTCGCGTCGACAAATAGCTTCGACCAGGGGGCGGCGCGCGGCGCGATACTCATTGCCAATGTCGCTCATGCCGGCGGCTCACATGCAGCGCCCGGCGCGCTGCGAGCGCTCTTGCGACGAGCCTCGAACGAGTTTCGTCTCCACCTCAATCCCGAGCCGGTTGAGATCACGCTCAACGATCCGAATTTGCTCAAGTACCCCGTGCTATTTTTTCACGGCCGCTCGAATTTCTCGCTTTCCGACGCAGAGCGCCAAGGCCTGCGCGACCATGTGAAGCGTGGCGGAACGGTGATCGCCGACGCGGTTTGCTCGAGCTCGAAATTTGCCGAGTCGTTCCGCGCGGAAATGAACAAGACGTTTCCAGATCAGCCTCTCGCGCCCGTGCCCGGCAACGATCGGCTCTTCACCCCTGCTTACGGCGGGGCCGATATTCGGGTCGTCTCCCGCCGCGTTCCACGCGGCACTACGCCCAGCAATGCGAGCAAAGGCGTCTCGCAGGGAGCCCCGGTTCTTGAGGCAGTCACGGTCGACGATCGCTATGCCGTGTTGTTTTCCCCCTACGATCTCAGTTGTGCCCTAGAAACCGAGCCGGTGGGTTGCTCCGGTTATACCCGAAAAGATTCGATGCTGATCGCGATGAATCTCTTGCTCTACTCGTTGAACCAGTAACCGGCTGGCCGCCGCCCATTTGGCGTGGAATTATTCGGCGGCTTGTCGAAAAGTTGGACGGCCCGTGTTCCGGAGTTGCCTGATTTGCCGGTGAGGTGGCCTCTTGTGAGGCCGTTAAGGCTGGAAAACAGCCTAAATCATTGACATCCAGGCCCGCTCGATTATTGTGAAAAGACGTGGGAGGTGTGGCAGATCGAGCCAAGATCGCCACATGGAAAGTACAACTTTGTTTTTGATCAAAGCCTGCCTGCGCAGGAGCGACAGGGCGTCGCTAGGCGCCGGCGTATTTTGTTTTCTTTTCACACGGCCGGTTGTTCGCACTGCACGGACGGCGCTGCTGCAAGCATTTCCCTCCCTTGCTGGATGGATTCGTCCACTTCGGCGTCTACCATTCTGTTGAAGTCAAGCCCTGACAACATCGAACAGGTCCATGGAATCTGAAGCAGTCATCACGAAGAAGCGCGGTCCCAAGGACCTGTCGGAGGTGATCGCCTGCCTCAGTTCGGCGTCGTGCCACATGGCGCTTCTGATCGTGCTTGGTTTGATCTCCGCCGCGTTTCATGGAGGTGGCACTGGCGACAAGCTCTCGGTCGTGCTCGGCAGCGGCCCTGGCAACCTGGGCGGCGATGCCGGCAAGCTCGAAGGCGATGCCGACCTCGACGAAGCGCTCAACGGCAGCTTATCCGCTGCGACGGAAGAAATGCTTAGCGCCGAATCACTATCGGCGATGCAGCCGGCGCCTCTTACTGAATCTTTGAATGGATTGGCCAGCGCGACGAACGCCGCCGACCACGCGCAACTCATCAATGAGCTAGACAACGTGTTGGGCCCGCAATCGCTCAGCGGTAAATCCTCTCGTAAAGGCTTAGGCGGACGCGGCACCGGCGATTCCGGCGACGGCACGGGCGGTGGTGGCGATCCGAACGGCCAGCCCGGCTTCTTCGGCATCGCCAGCAACGGCCGCTCGGTGATCTACGTGCTCGATAGTTCCGGCAGCATGAGCGAGCATGGCAAATTCAAAATGGCCTGCCGCGAGCTGTTGAAGTCGATCGGTCAACTGAAGGAGAACCAGCGGTTCTTTGTGATCTTGTACAGCGACGGCTCTTACCCGATGGATGCCGACGAACCGCTCGCCGCCACCTCCGATAACATCGCCAACCTGCGCGAGTGGCTCGACAAAGTCGAGCCCAATGGCGGAACGCAACCTCTCGCCTCCCTGCTCTACGCGCTATCGATGAAGCCGGACGAAATCTACTTCCTGTCCGATGGCCAGTTCGACGTCGCGATCGTCCAACAGTTGAAGCAAGCGAACTCGAGCAAAACGGTGCCGATCCATACGATCGACCTGATGAATCACCAGACGATCGGTCTGATGAAGATGATCGCTCGCCGCACTGGCGGCAAGTTCCACTTCGTGCAGTAACGACTGCGCGCTAAATCAGGCCTGCCATCGAGTTCATCCCGATCGGTTCCCGGCAGTTGAACGGCTCGCCATACCGCTTGCCAATCGTCTTGCCCCAGTAGGCTGCCTCGTCGCGCAACGCGTCGAGAAACGTGGGCGAATTGGTCGGGCGCCCCGTGATGAACTGGCTCTCATACGCGCGGATCGATGCGAGCTTTTCTTCCCATTCATCGCTGATATCGAGCACAAGCGCGGGCTGCGCGGCCGCCTTCAAGTGAACGCAATAGTAGTTGTAAATCCGCTCGGGGTGATGCGGCTCGCCTGGCAGGTCGGTCTTCGTGAGCTTCGACCAGAAGCGGGCCGCGTCGACCAGTTCGGTGGCCGCGGTGTGATCAGGATGCGCGTCGACCCAATACGGTGCGAAGAGCCAACGAGGCCGTTGTTGGCGAATCACGCCGGCGAGCTTCGCGCGGTTTTCGAGCGTGGCCTCCAGCGAGCGATTGGGCAGGCCCAGGTTCTCGCGCCAATCGATGCCGAGAATCGCCGTGGCGGCCGCGGTCTCGCACCGGCGAATCTCGGGCGAGCCATGCGGCGTGGGTTCGCCGCTGGTGAGATCGAGAATCCCGACCCGCCGCCCCTCCTTCTTGAACTTCAAGATAGCGCCCCCCATGCCCAGCTCGGCGTCGTCCGGATGAGGCGCTATGACAAGAATATCGAGCATGGGGGAGGAGTTGGGAATGGGGAGTTAGGAATGGGGAATAATGATAGCAGCAACTTTTGGCCGTCAACATCGCTTGCCGGTTTAGCGCCGATCTGTCAAACTTTGCGGCCCAAAACTTCATCGCCGCTCTAGGAGGCGAAAGCCTTGTCTCGCCGCTTGCTTCATTTTAGCTGCCGCCTGCTTGCTTTGGCAGTCGTTGCCGCGCCGCTTCTTTCTGCCGGCGGCTGCCGCACGTGGAATTTTCACAAAGACTTCTGGAATGTCGAGCGCTACCGCGACCACCGAGCCGCCGACATCGACGAGCGGCTGAGCAAAGACGTGCCCCTCGGGAAGAACACGTTTTAATCGGCTGCTATATCGGGTCTAATATCCGACTTCAATGGATGCCTGGAGCATTGCACAGGCGCTCTACGTAGTGCTTTGAACAATCGTGAGAATCAGCGATGAGTGACAGATACCAAGCCACCTACGACCGTCTTTGCCAACACGCCCGCGAAGCCGCGATTCTCAATTCGATGCAAGGCCTCCTTGGGTGGGACGAACGAACCAAGCTCCCGCCAGCCGGCGGCGAGTACCGGGCCGAGCAAATGAGTTACCTTGCTGGCCTGATCCACAAAAAGCAAACTGCTCCCGAGGTTGGCCAGTGGCTCGCGGAGTTGATCGATAGTCCGCTCGCTGCCGACCCGCATAACCAGACAGGCGCCGACATCGTCAATCTCAAGCGCGACTACGATCGAAAGACCAAGCTGCCGCAAGCGCTCGTCGAGGAGCTGGCAAAGCTCGAAGTCCTCGGCCAGCAAACCTGGGTCGAAGCCCGCAAGGCGAACGACTACCAGCGGTTCCGCCCCCTGCTCCAGCGCACGCTGGAGCTCAAGCGCCAGCAAGCCGCCGCTATCGGTTACGACGATCAGCCGTACGATGCACTGCTGGACGAATACGAGCCGGGCGCCAAAACATCCGAAGTCGCCGCCGCCTTGCGAGGGTTGCGCGATCAACTGGTGCCGCTCGTCGCCGCGATCGCCGTTAGCAAGAAGCGACCCGATGTCGAGGCGCTCCAAGGCCGTTATCCTATCGACGTGCAGGAGCAGTTCGGCAAGCGCGCCATCGCCGCGATCGGCTTCGACCTCAACGCCGGCCGGCTCGACGTGACAAATCATCCGTTCTGCGGCGGCGCGGGCCCGCGCGATGTCCGCCTGACCACTCGTTACGACGAGCGCTCGCTAGACGGCTCGTTCTTCAGCACGCTGCACGAAGCTGGCCACGGCATCTACGAGCAAGGCCTTCCGGCCGATCGATACGGCCTCCCCACCGGCGAAGCCGTCTCGTTGGGCATTCACGAATCGCAATCGCGGATGTGGGAAAATCAAGTTGGCCGCAGCCGCGCTTTTTGGGAATTCTTCTATCCGGAAGCACAACGGGCGTTCCCGGAAGCGCTTGGCAAAGTGCCGCTCGACGTGTTTTACTTCGCCAACAACGACGTCCGACCGACGCTGATTCGCACCGAGTCCGATGAAGTGACTTACAACCTGCACATTCTCATCCGGTTCGAACTCGAACTCGCACTCATCAACGATGAGTTACCAGTGGACGATTTGCCCGCCGCGTGGCACGCCAAGTACCGTGAGTACCTTGGCATTCAATCGCCGACCGATTCGGACGGTGTGTTGCAAGACGTGCATTGGAGTTCCGGGGCGTTTGGCTATTTCCCCACGTATTCTCTGGGCAACTTGTATGCAGCCCAGTTTTACGAGAAGGCCGAGCAAGACCTGGGCAACCTGCACGACATGTTCCGCCGCGGCGAGTTTCTTCCTTTGCGCGAGTGGCTACGGACGAACATCCATTCGCAAGGGCGTCGCTACCCAGCCGCCGAGCTGGGCCAACGCGTGACTGGCACACCGCTGTCGCACGACGCGCTGATGCGCCACCTGCGAGGCAAATTCGGCCCGCTATACGATCTGGCGGTGTAAGCTGCTTGGAAGTCGAATACCCATTTAGCCCCCGGCGACTCGCCGGGGGCTAAATACGCGCTGTGGGCCGCTAGCTTCGCCGTCCTTCTCACGATCTCTTTTGCCACGTGACTTTGCCGGTTATTCCGGTTGAGTGAGTCTCCCTCACATTCGGCACTTCCCGATCGAGCCGAACCGCTCGGTAATTGGTGTTTTCCTCTCGTACACAATGGTAGACTGTTCTAATGCTTCCGTTTTTGATGGACTCTGGGCTGCCACGATTCGCTTCGTGGTTGGCCCGCTCGTTGGAGATTGCCTTCCATGGCCCGAGTGGCAAGTTGCCCCCAGTGTGAACACGATCTGCTCGTTCCGGACGATGCCGCGCCGAGTGCGCTGGTGAAGTGTCCGCAGTGCCGCGCGTTTTTTGAGCTGCAACATGCTAAGTCGCATGAGTTGCCCGCGGCGTTGATTGTCGATTCACAACCGCAGTCCACGGAAGACTTGCCCCAGAGCCCCTCCTCAACCGTTGCCGATTTTTCGTCGTTGGCCACGCTCTCGTTCGATCCAGAACCGATCGCCGAATCGGAACAAGTTAGTCACGAATCCGACGAGCCTAAGCTCGACGAATTCAAGATTGCCGATGAGCTTGAACTTACCAACTCCCTGCCTGATGAGCCTCACTCGGCCGACATCGCCGAACCCGCGGCGCGATTCGCCGATTTCGGTCCGACCGCCGACGCGGCGCAGCCAGAGTCGCCCGAGGAAGCCGCCAAGCGCATCGATGCCTGGTTCCGCTCGGCAAAGACAGTCAGCGACGTGCCGCCACTGGACTTTGGCTTATTGGAAGCAGAGCACAAGCCCGGGCCAACGCCCAAGTCAGAAATAGAACCAGAGCTGGAAATCGAAGCGGCCGAAGACGAGGCGATCAACCTCGGTACGAGCGATCCGCCGCTTGCCGACCTCGGTTCCGACTTCGAGTTGGAATCGCCTGCCGAATTGCCGGAGAGCGGCGCCACGTGGGACGACTCACAGCACATGGACCGCCTCCTTGCCGACCTGGAAGGCGAATCGATCGACACCTACGAGCCGCTTGAGCAAGACCAATATGAACCGGCGGAAGCCTATGAACCCGCTGATGAATTGGCGGAG
>CAZJWY010000135.1:0-14827 GCA_964549545.1 uncultured Planctomycetaceae bacterium | reverse complement strand
CTTGGTCGCGATCACAATCCGTATGGGTTCACTGTGTGGATGGCGGGCGGCGGTGTGCGCGGTGGCGTGGTGCATGGTGCCACGGATGATTTCGGTTTTAAGGCCGTCGATGATCCTACTCAGGTCCACGACCTGCACGCGACGATTTTGTATCTGCTGGGCTTCGACCACGAACGGTTGACCTACCGGTACGCCGGCCGCGACTTTCGGTTGACGGATGTGCATGGCCAGGTTGTTCGGCAGATTATCGCGTGATTCGGCGATAGTGGCACGCTACGCCGTTAACCCTTTTCCAATACCAGGCAACCGCGGATGAACGCAGATGGACGCAGATAGAAGACGAGTGAAGACCACTACGCACTTACTCATCGATTGGAAACAATCTGCGTTTATCTGCGTTCATCCGCGGTTGCTTCGTATAAATAGGGTTAACGGCGTAGCGTGCCACTAGTCGTCTTCCGGCAATTCCCGCCATTTGGTTGCCGCTTACTTGGCGCGGCTGTTTAATGCTGGGATTATAGTGGGACCAGGCGGCTTATTCGCCGTCGCCAACCGAGATCGGCGGCGGGGAATCGTGTATCGATGCTATCCAGCGCGGCGCATCCAACGCCGCAAGTTCCGTGCGTCTCGACCAGACGCATTGGAAAAACACCTGTTGAGTCGCCGAGCCAACCATGTCGATCGTTGTCGCCCTGCACCACCGTACGGAGTATTGGTACGGAGACCCTACAAGTCTTGGTCCGCAAGTCATCCGGCTACGACCCGCCGCCCATTGCCGCACCAAGATTTTTAGTTACTCGATGAAAATCGAGCCGGCCGACCACTTCCTCAATTGGCAGCAGGACCCGTACGGTAACTTCCTGGCTCGCGCGGTAGTTCTCCAGCCGACCAAACACTTCGCGGTCGATATCCAGCTCACCGCCGATACGACGGTCATCAACCCGTTTGACTTCTTTCTCGAACCGGACGCCGAATACTATCCATTCTCTTACTCGGCCGACACGCTGCGCGATTTGATGCCGTTTTTGCATGTGTCGTCATCACCGGAAAATTCGCCACTCTGCGAATATGTGCGGCAGGTCGATCGGACGCGGCGGAAAACGATTGATTTCCTCGTCGAGTTGAATCAACAACTGAATAAAGACATTCAATATCTCATTCGCATGGAGCCGGGCGTGCAGGCCTGCGATGAGACACTGCAAAAGCGCAGCGGGTCGTGCCGCGATTCGGCGTGGCTATTGGTGAATATCTTGCGGCGGCTGGGATTGGCGGCTCGGTTTGCATCTGGTTACATCATTCAACTGAAGCCGGATGTGAAACCGCTGGAAGGGCCGGTCGGGGCGGCGGAGGATTTTTGCGATCTACACGCTTGGACCGAGGTCTTTCTACCAGGCGCGGGTTGGGTGGGGCTTGACCCCACGTCTGGATTGCTCACGGGCGAAGGTCATATTCCACTGGCGTGTACGCCGGAGCCGATTGGGGCGGCGCCGATCTCGGGGACGACGTCGCATCCGAGCGAGCGGTTTGAATTCGAGATGAAGGTGACGCGGGCGCATGAGATTCCGCGCGTCACCAAGCCGTACACCGAAGAGCAATGGGCCGCGATCAACGCCGCCGCGCGGCATGTTGATGATGAGCTGCAGGCCGGAGATGTGCGGCTGACGATGGGTGGCGAGCCAACGTTTGTTTCGGTCGACGACATGGAAGGGGCCGAGTGGAAGACCGAGGCCCTGGGGCCGAATAAGCGGCGGCTCGCAGGCAACCTGCTCACGCGGCTCAAGGGGCGTTTTGCTGCGGGCGGATTCCTTCACCTGGGGCAGGGAAAATGGTACCCCGGTGAACCGCTTCCCCGCTGGGCTTTGCGCTGTTATTGGCGCGTCGATGGCGAGCCGATCTGGCAGGATGAGTCGCTGTATGCCGATCCGCTACTCGGGGGCGTATTCAATGCGGACGATGGCCGCCGGTTTGGCCGCGTGCTGGCCGAAAAGCTCAGTGTTAATCCTGATCATGTCATCAACGGCTATGAAGACGCGCTCTATTACACCTGGAAAGAGCGGCGCTTGCCGGCGAATGTGAACGTTCGCGACTCGCACCTGGATGATGAAGAAGAGCGGACCCGCATGGCGCGCATCTTCGAGCAAGGCCTGACCGCGCCCGTCGGTTGCGTCCTGCCGTTGCGCCGTGTGTGGTGGGGCGCGACTCCGCATTGGGAAAGTAGCGAGTGGATCGTGCGGTCCGACGAGATGTTTCTCGTCCCGGGCGATTCGCCGATGGGTTTCCGGCTGCCGATTCAGTCGTTGCTGTGGTATGAGCGCTCGGCCCTCGAAGCCGGGGGCTATGCGCGTGATGCGTTTGCGGAACGGTCGGAATTGCCGTTGTATCACCGGTTGCGGGAGCGCGTGGCGAGCCACGCCGCTAATTTGGTGCGTCAGTTCACGCCGTCGAAGGTTGGTTCGTTGCCGGACAGGCATGGTGGCTCGGATGCTTACGGTGAATCGGAAGGTGATTCATCGGGCAGCAATAGTTCGGCCAACGGGCATGGCCAATATGGTGCGAATGGCACTTCCGCATCGCCCTACCCCGCGCCGGCGACCGGTGCGGCGAACTTCTTGTCTGCCAATCCTTCCGATCCGGCCAATGTGGTGCGCACGGCGCTGTGCATCGAGCCGCGAGCGGGCGTGTTGCATGTGTTCATGCCTCCGGTGGATCACCTGGAAGATTACTTGGAATTAGTCGCGGCTATTGAGGCGACTGCCGCCGAATTGGCGATGCCGGTCGTCGTCGAAGGGTACGAGCCGCCGCATGACCATCGGATCAGCCACTTGAAGGTGACTCCCGATCCTGGTGTGATCGAAGTGAACGTTCCGCCGGCGAAGACATGGGACGAGCTTGTCGATATTACGTCGGGTGTTTACGAAGACGCGCACTTCTCGCGGCTAGGCACCGAGAAATTCGATCTCGACGGCACGCATACCGGCACGGGCGGCGGCAACCATGTTGTGCTGGGCGGACCGACTGTGGCCGATAGCCCGTTCTTGCGCCGGCCCGATTTGCTGCGGAGCCTGGTCGCCTATTGGCACAATCATCCGTCGCTATCGTATTTATTCTCGGGTGCGTTTATCGGTCCCACGAGCCAGGCGCCGCGTGTCGACGAAGGACGGCGCGATGCTCGATACGAGCTTGAGATCGCGTTCGAACAAGTGAAGACCGACCACACTCCGCCGCCGTGGCTTGTGGATCGCGTCTTCCGCCATCTATTGGTCGATGGCACGGGTAATACGCATCGGTCGGAGTTCTGCATTGATAAGTTGTTCTCGCCCGATACTTCGAGCGGCCGCTTGGGGCTGGTGGAGTTCCGGGCGTTCGAGATGCCGCCGCACGCGCGGATGAGCCTTGCGCAGCAATTGTTGCTGCGGGCTTGTGTCGCTCGTTTTTGGGGAACGCCTTACACCGAGCAGCTTGTCGATTGGGATACGTCGCTTCACGATCGATTCATGCTGCCCCACTTTGTCGCGGCCGATTTCCGCGACGTGCTCGAAGAGCTTCGCGCCAACGGCTACCCGCTCGACACGGAGTGGTTTGCCCCCCATTTCGAGTTCCGCTTCCCACGCATCGGCGAGTGTACCTACGCCAATGTAAACGTCGAACTGCGCAAAGCGATCGAGCCCTGGTACGTGCTCGGCGAGGAAGGAGCCGTCGGCGGCACGGCCCGCTATGTCGATTCGTCTGTGGAGCGTCTGCAGGTAAAAGTCAAGGGGCTAACCAACCCACGGCACGCAATTACGTGCAACGGTCGCAAACTGCCCTTGCATCCGACCGGTGTGGAAGGTGAATATGTAGCAGGCGTTCGCTATCGTGCATGGCAGCCACCAAGCTGTTTGCACCCGACCATTCCGATCGACACGCCGTTGGTGTTCAATGTGTTCGATCTGTGGCAGAAGCGCTCGCTTGGTGGCGCGACGTACCACGTCGGCCACCCGGGTGGATTGAATCCACAAACATTCCCCGTCAACGCCTTCGAGGCAGAGAGCCGCCGCGCCGCGCGATTTACCACGATGGGTCACCTGGGCGACCAGGTCGACGTTCGGTGCGAGGGGCCGAACCGAGACTACCCGATGACCCTCGACCTGCGGCGTGGGCGTTCTCAATGATGTTTTTATCGTTTGCGTTGCCGCCGCTCGCTCGTTTATCGAGCACGCATAGAACGGAATCAATGTGTTGCGAAGCGGTGGAGTTACTTCTCACGTGAGGACCAGCGTGCCGGCGACGGAAACCAGCTTGAATCTTGAGCTGTTCCGTGGTTACGAGCTGGCCCCCGGTTCGTACGACGAAGTGTTTTCGTCGCGCGGTGTTTTGCGGCCGGCCTGGAAGACGTTCCTCAAGGCGGCCAGCGGGATCAGCCGCGCCGAATATATTCGCCGCTGGGAGCAAGCGCAGCGGCTACTGCGTCAGAATAGCCTGGCGTATCCTGATTTGGGCGATCCTGTTGCACGGCGGCGGCCCTGGGAGCTGGATGGACTGCCGTTGATCATTCCGGCGGACGAGTGGCGCACAGTCGAAGGCGCGCTCAGGCAGCGGGCCACGCTGCTCGATCTAGTTCTCCGCGACATCTTTGGACCGCAACGACTCATTCGCGAAGGAGTCCTGCCGCCGGAAGTGCTGTTCCAGCACCCTGGTTTTCGGCTTCCTTTCTGCCGTGGGCGAAAGTGGGCCAACAGCCGGATGCTTGAGTTCTACGCGGCCGACCTGGCCCGCGCGCCCGATGGCCGCTGGTGGGTGCTGGCCGATCGCACAGAGAGCGCGAGCGGCGCTGGTTTCGCGCTCGAGAATCGCATTGCCATCTCGGGCATGCTCGCCGATGTGTCGCGACAGTGCGGCGTCGAGCGACTGGCGCCGTACTTCATTGCGGTCAAGGAACAACTGGCTCGCCTCGCGCCACGGCATGATGATGAACCGCGCATCGTGCTCCTGAGCCAAGCGGCGGGCAGCATCAATTACTTCGAAGACGCGTTCCTGGCTCGCTACTTGGGCTACCCGTTGGCCGAGGCGGGCGATCTGGCCGTTCGGCGGAATCGCTTGTACATGAAGAATCTGGCCGGGTTGATGCCGGTCAATGTACTGGTGCGCCGCCCGAACAGTGAGCACCTCGATCCTCTCGAAATCGCCGAATCCGGTGCGGAGGGAACCGCCGGTCTGCTCCAAGTGGCTCGGTCGGGCAATGTCGTGATCGCCAACTCGCCGGGCACCGGCCTGATCGAGTCGCCTGTCTTTCGCTCATTCTTGCCGCGATTTGCCGAGGTGCTATTGGGCGAATCGCTGCAGATGCCGGGCGTGGCCACGTGGTGGTGTGGCGAGCCAAAAGTGTTGGCCTACGTGCTCGAGCGTTTGGACGATCTCGTTATTCGCCCCGCGTATCGTCGCCGCGGGGAGCCGCTGAATCAGATCAGCCAGCTTGCAGAGATGCCGCGCAAGGAACTCACCGCGCTTCTGCAAAGCGACCCCGCGGGGTTCGTTGCGTTCGAACGTATTATTCGGTCGGGCGCGCCGTCGTGGACCGGCGATCAATTGCAGCCTTCGTACATCGCGCTGCGCACGTTCGCTGTCGGTCAGGAAGATGGCTACAAAGTCATGCCCGGCGGCTTAGCTCGCGTTTCGACTTCGCTTACGCCGCTCGAGTTGTCGTTGCTCGACGGGGAACGAAGCAAGGATTGCTGGGTTCTCTCCGACGCTCCGGTCGAGATGATTTCGTTGCTGACCTCGCCCGACGAAGAGCTGCCGATTCGGCGCGGCGGTATCGATCTTTCCAGTCGGGCGGCAGAACACTTCTTCTGGCTGGGCCGGTACTCGGTCCGGGCCGAATCGCTCGCCAAGCTGCTTCGCTCGGCCGCGCGGCGGCTGGCAAGTGAAGTTCAGGTCGATCGCATTCCGGAGATGCCGCACCTCTTGCGCGTGCTGGCCGAACATGGCCAGATCGAGCCGGGTTATGTCGTCGAGGAGATTCGCAAGCAACTTCCCGCAATTGAAAAACAACTTCCCAAGTCGGCCTTCGACGATAGCCCGCCTGGCGCGCTGCGGACGACAGTCAACTCGCTCGTCGGCCTGGCAGCCACGGTGCGCGAGCTGATGTCGCTCGACATGTGGCGCACGATCCGCCAAATGAGCGAAGACTTCCGGCCAACTCCCGGTCGCGCCGGCTTCCTCGACCTGCTCGATAAGCTCGATCTGCTACTCGTTCAGTTGGCCGCCTTTACTGGCGAAATTGCCGAAAGCATGACGCGCACGTATGCCTGGCGGTTTCTCGATCTGGGGCGACGCCTGGAACGTGGCCTGCGCGAATCGCAGCTTATCCGCGGTATACTCGACAGCGACGGCGAGTGTGAACCCGAGGCCCTGGAAGTATTGCTTGAAATTCTTGACAGCGTGATGACCTATCGCTCGCGATACGCGTCGCGGCTCAAGCTCGGCGCCGTGCTCGACCTGTTGATTTGCGATACCACAAACCCTCGCTCGATTGCGTACCAGCTAGCCGAATGCGTCGCGCATGTCGAGCAGCTCAAGCTCAACTCGCAAGGCGCAACGGGCCCGGCCGACGAAGGGCTTGCATTATCACTGTTGGAATCGATCCGCGCGGCCGACATCGTGCGGATTTCCAGTGAGTTCGAAGCCGGCTCGCATGGCCCGTTGAATCGCCTGCTCGACGAAATCGACTCGACGCTGCCCGATTTCTCCGACGTGATCTCGCATCGTTATTTCTTCCACTCCGGCCCAATTCAACGCCTGGCCGAGTTCAAATCGAAATCGTCCGCGGGGCAATGAGTGCCCCTGCCAAACTGAATGTGTGCCTGACATGAAGTACAGAATCACTCATAAAACCTGGTATGCGTACACCGAGTTGGTGGCGATCTGCCACAACCTGGT
The DNA here is from genome assembly GCA_964549545.1 of uncultured Planctomycetaceae bacterium. Lineage (GTDB taxonomy): Bacteria > Planctomycetota > Planctomycetia > Pirellulales > Lacipirellulaceae > JABDGM01. Next base: position 7,909 of record CAZJWY010000135.1, on the reverse strand, counting down.
CCACCTCGCGCCACGAGTAACGCCGCTCCAGAAGTGCCTGGACTATCGGCTGACGATCGATCCCGCGCCGGCCTTTATTACCCAGCGCGATGATTACTTTGGAAATCGCTCGGAATACTTTTCGATCGAAGGAGGACACCAACGATTGGAAATCACGGCCGATAGCATGGTCGAGGTCGCTCCGGCAAAGATTCACGACGCCCGGAGTTCCCCGCCTTGGGAAGAATGCATGCTCAAGCAGGTCGCCGCGGCGACCAAAGACCAGACGAAGGTGTGCGACCCGATGCTCGCACAACTGGTTTTTCCATCTCCGCGCATACCAGGCATCGCGCAGCTACGTGATTATGCGACACCGAGCTTTCCGGAGAATCGCTCCATCATCGAAGCGATTGCCGATCTCATGGCAAGAATTCACACCGATTTCAAATTCGATTCCCGCGCCACAACCGTCGACACTCCGCTGGTCGAGGTCTTCCGACTGCGCCGCGGAGTCTGTCAAGACTTCGCCCACCTTGCCACTGGTTGCCTACGCTCGCTGGGGCTCTCCGCGCGCTACACTAGCGGCTATTTGCGAACCACGCCGCCGCCGGGCAAACCTCGCCTCGTCGGGGCTGACGCATCGCATGCCTGGCCCTCCTGCTGGTGCGGTCCCTTGGGTTGGGTCGATTTCGATCCTACCAACAACTGCTTTACAAGCGATTCGCATGTCACGATCGCCTGGGGCCGCGATTATGGCGATGTTTGCCCCATCCAAGGCGTCTTCGTCGGCGGCGGCGACCATCAAATTGGCGTCAGCGTCGAAGTCGCACCAGAGTCGGTAGCCTAGACCGATAGCGATCCGGAAAGTGGTCCGCATATATCGCCCAGGCATCCTGGCCGGATACATACGACGATCAGCTTGGCCGGTTCGAGCCCTATGTTCTCATATTGCGGCTTGATCGCACCGAGAAACCGACCCAAGATGGGTCGGCTATATTTCTCTTGTCGGTACGGCATTTGCTTTTTCCTGGCGATGCTTTATCGTGCGGTGCCACAGGATCGACAACTATGCAAACCTATCGCTGTACATGTGGAAATCGACTTTTTTTCGACAACACCTGCTGCCTGGCTTGTCAGCGCGAAGTGGGCTGGTGCGAAGCCTGTTCCAGAATAACTTCTCTCGAACCAATCAGCGGCCCATCGGACGCCCCCTCGACTAATTATCTCTGTGGCTATGATGATTGCCGAAAATCGCTCATTAAATGTCGCAACTACCAGATCGAAAACGCGTGCAACCGCTGCCACACACCACCGCCACCGGCGAGTAGCGAGAATGCAACAGATGCTTTGACCGCAGGACTCTGCATGGCCTGTCGGATCACCGAAACAATTCCCGATCTCTCGGTCACAGGTCACCGGGAGAAATGGGTGCGTCTCGAAGCTGCCAAGCGTCGGTTGCTCTACACGCTCGACCGGCTTGGCCTACCCTATACCACTATTGAGCCTAAGCTGTCATTCGATTTCAAAGCCGATGTCGAGCCCCCTAACAACGAGTGGCGCAGCGCGGGCGAAAAGGAAGTCGTCTACACAGGGCACGCTAACGGCAAAATCACGATCAACATCCGCGAAGCCGATGATGCGGTGCGCGAGTCGTTGCGCTGCCAATTTCATGAGACCCACCGCACGCTGATCGGCCACTTTCACCATGAAATCGGACACTACTACTGGGATGCGCTTGTCAAAGAACGCCAGGAGGCAAAGTTTTGCCAGGTCTTTGGGGACCATAACGCCGTTCCGTATGCGGATGCGATGAGCATCTACTACCAGAGCGGCCCGAAGGAAGGTTGGCCCAATTCTTTCATTAGTGCGTATGCCTCGGCTCACCCTTGGGAGGACTTCGCTGAAACTTTCGGTTTGTACCTCGATATCATTTCGGTCCTCGATACGGCGAGCCACCTTTCGCACATGGTTCGGACCAACTTCCGCAGCCGCTCGATTCACCCGCTCGTCGAGCGATTCCAGGAAGTCGGCATTCTGGTCAATGAGTTCAATCGCACGGTCGGCCTCATCGACTTGGTTCCCGAGGTCATCGTCGCTCCGGTCGTGGAGAAGCTCGGCTTCATCCACTCGCTGGTTCGGCGCGCCGTACGCCATAAGCCGGTTGCTCCACGCGTAGAGCCGATTGTTCTGAGCAACGATCCGGCTCCCAGCCCCGCCGAGCCTGTCTTATAGTTTTGCAGATGGCTTTAAGTCGCCCGTTCGATTAAACTAAAGCGGCGCTTGGTCTAACTTTTCTGAGCTCTGGCGAATTCGGCTACGAGTTTTCTTCCGGCAGCGCTGGAGATTCTACCAGCTCGGTGTTAACGATGAACGAGGCACACGTCACACCGCCCGCTGCGCCGGTTGCTGAACCCGATCTGGAGCGCTTCCGCACTTATTTGCGGTTCCTGGCCGACATCAAGCTCGACCGACGGCTGCGGAGTCGGATCGACGCTTCCGACATCGTGCAAGACACCATGCTTCGCGCCTACGCCAATTGGGATACCTTTCGCGGCGACAATTCCAATCAGCGAGTTGCCTGGTTGCGCCAGATTTTGATGCGCAATATTCTTCACGCGATCCGCGACGCGCGTTGTGCCAAGCGAGACGTCTCGCGCGAACAGCGGCTGGATCGAATCCTGGATGAATCATCGCACCAGATCGAGCAATGGCTAGCAGCAGATGAGCAATCGCCTAGCGAGGCTGTGCAGCAGGCGGAAGAAATGATGCGAGTCGCCGAAGCTGTTTACAATCTGCCCGAGGCGGAGCGACTTGCGGTTATCGGCTACTATTGGCAGCATGGCTCATTAGCTGATCTCAGTGCGGAGTTTGGCCGCAGCATTCCCGCCGTGGCTGGTTTGGTGCATCGGGGGCTGCGTCGGTTGCGCGGTCAGTTGCACGAGGTGCATAGCTAATCGTAATGGACGCTCCTTCCTCCTGCTTTGCGAAATAACCGAAGTAATATGGATCAACCGAAGGGTCCACAGGCTGGCGACTACGACGAGCGTCTGGAGCCCGTGATTGCCGACTACCTCGAAGCGGCGGCCAATGGAAAGCCACGCGACCCTGGCGCGGTGATCGCCGCACACCCTGAGTTGGCGGACGATTTGCGCCAATTTTTTACCGACCATGAGCATATTTGGCAATTGGCGAGCTGGTCTCAGGCTGATCACAACAGCGCTGCCGTCCGACGTGAGGCGCCGACACGAACGAGCGTGGAAAGCGGCACGCCCGCTGATCACATCACGATCTCCATCTCACCGCCCAGCGGACCGCAAGCGGCGGCCGCGGGGCCGCGACTTCCCTTATGCGGCCAGTTTGGTGACTACGAGTTGTTAAACGAGATCGCCCATGGCGGCATGGGCGTCGTTTACAAAGCACGACAGGTGAGCTTGAACCGCATCGTCGCGGTAAAAATGATTCTGCGCGGCAACCTAGCCAGTACGGAAGATGTCGAGCGATTCACGCTCGAAGCGAAGGCAGTCGCCAAGCTGACCCATCCGCAAATTGTCGTTGTTCATGATGTTGGGTGCCACGACGATCAGTATTTTTATTCGATGGAGTTCGTCGAAGGCCGAAGCCTGGCCGAAGAGATTCGTCGCGGCCAGCTTGATCACCACAAAGCGGCTAAGTATGTCGAGCAGATCGCGCGGGCCATTCAGTTCGCGCACGAGAATGGCGTCGTCCATCGCGACGTGAAACCCTCGAACGTCCTCATCGACCATAACGACCGCGCACGGATCACTGATTTCGGTCTGGCGAAGCATGTCGATCGCGGCGACGACTTGACGTTAACCGGTCAGATCATGGGCACCCCCGCCTATATGGCGCCCGAGCAAATCACCAACCGACGAGGCGAAATCAGCCCCTCTTGCGACATTTACAGCATGGGAGCGTTGCTTTACGAACTCCTCACTGGTCGCCCACCATTTATAGGGCGCGACCAATTCAGCACACTATTGCAAGTACTGGAATGTGAACCGCAGCCTCCTCGCAAATTGAATCCTAAAGTTCCTCGCGATCTGGAAAAGATCTGCCTCAAGTGCTTGGAAAAAGACCAGCAGCATCGCTACACCTCGGCAGCCGATCTGGCCGACGACCTGGTCAGATTTCTCTCCGGCGACGTGGTCAGCGCGGCCAGTCCAAGGCTAGTCGATCGATTGGTGCGAACGTTGGAGCGCAGCCAATACGACCGTGAGTTTCTCGCCTGGTCGCGGATGATCATGTTGCTCGCGGGAATCTCGTTAGGGACTCACGTTCTCGTTTACCTGAGCCGCGCGCTTGCGCTTCCTTCGCCAATCGTTACTCTGGCTCTGATTCGACTTTTGGAAGTAGTTGCGATGGGCGCTGTTCTGTGGACGCTCCGCAACGAATGGTTCCCACCGCAAGGGCCGGCCGTTCGGCAGCTTCTCTCTCTGTGGGTTGGCTACGTTGCCGGAACCTTGGCACTGACGCTGATCGCGTATCTTCTCAGACCGCCTGGCAGCGCGTTCAACGATTTTCTGGCCTATCCGCCCATGGCCGTACTGGCCAGTCTGTTGTTCATGATGTTTGGCAGCAGCTACTGGGGATATTGCTATCTGATCGGAGCCGTTTTTCTAGGTATGGCAGTCTTGATGACCTTTTGGATGGCTATTGCTCCACTGCTGTTCGGGGTTGCCTGGGCTGCCAGCCTGCTGATTCTCAGCCTGCATTTGCGGCAATTGGCCAAAAATCGCTGATTTTCAAAAAATTCTCAAATCGGCGCGCAAACTTGCACCATTTACCGGCTCCCTTCTCTTATGGCCATAGCCGGAGAGCCACTCTCTTCGGAAAACGGCCTGCTTTCTCCAATCCTTCCAGAAATCGCCAGCCGGAGCACCCTCCAATGCCTGCTTACGTGCGCTGCCAATCCTGTGGCCATCTTACCAACGCACCGCAAGAATCAACCGATGATCTCAAGTGCCCATACTGTGGCAAAACGATCGAAGTCACAACAGCCGACTCGGCTCAATCGACGTCGAACGATACCTTGGGACGGCAGCCGGACGATGACGCATCCTACCAACCGGATGGAGCGACAGTTGCGCCCAAGAAGGGCGTATTGCACCGCATGTTCCAATCATTGCTCGATCCACGCAGCATCCATTGGATGCTGTTAATCGGTGGCGGATTGTGTGTTTTAGGCCTTATTGTTTGGCTGATCAGCCTGGGCGTTTTCAAAGACCCACGCGTTTTGGCAGTAGCGCTCGGACTTGGCACGCTGGCAATTCTCGGGAGCGGCTGGTTTCTCACGCTACGAACGCGCTATCGCCTGGCGGGGCAAGCGCTCACTTTTCTCGGTTGCGTTTTGGCGCCGCTCAACCTTTGGTTTTATCATGCGCAAGGTCTTGTCACCGTCGATGGCCATTTGTGGGTCGGCGGCGTCATCTGCTGCCTACTCTATGCAGCAACGGTCGTCATTCTTCGCGATTCGCTCTTCATGTACGCCTTCGAGGCGGGCATAACGCTGACTATGCTGTTGCTACTCGGCGACATGGGGAAAATTACTGACACTACCTGGCTCAGCTTGTTCTTCATGGCGATTGGCCTTGTTTCAATTCATTGCGAGCGAATGTTTTCCCCTGCACTCGATAGCGATTTTCCGCGTCATCGATTCGGGTTGCCCCTATTCTGGTCTGGGCATGTTCAAATCGCCGCAGCACTACTGACGCTTCTCGGTTCGCAACTCCTTGCGTGGATGGTCGAGCCTGTTCGCGAGTTGGTTGGCTTGGAGTGGGCGGGCAATCTTCTAACGAGCAATTATTTGCTGGCAGCCGGCATCTGGCTCGCCGGCATGTACGCCTATCTCTATTCCGATATCGTGGTCCGCCGTATCGGCGTCTATCTGGCCCTTTCGGGGGTTTGCCTGGTGATGGCAGAAATAACGCTCCTGCTCGGTTTTGATGTCCGAGTCGAGTGGATTCTGGCCGCGCTGGCAGTCACATCGGTCACGATCAATTTCATCGGCCGCCAATGGCCCGGCCTCTATCCAAGCATCGACCGGTGCGTGCAACCCTTGGTGCTCCTCTTGGGATTTATTCCCGCGTTTTGGGGATTTGTGCTTCACGTCCGCGCGACCAGCGTGTCCGCCACGCAACTTAGTTGGTCGTACGCTACGGGCGCCGAATTTGTAGTCGTGATGTTCATCACCGCCGTCGCCAACTGCGTGAACGCTTACTTATATCGACGATCCGAACAGAAGGCGTCGACCATTTACTTTTTCATCAGCGGGGCTTCGGTGCTTATCGCGGCCTCGGGCTTGCTCCGGCTATTCGGTCTCGTGCAATGGACAGACCAGGCGCCTTGGATGATGCTTGTCCCGTTCGGCTACTTGATCGCGTCGCGTCTGCGTCGCAATCACGACGAGGAATGGCCGCTTTATTGGGTCGCACAATCCGTGACGCTTATCATCCTGCTCCATGTATTCAACTCGGCAATCGGCGACCTGCGGTTGTTGGCTCCACTCGCCGGACAGCAATTGAGCTTGATGCTCAGCGTGAGCTTGGCGGTTGCAGCCGCCTTCTATTTCATTGCCGGACTCTTTCACCCTCGTACCGGAAATACCTATCTCGGCACGATTGTTGCCTGCGGAGCATTGTGGCAACTTCTCGGCTACTGGGGCGTCGACGACCGCTCCTACACCATGCTCTACGCCGCGCTTGGCCTCGCGTGCCTCGTCGCGAGCAGGGCGCTCGGAGATGAGCCGAACCTATCTGGAAGCAATCATAGTAGTTTGAAAGATTCCGTGGCACGTGGCCGCGGCATTCACATTTTCCAATGTGGCAACGGCATTCTAGGCATTGCTTGTCTTGCGACACTTTTTCAAGGGCTCGCCGGCTTGGCCACGAGAAGCGGAAGCTGGCTAGATATTCTGACGATGTTCGCCACTGCCGGCACCGCGGCTCTTGCCGCATTCGTCGTACCCGCTCGCAATTGGCGTAGGATTTACACGACTGCGGCCATTTCGATTGGGGCTGTAACATTCATGCGGTTGAGCCTCCTAAGTCAACTAAGTGGCTGGCAAAAACTCGAACTGTTTTGCGTTACGATCGGCGTAGCGATGCTCATCGCCGGCCACATCGGCCTGTTCCGCGAATCGCACGGGAAACGCCATGAAGGTGTCGGAGTTGGCCTAGGCCTTGGCAGCATCCTTGTCTCCGCTGCATTGACGATTGCCGTCTTTTACCACCGCTGGCTGGTAGGCCGCCCGTCGACAATCGACGAGATCGCGCTCCTGACCCTAACGATTCCCATGCTCATCACCGGCCTCAGTTGGAAGGTCAAAGCCACGACTCTCTGCGGCGGCTTGGCGCTAACCACGTACCTGGTCGCCCTGGTGATCTCGCTCGCCTACCGACCGGAAGTCGCCATCGGTATTTACCTGGCCATCGGCGGCGCATTCGTCTTCGCTATCGGCATCATCCTCAGCATTTACCGCGACAGACTTTTAGAAATTCCCGATCACGTTGCTAATCGAACCGGGGTATTTCGCATCCTGAACTGGCGCTGACGGGCTACTCCTAATGCCAAATGAAAAAATCAGCTTCTGCAACCGACGCTTCCGATTGTTCAAGCTCATTGATTCGATTCCTGGCAGTAACTCGCTCCATCGCCATCGCACCACAAAAATGACATCATGCGAGTCGGCCGATTGCTATCCTGCAGATGTAGAAAGAAAGGGGTGCCGTACAGTAGAATGGCATAGCTTACCTCATTGAAACGCGCCCTTCAGACCTGCCCAAATTTTCATGTGATAGAGAAACCTTGCATGCATCTAAAGAGCGATCGTCAAAATGCAGTCGCAAACACAACATCGGTCCGGTAGCTCAGCGGTTAGAGCAGGGGACTCATAATCCCTTGGTCGCAGGTT
>CAZJWY010000134.1:7861-14902 GCA_964549545.1 uncultured Planctomycetaceae bacterium | reverse complement strand
CCAGGAGACGTTATGCTAGCCCTTGACGCCTTCCCGTGGACAGACCACTAGTTGCGTTGACGATTCACAGCACGGTTCTTTCCATGAACCTTCCCCAGGGCTGTATAGGTAGCACCTTTATCGGCAGGCAAGGAATTGTTCCACTGGAGAATCGCGGCAGTGAGTCGCGCGACGACTTCGGGATTCGCACCGGCAACGTTGGAAGACTCGCTGGCATCTGTTTCGAGATTGTAGAGTTCAGGCTCAGCACCGTTATATTCGCACAGCAGTTTCCACTTGCTGTCGCGCACAGCAAGGTCAGGCAGGCTACCTTCGCTATTGTGACGAGGACGATCGGGTGGCCGCCGGAAAAAAATCGGCTTGGAACGCGAATTGGTCGAGCGGCCGAGTAATGTATCCGCAACGTTCTCTCCGTCAAACTCGATGCCTTCCGACGTTGAAAAGCCAGCAATTTTTAAAACTGAAGGAGCGACGTCAATGGCTGCCAGAATCGATGAGGTATTGATCGACCCAATTTTCTCCTTGGCTATGTATCCTGGTCCCCAGATGACGAGCGGCGAGCGAATCCCCCCCTCATACAGCATTCCTTTCAAGCCGCGGAAAGCACCTGCGGAGCCCGCGCCATCTTCAGGTCCGTTATCCGAGCATACAAAAATCAAGGTATTATCTCTTAGCTTGCTATCACTGCGAACGCGATCAAACAACGGCGCGAGTTGATCGTCGAGCGTCTTGAGCACGCTCAGATAAAGCCCACGTTTCGATGCATCGCCGCGTCGATCCTTGGGAGGAAAAAAAGGCGAATGGACATCATCTGGCCAGACATTCACATAGAACGGCCGGTCGTGCGACTGGGCCTTATCAATAAAGGCAATCGCAGCATCGACATAAGACGTAGTGGCTTTATCACGCTTAACCCATTGAAATTGACCATGCCCCAGCTTATCCGAACCAAGCGAGTATTTTTGTGGTTCTTTTCCATCGTAGGCATCGAGCAAATGAAGCACGCGCGGGCCAAGGCCTTCGAGGCTAGTGAGCGACTCATCAAAGCCATACTCAGTGATGAGGGGAGCATCAGCAACGTCGCGTTGGCCACCAAGGTGCCATTTGCCGAAGTGACCCGTAGCATAGCCATTCTTGTGGAGAACGCGGGCCAACATAGGAGCCTTAGGATCGAGCCAGTCGGCCATGCCGCGCCGTTCATTCTCCTTGCGGCTGGCCAGGAAGGAGGTGATCTGCCAACGGGCCGGGTATTGCCCCGTAGAGAGCGCGACTCGCGACGGAGAGCAAATTGGCGAGTTCACATAGAATTGTTGAAATCGCAAGCCTTCTTGCGCCAAGCGATCAATGTTCGTAGTCTGCACGTCTTTGCTGCCGAAGCAGGAGAAATCTCCCCAGCCCATGTCATCGATGAGTACCAAAATGACGTTTGGTTGCTGACGGGCCGCTTGGGCTACTTCATTCCCTGCAATACTCGCGACCAGTCCGATAACGAGTGCGCTTAGCAATGTGATGCGATAAAACATCGTGATAGCGGCTTCCTATTAGATTGTGTAATCTTTTCCGATTCGATTCTTACGACCGACCATCCATCCAACGAGAGCCATGGCGAGTAGCACCAAGGGCACTGGTTCTGGAACTGAGGCAAGATCGCTGCCCAGGTTTTCACCAGGAAGAGCTAGTCCGAAGCTCGGTGCTGATTTGCCGTAGTTCGCACGCCAATCATCGTAGCCTTGTTGGCCATTGATACCAGTTTTGCGCCAGACGGCGTAGTCGGCCGAGTCGACCGTGCCGTCGCTGTTATAATCACCCAAAAGAGCGACAAGATTCAGCACAACGTCATTTCCCGTGCCACCAACATAAGAAATAGTGACTGTACCATTGAAGCCAGCAAGCGGAATTATCTCGCCCTCTTCGTATAAGTTCTTGATAGTGCCATTTTCGAAGAAGCCGGTAATCGCCTCCGTCGTGCGGTTGTCAATCAGGGTAATCGTTTGGCTGCTAGTGATTGCGGAAAGATCCAATTCCAGTGCGATGCCGTCGCCGGTGAGGTTCCCGCCGCCATTTATTCCTGTGTTGGCGGCTACTTCGGTGGGATCTTGAAGCTGAACGCGAGTCGAAGCCAGCGGACCGGCGCCGGTAACGACCAAAGGAGCGATCCCATTCGCGTCAGCTTGCCAAAAAATCGCCTCGCGAACGCCACTCGCGCCCCCTGCCGCATTTTCGAGCTGCCCGATTTGCACTCCCACTGTGCTACCGATAATTTCCAGTCGCCCCGATGTGCTCGCATTGGACCCATCGCCAATGTACATTTCGGCGCCGTGACTGAATTGTCCAGTGCCTTCAATGCGGAGCGTGCCGGACGCGCCATTGCGGCCGATCTGGAACATGCCGCTCCCGTCGCTTGCGGTCGTGAGCGAACCCGCGGTGATGATGTACTTTCCGGCACTGCCGGCATTGGAGCCGATTCGCACGAGATCGTCGGACTTTACCAGTCCGCCGGTTTGGAGAACGGTGCCAATACTGTCTTGGCCGACGAGAAACTCAGCAGGATTGGTGTTGGTACGAAGTTCGACCCGACCATCCGAACGAACACGTAGCAAGCCAGTTCCACCAGCGCGACCGATGATTAAGTCGTCGTTGGATTCGACTGCTGCCGTATTCGCGCCGCCGATACCGTCGCCGACGTTCAATTCGCCAAACGCGCCGGCATCGCCGACGACCGTCTGGCGAAATTGTGTGCCGGCAAAGCCACCGCTCGGTCGCAGAGTGCCACTGTTAAGGTTGTAGGTTCCCTGCGAACCTGGGCCATTGCCAATGGCTAGGAATTTCAATGAGCCCGATGTACTTCCTCCGATGACGACGCCAGCGTTTTGATTGAAGACCCCGATGCCGCCTTGACCGACTCGAAGTCTGCCTTGCGCGGTAAGCGTGCCGCTGCTGTTCCAATTCATGGTGCCGGTGTAGCCGCCTTCGCCGATAGTAAGATCGCCGGTGCTAGTGCTGGTGCTAAGCGTGAGATTGGTGGTGCCGCCAACATTGACGGTGCCGTTGCCATTGCGGCCGGCAATGAAGATGCCTGCCATATCGGTGCCGATGCGGAGCGAACCGACCGTGCGGGTGGCGTTACCAGTGATGGAAGCGTTGCCATTGAAGGCGACGATCAAGTCTTCTTTACCACCGGCGCCGTAAGGATTAACACCGGTGACACCGACGCCTAGATTACCATTGCTTCGCACGAAGCCGTTAGAAAACGCGTCTGCCCCCGTGTTCCAAACCAGCGACGAATCGAGGTGCGTAATGATCAGATCCAGATTGCTCGCCGCATTCGTGCGGTAGAGGCCAAAATGCGGCGAGTACGTGCGGACCTTCACTGTCTGGCCGTCTTTCATGAATTCGACGACGCGCAACCAGCCATTGCCGCCGTTGGTCTCGAATTGGGTATTGAAAAACATCTGGTGGACATCGACGCTCGCATTGTTCGCGTCGACCCGATAGCCAGTGCCGTCGCCGCCGAGGTGGCCGTTGAAGGTCATTTCGAAGTTGCCGTTCACTTTCACCAACTCGTTCCACATCTCGACACCATCATTTCCCTCGATAGGATACGAGGCATTCCAACGGTTGTTGCCCGACCCGATGAACGAATGCGTTAAGAGAACGGCCGTATAGTCGGCATATTGGGCCTGTCCGGCGATCGAGTCGGCCCAATTCAACACCGCTTGCCTGGGATAGTATTCGAGATTGAAAATCAGCATGTTGCGACCATCGGGAGCAGTGAAGGTGGAGTAGGAATTCTCTAATTTGTTCGCCTCGAAAGTTCCTTTGATGATGCCGCCGGTGGCCGGGTTGTTGAGTGGGTTGTCCGTTATTTTGAAATAGGAGTTGTACTGGGTATTTCGGTTTTGAAAGTTGGTCGTCCCGAAATCGTGGTTGCCCGCTGCCAGGATGTAGGGCACTTGGCCATCGAGCATGTGAAAGGCTTCCTTGGCGCGCTGCCACTGCGCGTTGGATTGGTTTTGGTTTACGATATCGCCGCCTTGAATTACCGCCTGGATTTTGAAAGCGTCCTTGTTGTTGAGGATCCAGTTCATTTGGCCGATCAGTCGGACGTGGTTACCATCGCTAGAGTTATAATTTTGCACGTCGGGCAGATAGACCATTGACCAGGCGGCATCGGGCGATGGCTCGAAGGGAGACTGCACCGTAGTGGCGACGGTGCCCGGGGACGCGTGGTTTTCGCTGACGCCGCCTGCGCTGCGCCAAACTGCGCCATATACGCCTTGCGACGACGGCCGCCAGTTGGCCCCGGAATCGTTAAGCGAGCTGGTCAGGTACTGCGGCAGCACATAGATGCTGTTGCCATCGTTGCCATTGGTGGTCGGCCATCCGGAGCCATTCTTATAAGTCACCTGATCTTGGATAATGCTCGAAGCATTGCGGATCGCGATCGTCGCGGCGCCGACATTATTATTTGGGTCATTCGTCAGGCTCGGAAAACTGCTGACTTGAATACGATTGATTCCCGATCCCCAGTCCGAATCCAGCGTGGCCGCGCTGGGCGTCAGAACGAGCGCCTGCCCCGGGCTAAGCGACGCCGTGGTAGGGAGTGCGGAGGTCCAAGAATTACTCGACGGAATTCCGAATTGCCAGCCGCTCAAGCTCACGGCCGAAGCGCCATTGTTGAATAGTTCGACCCACTCGCGATTGGTATCGGCGTTTTGGGGATCGTACATGATCTCGCTGATGATCACTTCGGCATGCAACGGAATGTTCGTCCAGGGTTGCACCAGCATCAGCAGGCATGTAGCAACTCGCAAATAGAGTGAATGTCGATTCATTTCCGCCTCTGGCAATTATCTGAAGACTTGATCCGCTTTCTTGCCTGGGGAACGGACAGCATGGCTCCAATGCCCACGATGATCCAAGTTGCCGGTTCGGGTATCGAAGCTAGCCCATTTCCGGGAACGGACAGATTCAAGCCACCGACCGAGCTGCCGAAGTTCGCTCGCCAAGCCTGAAAACCTAGCTGACCGTCGACTCCCGTCTTTCGCCAGACGATGTAATCGGCGGCATCGACTTTGCCGTTGTGATCGAAGTCGCCGCCAAGTGCGGCTTGAGCCGACAGAATATTCGTCTGATATGCGAATGGCAGGCCGTACTCCGTGCTAAGGTAGTTGGCGACCAGATTGATTTGGCCGATCGTGAGTACATCATTGAAGACAAGGAACTCGGCGAGCTGGCCGGTGTAATAGTCACCGGTGAAAAGCGTGCCACTGCCACTTCTGCCGGTGCCAAGAATTAATTCCAGGTCGCTGCCCGAGAAGCTCGTCATGTTGGCAGTCGTGCTTGTTCCCGTAAAGGTATTGGCTGGCAGAGTACCGTCGACGAAGAGCTTTGCATCGGCATAGCTTTGAGCATTGCCGACTTGCCATGTGACGATGTGGAAACCACTTTCGGCGACGGGCGTATTGTACAATGCGGCTCCGTTGTTAAAGCGAAAGCCCGCGCCGCCGTTGTCTGTACTTGTAGCCGACGTCGACGCATCGAAGCCGACGATCTTGCCGGCGGTCCCTGCGCGACTACCCAGTTGTCCAAGGCGTTGCGCAGGATTGCCCGACGTGTCACCCGTGGCAACCGCAATCACTGTGATTCCTTTACCGGGATTTGGCAGAGAGTTGCCTGTGGAGGATAACAGCGAGTCACCGCCATCGAACGACACGACGGCACGGCCGTTTAGGGCATTCGTGTGCAATGTCGGCCGGCTAGCGGCAATGGATTGAGTCAGGGTGCCGTTAAAGCTGTCGCCCGTGGCTGTGTCGGACCAACTGCCGATGGCGGCCCCATTGCTCATCGTGCTCGCGAGATCCTGGGCCTTGAGCCGAACGAGCGGCGTCACGGCATCGGGGATGTTGCGCGAAGGAGTCGAGTAGCGAATCGACAACGCCTGCTGGGACAGCAAGTTCACAACGGCTGATTGCTGAGAGGCCCGGTTCGTTGCTTCGGCGACATCGGTCGAGAGATCGTACAACTCGGGCGCCGTTCCCTGGGCATTGATCAGTAGCTTCCAGTTGCCATACCGAATGCCGAGAACCTCCTGCCCATTGCCGCCGGCGCCAGATGAGTTTGGATTCGAGTGACGGTTCTCGGTACCGCGGTTCATATTCCAGAAGAGCGGCTTGGTGCGCGTCTGAGAAGCTGCGCCGAGCAGTGCCTGGCTCAGGTTCTCGCCGTCGAAAGTGACGTTGGCGGGAGCAGCAACGCCGGCAATTTGCGTGAGCGTGGGAAACATATCGATCATCGACATGACTGTCTGCGTGTCGACGCGACCGGCAGTTACATGCCCCGTCCAGCGTGCGATGAGTGGTTCGCGAACGCCTCCCTCGAAGACGTCGCCTTTTCCTCCGCGAAATGGGCCATTCGATCCGAGACGGTTCGAGTTTGCAAGGACCGCGCCGTTGTCGGCAGTTACGAGGATCAGTGTATTGCCGCCCAGGCCAAGCTGATCGAGGTGATCAACGATGCGGCCAATTTGAGCATCGACATGTTCCAGACTAGCCAGATAATTGCGTTGATCGGCTGGAAGATTCGGATAAAGCGCGTCGTACTTAGCCTTGTATACGGCAGGTGGGTCGTTGACCGTATGAACTTCGTCTGGCCAGTAGTTCAAGAAAAAGGGCTTCTCCGGATTCGCGGCGCGCTGCTCGTCGATAAACTGGATGGCACGGTTGGCCATGAAATCGGCGTTGAACTGTCGCTCAAGATAAACGAGTTGGTCGACGCCGCCGCCGGTGCCGCGTGCTTCACTCGCCTGATTCAACCCGTTGTAGTAAGCGCTGGGGCGCGTGGTGGAGCCGTTGGCATTGCCGCCGTAGGGCATGACGTTGATGATTCGATTGCCGAGGCCCTCCATCTGGGTCCAAGCCTGGTCGTAACCATATTCGACAACTCGTGGCGCGGAGACGGTGGTTCCCGCGGTAGTGCCCACCGCATATCCTACGTCGCGCCCGCCCCCCATGTGCCACTTGCCGAAGTGGCCGGTCGCGT
>CAZJWY010000134.1:0-7851 GCA_964549545.1 uncultured Planctomycetaceae bacterium | reverse complement strand
GAGCCGCGTACTGCCCGGTGAATAGCGCCGCGCGGGAAGGCGAGCAGATCGGAGCGCCATTGTAGAACTGCGTAAAGCGAGTGCCTTGCGATGCCAAGGCATCAATATTCGGCGTTTGAGAATAGTTGCTGCCGTAGACGGCGAAATCGCCCCAGCCCATGTCGTCGATGTTGACGATGACGATGTTCGGCTGCTGGGCAGACGCTGTCGCGATGATGGTTAGGCCGATTGCCACCGTGAGCAGCCGCTGCATCAGCTTGAGAAACCTGAAAATTGCTCGCCAAATGATCATCGAGTGTCGAGTGCCTTGAATCTACTCATCACGGATGCTTCCAATTTGCATGAAAACGCCCCAGTGGCTTTTGCCGTCCGGGGCGCGAACTCCACGACTTCCAAAGTTTAGCGGCGGCGAAATCATGTCCGCGCTCGTTGCCGCAACCAATTACCCCCAAAAATCGCTCCTAGCAAGGTAATGCACACTAGGAACGACGACGGCTACCAACCAAGGTCGCTACTCCGATCAACACAACGGCTAGCGAGGCTGGCTCGGGGACTTGTGCTCCTTCCAGCGAAGCACCAGCCCCCGGCGGGTTGCCGAAGTTGGCTCGCCACAATGTAAACCGGGCCGCTTGGTCGGCTGCGCCGTTATCGTTTGGAAGCGTGGCGTTGGCGGCGTCGTTCTTGCGCCATGTGGCGTAGTCGCCGGCGTCTACCTTGCCATCGTTGTTGAAGTCGCCCAGTAAGCTGGGCGCGAGGCCTTGGACGGCCTGTAGAATCTGGCCGCTGTCGACGTTGATGATCTGATAGTCCCACCCGGCCGGGAAGTTTTTCGTGATGCCACCATCGACGATGCTCGTGGCCGTGAGAAGGTCGTAAGTTGTTTGCGTGGGGGATGCGAGCGACGTATCGAACGCCAAGATAGCGCCAGAGGCAAACGTTGCCGTACCGGTGACGTTGATCACAGACAGTAGATCCCCAGTTTCGAGCTGGTAGGCGAGCGTGCCTTGAGCGCCGCCGCCAGCATTGACGATCGCGTTGCCGTTGATGTTGATCGTCGCATCGTCGCCGATGACGCGGAACGTGCCGTTCCCCTGCGAGCCAATCCAGAGGGCGGTGCTGTTAACGGATTGGTTCGCCGTAATCGTGCCGCCGCTGACGTTGTAGGTGCCGGTACCCCAGGTTGCGGTGTCTGCGTTTTCCGCTCGGCCCACGGCGATGCCAAGACCGGCGGTCACATCTCCACCTGTCTGAACGATTGCCCCCGTGGTCCGCTGGCGCCCAGCAATCATCCACCCTCCGACGTTGATCGTGGCAGTGTCACTGATGTTGTACGTCGACGCTCCCCAGGTGTCGCCGATCGTGAAGTTGTTGGTAGTCGTGATCGAGCCACCGGAGTGATTGCCAACAATACCGGTTGCTCCCGGCGAGGCGGCCGTTCCCATGAGGAAGTGATTTCCGAGGGTGATTGTGCCGCCGGTCATGTTGAACGTCGTATTGGAAGTGGTGCCGCGGCCAATAAAAATGTTACCGGCGGCTGCCGCCCCCGGGATGTTAATGATGGCATTGTCAGAAACCGTCATGCTGCTCCCTTGCGCGGCGCCCGATCCAACGGTAATGTTGGCGCCCATGTTCACGATTGCATTGCCGCCAATGGCAAGGCTCGCGTTGATCGCGTCGTTCGAGCCGATCAACATCGTACTTCCTAAATTGATCGTGGCGTTGCCGTTGAACGTCACCGCGACGTTTTCACTGCTGCCGTCGGCGGTCGTAGCATTTGCAGCTACAAATGAGCCGCCGGCCGTGAGCGTGCCGCCAGACACTTTGAAAGTCGAACCGTCCGCGTTGCGCTGCCCGACAACGATTTGATCCGTAATTGTCGCCGTACCGCCCGTTTGATCGTAGGTCGACGGCGCCCAGACCCCGATATTGAGGTCGGCGCCCGCACCCGTGACGTTAAATAGCGAGTTGCTGCCGCTCAGGTTAATATGGCCAGGCAGGCCGACCCCACTAGTTCTATCGCCGACGTTTACATTGCCAGCCAACGCGGTTAGGGATGCGCCGTTCGTAATGTTAACCGTTCCGCTCCGATTGAGGTTATTTCCATACCCAACCTCAATCACCTGTGTTGAGGTGACGCTCGTACCGTCACCGTCAATATTGAGTGTACCATTCTGAATGTTCCCAACCCAAAGCGAAGCGTTCGCCGCACCTGCGGCGCCTACTGTCAGGTTCAGCGACGCGCCGCCGTTGATCGTGACCGTGCCCACACCGGCATTGCCGGGCGGGTTCTGGCCATGACCGACGCGAAACTTCTGGATGTTGAGCAGACCCGGCGTCGAATATGTCACACTGCCGTTACCGCCAATGTCGAGGATATCTTCGGAAGTGGGCGCAAGGTTCGTGTTCGTGCCATCGGTATAGTTATTTAGTAAGAGATCACCGGATACTCCGCTGCCTTGCCAGGCAAGCTCCGCTGCGTGAATCGGAGCCGTTATCAAAGCAACGGCTGCCGCAACACCAAAAAATCGCACGAATCGTTTCATTTTGTTACTCCCGTCTACGAACAATGATGATTTCTCAGCTTGCTGTTGAAATCCTTGTCGTCCACCTCTTTGAACTGGCAGCCGGAACAGACCGGCCCAACCACAACAAACGATTTAGTCGTCTCTAAAAGTCTCCCACAACCTCACCGCCCGCGCGACTTCCCGCCGCGCGCCATACTCGCAAGTCCACGTCGTTGGTGACAAACTTGCATGACGCATCGCAGAGCGCTACGCAAACGCCGCCGGGATGTCGACTACGCGCGGCTAATGTGTATTGATTGACCGCGCCGCCTCGCGAACAGGGCATGCCGTCGATATCGAGACAAAACGCGACGTCGGGACCACAGCCGGTTTTCGGGTCCACAATGTTGCTCCCCGCCGTGCATCGCGTCGAGTTCGGTACGAGCAACGTCGAGATTTGGAAGGTTCCCGACACCGGAATCCAGAGTCTCGCACGTCGATCAATCTCCGAATCAGGGGGGCCGCCAGTGGGAGCCTGCCGCATTTCAAGCAGGCAGAGCGTATGCGTCGTGCCGTCGATGATCTGTTTCACACGAATCCACTTTGTAATTTGCTTGGTGCCGATCGTTTCGGGATCCTCAAACGGGCCGGGCATTCCAGGCCGATTCGCTCCGCTCTCCAAGTCCCATGTCGGGAAGTCTTGCTGGAACCGGCCGGTGCCCCAATTGATGCCGTAATTCCCCTTATAGTCGTAAGCCGTGTCGCCTGTGCCCGCGTTCGCCGCATCAAATCCCTGCGCGTACGGCACCTGGACCGGCTCATCTGAAGGGCACTGGAGCGTCGGCTCTGGCACGGAGAACAAGTTGCGGAGCTGTTTACGGGGCTGCACCTTCCGATCGAACCTGTCAGCAACCGTCGATGCTTCGATGAACGGCAATACCTGGATATAGAATGAAATCCCGTCGTTTCCAGTCGGATTGGTTATATCCGGCATTTCGACCGACGAAGGGTAATGCTTCTTGGCCGACTCGTAGTTCTGCACAGCAATGGCAAGCTGACGAATCTTATTTAGGCAGGAAGTTCGCCGTGATGCCTCGCGCGCGGCCTGGATCGCCGGCAAGAGAAGTGCAACCAAAATTCCAATGATTGCAATAACGACCAGCAACTCAACCAGTGTGAAGCCCAAGTGGCCGCTGGTTATCGCTCGAGCTTTTTTGTCCTTCTTCCTGGCGATCATCATCCTGTAAACTCTTCGCTGGTTATCCCGACGCTGAATCTAGCCCTTTTAGCAAATGAGGTGCCAAATAGATACAAAAGGCGTATCATGAGAGGATTTCAAGCCTCGAATGAAAATTCGCCAGCAAAAACCCCGTATTGAATCCGCCCAGTATGTTCCCAAGAAACACTCCCAGTTCAAATAGTGGCAACCGCTATGCTTGGTTATTTGCCGGTTAAGAAATTTGGTTACGCTGGATTCCGAAAATATTTCGATTATTAATATTTTCTTCGCAACCTTTGAGGAAACTCCCGCAAATACGCTGGTGGCTGAGTGGTAAGGCTATCAAGCCGTGTTATTTGCCAGCACTCCGAATGGCGGCAGAAGACACTCGCTAAATTTGGGCCAAATTGTCGTGACCAACATGCCTGCAGACCGACCGGCCTGTCCCCCAGCCAACAAGCATGGCCAGCTTGCGGCCGATTGGGAGCGCGCGAACAGCAATATTTGCGCAGCTTCTGGCCGGCATTGGTTCATTTCACGATGCGGAAGACGTGCTCCAAGAAGTCGCGGTGAGCGTAGCCCAAAACTACGGCAGCTATGATCCGGACCGTCCTTTCGTTGCCTGGGCGTTAGGAATCGCTCGCAATCATATGTTGATGTATTTTCGCCGGTATCATCGCAATCGCCTGGTGTTTAGTGATCAGTTGACTTCATTGATCGGTGAGCATCTCGCTACGCTTGCTGAAAGCCCCGCGGACAATCGCCGCGAAGCTTTGCACTACTGCATTCGGAAACTGGATGATCGTCGCCGGCGGCTAATTGAAATGCGATACTCGAGCGGTCTCAGCGTCAACGAAATTGCCGATTCACTTCAGAAGTCTATAGCCGCCGTAAAGGGGAGCCTCCACCGAGTACGCAAGATTCTCGAGCAGTGCGTCAATACTCGAACCAGCCGGGGGCTTCAATGAGCGTACCGCAAAACATTGCCGGTTACCTGGAAGACTACCTCGACAATATACTGGACGAGCGTGGTCATGCCGTGCTTGCCGCGTGGATCGATGAGGCGGATGCCCATGCCGAGGACGTTGCTACATGGTTTATGAACGAGGTGCAGCTTCTGGATGCGTCGCGTCTGGCCGACATGCGGGAGGTATTTCAGGGACTTTCGTTTGATACTCGCTCTGCCAAAGGCGACCAACAACCGCTGGTTTCGACTCGGCCTTCGAGAACGATGGACCAAAACCTGATGTTATTGGCGGTATCGGTCTTGGTGGCACTTGGTATTGCTTACTTCTGGCCAACACCGGCCAAACACAAGCGCCAAGCCGCTTCGTTCGCCGATTCAGGCTTCCGATCGCCTTCGCATCATGCGATTGCTCCTGCCATCTTGGGACGACTGGCCGATTGCGTATGGGGAGCCGACATGAAACCCCTACGCGTTGGTCAGGAGGTTGCCGCTGGCGACGTTCTGGACATCAAATCCGGCTTGGCCCAGTTAGTCTTTGAAAGCGGCGCTGAAGTGGTTCTGGCCGGCCCTTGCCGGCTGCGCGTTGATAGCTCAATGATGTGCCGACTGTTTTCTGGCAATGTTTCGGCCGAGGTGCCTCACCAGGCGGCCGGTTTTACTATTCGCGGACCGTCGGCCGAGGTGATCGATCTAGGCACTCGCTTTGGCTTCTCAGTGGGAGCCAACGGCAAGTCAGAAGTCCATGTCTTTCAAGGCGAGGTGATCTCACGTCGTTTGAACGATCGCGGCGAGGTGATTGGTAGAGAGTTCCGCCTGAAGAAAAACCAGGCGGTTCTCTTCCCGGGTGAAAAGAAGCAAGCTCAGCGGCTGGCGGCCAATGAGGCCAAGTTTGCGTTGGAGGTAAAGCCGCTCTGGCGTCAGGACAAGATCGAACCACTTGCGATTGATCGCAACGTCGCGCTCTGGCTTCGCGCGGAGCACGGAGTATTGACCGATAAGAAGCAGCGGGTAATTGCCTGGCAAGATCTAGCGCTGGCTTCGAACCGAGTCGCGAACGATTCCTTTCAGTCCGATCCACAAGCGCGCCCGCAGTTTGTCATGAATGGCATCCTCGGCCACCCCGCGATCCGCTTCGATGGCGCCACAAGCTACATGACGACGACTCCGATCACTACAACCGACGATCAAACGATCGTCTGCGTTTTCCAGTATGCGTCGCCCGCGGTCGGTAGGGAGCGGGTCGGGGGGCAGATCGTCAACTACAACGGCCCGCCGAGCCGCTACCTGCCTGATATCCGTAGCCCTGGCGTGCTGCAGCTTGGCGAAAAAATCGATAGTTGGAATGGACCGGTGACGTCGATTGCTGCGAAGGTATTTGTGGGCCGCGATTCACGCGGAGCCGATATCAGTGCCGGCGTTGTCGTATCCAAATTGTTGGACTATTCGCAGCCGCATGTCGTGGCATACGTTTACAGCAATACTCACAACAAAGCGCTACTGTTTGTCGATGGTAACGTGGTCGCCGAGAGTTCTGCCCCGACCAGCGTAGCCGTCACTTCGCGAAAAGTGATCGGCAAGCACGGCATTTTTGACCAATGGTACTTCCACGGCGACCTTAGTGAATTGGTGATCTACAACGCTGCGCTGCGTGCTCCCGAGGTTAAGGAGCTTAGCCGCGGCTTGATGCAGCACTACGACATTTCTAAAGAGAAAGGGACCGTGAAAGATGCCACCTAGGTGGCGGCCTGCCTTGCATATTCACACCGCGATATTCGCGCCAAGCTCGCGAACGGCTAACTTCTAGGCATGAAATGGTTTCGTGAAACCTCAGCGGGCGCTTTTCTTGCGCACAATGCTACCGTTACCGGCGACGTGCAACTCGGCGCCGAAAGCAGTGTCTGGTTCTCCGCGGTCGTGCGTGGTGATGTAGCGCCCGTGGTGATCGGCAAACGCGTAAATATTCAAGATGGCAGTGTCGTTCATTGCGACACGGACTATTCCAATACGATCGAAGATGATGTGACGATTGGACATCGGGCGGTTGTCCACGGAGAACGCGTTGGGCGGGGTTCCTTGGTGGGCATCGGAGCAGTCTTGCTCGGACATACCATCATCGGCAAAGAGTGCCTCATTGCCGCCGGAGCGGTCGTGCCACCGGGACTGACGGTTCCCGATCGGATGGTGGTGATGGGCGTGCCTGGTCGAATCGTGCGCCACGTGAACGAGAAGGAGCTAGAGTACATGCGCTGGCTGAGTGGGCGGTATGTGGAACTCGTCCAACGTTACCAAGCTGGCGAATTCGGCGAGCCGCCGGCAACGCGCTAGGCATTCGCAGCCAGGCCAACTGTCACCTGGTCGGCGCTTCTGCTCCAGACAAACACATACCGCCGATCAAATACCGGGCTGCATCTGGCACAAGCGACTTTTGTTCGCCGATGGCGGTAAATCACCAGTTTGCAGGCGGGGCAGGTTCCCATGTACTTCGGCCGAGGTCGCCGCACCTCCGCACCGTAACACCGCACTCCATTGCAACCAATCGCGAGTGCGATGGCTTGCCATTTCGGGCCATGCCCAGCGCCACGCGGCGCCAACGCGTGGGCGATTTCGTGAAGTATTGTGTCGCGAACTTCGTCCTCACTATTTAGCTCGACCAAATGACGCGACAATGAAATTTGCCTTTTGGAATAGTAGCACTTGCCGAAGCAGACTTTCGAGCGATCGAACGCGAACGTCCATTTCGGCAGCAGCTTGTGCAGTCGCATGAGGTCGAGCGCCAGCCGCTCCGCTTGCATGATCTCCATCTCAGTACCCCGTTCTTCCTTGTTCTTATCTCGACTCTCTCGCGAAAGGCTGCATTTCAAGCCAGTATCTCGTTGATGATTTTCCCATGAACATCCGTTAATCGGCGCTCGATTCCATTGTGCCGAAATGTGAGACGTGTGTGATCGATGCCCAACAGATGCAAGATCGTCGCGTGGAGATCGTAACAATAGGTTTGGCCTTCGACGCCTTTATAGCCGAATTCATCACTTTGCCCGTAGCTGATACCGGGCGCGATACCGGCCCCCGCCAACCAGGTTGCAAATGCTCCACCGTTATGGTCGCGGCCTGTCGCGCCTTGGGTAAAGGGCATCCGGCCAAACTCGGTGGTCCACACGACG
>CAZJWY010000133.1:0-14904 GCA_964549545.1 uncultured Planctomycetaceae bacterium | reverse complement strand
GCTTTTCTACTAGAGCAGTTTTTCACCTCAAAAAAGTGCAAAACTCGAACTTAGGTGTTGGATAGGCCCGCCATTTACGGCGGGTTTCAGGGAACGGCTGAATGTTAAAAACTAGCCCTGTCTATTTCGCGGCCTTCTTCTGCGCCGCTCGCCACTCGTGCCATTTGCCAATCGCCTCAGTTCGTTGCCCGTCGCTTTCGCGAGCCAGTGACTCAAGTTGATAGGCTTTGATCGGAGGCACCAGCCGGGCGCGAAGGTACCCATAGTCGGACGGTCGTTGATTCGTTAGTTGGAGCATCGCCACGAGTGCCGCGTCGCGCACTTGGATCGATGCATTCTGCCCGGGCAATTGCTGTTGAATGGGAATACAGCTGGCTGCTTCAAGGAGCATCGGCTCCAGGCGTTCCACGTCGTCGGCCGAGCCTAATTGGCCGACAGCGAGCGCCGCCCATGCTCGCGTGAGAGGCAGCGACCGCGTATAGGGTGGGTCACCGGCAATTACCGCCCGGGCCAGCGGCAATGCTTCGGCAAGCCCCACGCCAGAAATGATTTTTAGCCGATGTTGTAAAATATCCTCATCTTTCGTCGGGCAATGGATCAACCAGGCCACCCCCAGCCGCCGCACCACGTTTTGTTTGTCTTCGGAGCGCAGCAAAAGAGAAATCGGCGGCTGTTGCAATAGCCGCTCAACCAGGATGGTCCCTCCTTCGGAAAGCTGGACCTCGGGCATGGTTCCCAGAAAGAGCAGGGCAGCGCTGCGGCCTAAGGGAGGCGTCGCGCTGCGAGGGGCTCCCATGGCTTGCCATTGCACCACTCTCGCCAATCGCGACTCCAATAGCTCGCCCGGCTCGCGCTTGGATCCGCCGAAGATAGCCGCAATCAACGCCCCCTCTTGGCGCTGCATGTCGACGAACAGCTCGCGTGCCGCCGGATCGCTGCCGACCAATTTCTGGAATTGTTCCCAGCCGGGAAGCGTGAGACCCTGGCGACCATCGGTATCGGCCGCAAAGGCTTCCAGGCGGCGGTGAAATTCCGATCGATCGATGAGCTTGACGAGTCGCCGGGCCGCCGCCCTCTTCTCCGGGTCCGGGCCGTTGGCCAATTCTACGAGTGGCTCACGCGATAGCATGCCGGCTTCCAATAGGCTTGCTGCCGCAGCCTGCCGTACGGTAAACGCATCGTGCCCCAACTCCTCGATCCAACGGTTGACGTCCTCGTGGCTGGCCAGGGAAGCGGGGGGCAAGGAAGCCTTCTTTTCCACGGCGGTTGCGGCCGGCTCGTCGGCTACTGCCGACGATGCGAGGCCGATCAAGACACCGAAGATGGCTATCATTTCGGCCAATCGCAGGAGACGGCCGCCTGGCAGCCAAAACGAGAGGGACGCTCGGAGACAGGTGGCGAACATCGCCGGGAGGCTCATCCAATTTGTCGTGGGCGTGAACATAGCTTCTTTATCGTACGCCGTGCGGTTGGCCAATTGTAGCCGTTTCGCTCCGAGAGACGGATTCCCCCATTCATTTTCCCGCTTTTCTTCCGCTCGTGGAGCAAGAGGGCTACTTTCACTTGTGTTCTGGATCGGCGCATACTAGAATAGAGCGCACATGGGATTTGTGGCCGCTTGCAGCCGAAACTGCTAAAGAGCCGACGTCGCGAAGTTTGGTGCTTGTTTCGAACCCGCTCCAATCGCACGTACGTCCGCACAACTTGAAAGTAGCTAGCCGCAGATGCCCCGTGTTTGGCGCTGCGGTTTTTTTGTTGCGCTCGATTGTTCAGCCTTTTATTGAAACGGCGTTGCTGCGTTGACAATATAGCCGACCCATCTTGGGTCGGTAGTTTCGGTCGAACCCTCGCCAAGGTTCGATCGAAATGAGAGCCGGCCGAAACGGCCGGGCTATATATTCTCAACAACGCAAAACTGCTTTTAATCAGAGCCAACGAACAAGCCAGGCGTCAGCAGGCGTTACGTGTTTTGGAGACGATGGAAGATGAGTACCAAGCATATGAGCAAGCCGCTGGATGATCAGGCGCTACCCGAGAAGCCGACGCAGTCGTCCTCGCCCAAGTTTTCCACGCTGAGCGTCCACGGTGGCGAAGCACGGCAAAAGCCGGGCGACTCGATCACTGATCCGATCTTCTGCGCTTCGACGTACACGTTCACCGATACACAAGCGGTCATCGACTTCATCGAAGAGGATCAGCAGCGCGAGGAATACGGCCGCTATGGCAATCCAGGCGAGCGTGTGGCCGAGCGTAAGCTGGCCGCACTGGAGGGCGGAGAGACGGCCATCCTCTATTCGAGCGGCATGGCCGCGATGGTCGGTCTGCTGATGACCAAGCTCAGTGCCGGCGACGAAGTAATCTTCTTCGACGAGTGTTACCACCGCAGCCGCGAGTTCTGCACCAAACACATGGCCCGCTTTGGCGTGAAGACCGTGCAGGTGAAGGCGTGCGATTACGATGCGATGGAAGCCGCGATCACGCCGCGCACGAAGCTCTTGGTAAGCGAGTCGCCTACCAACCCTCATTTGAGCATCGTCGATCTCGATCGCTTCGCTCAGATCGGCATCGACCGCGGCGTCGAAACATTGATCGACGCCACGCTCGCAACCCCCTACAACCTTCGTCCGATCGCGGCCGGCATCGACTACGTCCTTCACTCGGTGACAAAGTATCTCGCCGGCCACAACGACCTCTTGGCAGGTGTCGTGATCGGCTCGAAGGAGAAGTTGGAACCGGTCCGCAAGCTCCGCGGTATCATGGGCGCCGTCAACAGCCCGCAAAACTGCTACCTGCTCACTCGTGGTCTCAAGACGTTCGAGCTACGTATGCAGCGCCACAATGAGAACGGCCAGCGCGTGGCCGAGTTCCTCGAGCAGCATCCACGCATCGAAAAGGTCTACTACCCGGGCCTCGAGTCGCACACCTACCACCATGTCGCCCGCAGCCAAATGCGCGGCTTCGGCGGTCTCGTGACGTTCCTTGTGAAAGATGCCGATTGGCGTGCGACGGCTGACATTATCGACGCCGTGAAAATTCCTCGCATCGCGCCCAGCTTGGGCGGCGTCGAGTCGTTGATCGAGCAGCCCCTCGTGATGAGCTACTACCAATGCACACCCGAAGATCGTCGCTCTTACGGTATTTCGGATAACATGATTCGCATGTCCTGTGGCGTGGAAAACTCGGATGACCTGATCGCCGATCTGGCGCAAGCCCTCGAACGCACGGCGTAATGATAATTGTGCAGCCAATGAGTCGTTGGGTGCCATGGCCACTGCTCGGAGTGGCCATGCCTCGGCAACATTTCTGCATGCCCACGCAAAGCCGTGGACATGGCACCCCTCCTCTCGAACGAACGGCGTAACACGGCCATGTTGATCTGGTACGCAGCAGGTGCCGTCGCGGCGATCGTGATTGCCTGGTTGGCGTCGCTCGTACACGCCTCGGGCCAGGCCCCGCTCGGCCTCGTCTCGACCGCCGTTGGCGTCGCTCTTGGCGCTACCCTTTGGAAACTAGCTGGTGCGCTACGCACGCCGACCTCGCGCCGCCACTTGGTCCTCGGTACGATCCTGTTATCGATCGTGGTGATTGCGGCCGAGCACACTTGGCTCTACCTCGATTTCCGCCGACAATGGACCGCAGCCCGTGAGAAGTCGCCGCAAATCGCCCTATTCCGCCCCGAGTCCCCATGGTCGTTCCGAGAATTCGTCGCAAATGAGGCCGACCAGAAACAAATCATCGTGTGGTCTATCGACGCGATTCTGATCATAGTCAGCGCCGCCACCACTGTATTCATTTTAGTGAGCCCTCGCCAACAATCCTGATCTCCCACCATGCAACGCCTCCCCCTCGTTTTCACTGACACCTGACACCTGACACCCGTTTATGTCCATCGTCGGAACCGGCATCGATATCGTCGAATGTTTGCGGATCGCTCAAATGATTGAGCGTCATGGCGAACTGTTCATCACGCGCGTCTACACAGACGCCGAGATCGAATATTGCACCGCACGCAAAGCGGCCACACAGCACTACGCCGGCCGTTGGGCCGCGAAAGAAGCCGTGCTCAAAGCGCTCGGCACCGGTTGGCGACGGGGCATCAGTTGGCGCGACATCGAAATCCGCAACGACCGCAAGGGGGCCCCGGCAGTCAAACTGCAAGCGGGCGCCCGTGACGTCATGGAAAAAGCCGGCATCCGCAAGCTCCACGTCAGCATCTCCCACTGCCGCAGCTTCGCTGTAGCGCATGTCATCGCTGAAGACTGAATGCCGGAGCACCTATATAGCCGACCCATTCTGGGTCGGTCGTCCCGCGAACCGATTTGCAACCACGCCCCTCATTCCGGCCAAGATGGCCGGGCTATGTAGGTCGGGCTTCAGCCTGACATCTAAACCACCATAATATAACTACAAAATAGCGAGCCGCCGGGTTCATCCCAGCGGGGATAAACCCCGCCGCTCGCGGTAAGGTTGGTTACCGTCGCCGAGTAGTCGCCGATTAGCGCCGAGTCAGGCTCAAGCCTGACCTACGCAGCCCGTCCACGGCGACGCGGCAGGGCCACGAGTGCGCCAACGGTCAGCCAGATCGTGGCGGGTTCCGGAACGGTCGAGGCGCCCAGGCCTGCATCTGTTGCCCCAAAGTTCGCACGCCACGAATTGTAACCAGTGCGACTGTAGAGCGTCTTACGCAGCAAGACAAAGTCTGCCGCGTCGACAACGTGGTTTCTATTGAAGTCGCCAGACAGGCCGGGAGAGAGCGTGGCGTTAAGGTTATCGAGATAAAATTCCGTACCCACGACGACGAAGCTGTTGATGGTTCCCGTCGCCAAGATGCTTCCCCAGTTCGAACTCGTCGGCAGTTGTTGCGAGACGCTTACTCCACTGACGGTGCCCGGAATCTGAGCCACATCGAACCAACTACCGTTGATCACCAACGCCGTGGCCGGATTGTTGCGGATGAAGTCAAACTGAATTTGCGACGCACCGGTCGGCAGGTTGACGTTGAGCGCCGTGTTCGAATTCAGTCTCAGGTAGTTCCCCGTGAACGACGGGTTCACCGAGCCGCTCACTGCCGCGACATTGAGATTGCCGAGGCCGAAGAGGACGTCAAAATCCAGGCCGCCGTTCGAAAAGATCGCCGGCGGGGCATAGCTAGTGCCGGCTGTGAGGGCATTGAAATTGGCCAGGTTCGCCCGCGCCGGAACGCACAGCGAAACCAACAACACGGACAAGCAAAACTCAAAAAGTCGTCGGACCATCCTTCCCTACCTCCTCTGTCGAACCTAACAGCGGAATTGGCGGAAGGGAAGCGATTTTGGCAGGGGCGGGCTTTACCTATTCGCCACGAGGAGCTTTCTTTTTCGACGACTTGGCTGCCTTGGCGGGCCGACGTTTCGTGGTCGCCTTCTTCGGCGACTCGTCGGCCTTCTTCGTTGTCGTCTTCTTGGCCGCCTTTTTCTTCGCAGCTTTCTTTTTCGGCGGGCCCATCGCGGCCCGAGCGGCCAGCAAGTCGAGCGCTTCGTTGAACGTCAGCTCTTCGACCGCCGCCCCTTTGGGCAACGAGGCGTTCGTCGTGCCATCGGTTACATATGGCCCGAATCGCCCGTCGAGTAGTTGTACTTTGGCGCCCGTGACTGGCGATTCCTCAAAGACCTTGAGTGGTTCGCGCTTCGCCGCCTGCCCCCGGCCGCGCTGCTTCGGCTGCGCGAGCAAGTGGACGGCCTGTTCCAGCGTCACATCGATCGGCGAAATATCGGCCGGCAGCGAGCGCGTTTCATCGCCACACTTCACATACGGCCCAAACCGCCCATTGTACGCCGTGATCGGTTGGTTTTGTTGTGGATGGTCACCCAGGTTTCGCGGCAGCGTGAGCAGCTTGAGCGCGGTCGCCAGATCGATGTCGGCGGGGTCCATCCCTTTCAACAGCGATGCGTTTTGCGGCTTCTCCTCATCATCGGGATTACCGCGCTGCACGTACGGTCCAAACCGACCTGTCTTTAGGTAGACCGGCTTGTTCGTTTCCGGGTCGGTCCCAAGTGGCTCGTCGCCGAGTTGAGCCTGCTCGAGCAGCTTGAGCGCCGCATCAAGCGTCACTTCATCCGGCGGCGTTTCATCCTTGAGCGACGCCGTGCGCTCGCCTTGCTCGACAAACGGCGAGTAGCGGCCCACGCGCACGAAGACTGGCTCGCCGTCGCCCGGCGTGCCGATCGGAATCCGGCTGATCTCGCGGGCGTCGATCGCTTCGCCCTTTTGCTCTAGCTGGGCTTTGAGCCCCGGCGCGCCGTTGCCAAAGTAGAAGCTCGTCAGGTAAACAACGTATTCCTGCTCGCCGCGGCTGATCGCGTCGAGATCGTCTTCCATCTTCGCCGTGAATTGATAGTCGACTAGATTCGACAAGTGCTGCTCCAGCAACTTGACGACCGAGAACGCCGTCCATGTCGGCACCAGCGCCCCGCCTTTCTTGAAGGCATAGCTACGGTTCTGAATCGTGTCGATGATCGATGCATACGTACTTGGCCGACCGATGCCGCGCTCTTCCAATGCCTTCGTGAGAGCCGCTTCGCTGAACCGGCTCGGTGGTTGCGTCGAGTGCTCCTTCGCGGTCATGTCGGTACACTTGAGCACTTCACCAATCGAAACGCTTGGCAACACCGTTTCCTGATCCGCCAGTTCGGCATCCGGCGTATCGCTTCCTTCGACGTACGCTCGCAAGTAGCCAGGGAAGTCGATCGTTTTGCCGCTTACCTGGAAGACGCAGCCTTCGCCTTCGATCGTCAGCGTTGTGCGTCGGCCGCGGGCGTCGGCCATCTGGCTCGCGATGGTGCGCTTCCAGATCATGTCGAAGATTTTGAACTCATCTGCGTTAAGTGTGTTGCGCAGTGTGCCTGGCAACTCGAACGGATGACCGGCCGGCCGAATGCCTTCGTGTGCCTCTTGGGCATTCTTCACCTTCGACTTGTAAACCCGTGCCTCGGCCGGCAGGAAATCGTTGCCGTATTCCTGCGATACCAGCCGGCGAGCATCGTCGACCGCCACTTGCGCAAGGTTGGTCGAATCCGTACGCATGTAAGTGATATGGCCGTTTTCGTAGAGACTTTGGGCCACCTGCATCGTTCGGCGAGCCGTGAAACCGAGCTTGCGGTTGGCCTCTTGTTGCAATGTGCTGGTCGTAAATGGCGGATACGGCTTCGACGTGTACGGCTTCTCTTCCACATTCGTCACGCTGAACTTGCCGCTCCGAACGCGCTCCGCCAGCGCAGTGGCCGCCGGCCCGTCGAGCAGCATCATTTCGTTGTTTTTGATCTTGCCCGTCGCCGAATCGAAGTCCTTACCCGCCGGAATCTTGCGACCATCGACCGAAACGATGTCCGCCTGCAACGTTTGCCCGTTCGATTTCTCGAACATGCCGATGATGTCCCACCACGTGGACGAAACAAACGCCATCCGCTCGCGTTCGCGCTCGACGATCATTCGTACCGCAACGCTCTGCACGCGCCCTGCCGACAACTTTGGCCGCACCTTCCGCCACAGCAGCGGCGACACCTCGTAGCCGTATAACCGATCGAGAATGCGGCGCGTTTCCTGTGCCCGCACCAACCCGTCGTCGACGCTCCGCGGCGAGGCCAGCGCCGCTTGAATCGCGTCTTTAGTAATTTCGTGAAACACCAGCCGATGCACCGGTACCTTCGGCTTGAGAATCTCGAGCAGATGCCAACTGATGGCCTCTCCCTCGCGATCCTCGTCCGTCGCTAGATACAGGGCGTCTGCCTCTTTCAGCCGATCCTTCAGCAGCTTGATCTGCTTGCTCTTGCCCGGCGGAACGATGTAAATCGGCGTGAAGTTGTCGTTCACATTCACGCCCAGGTTCGACCACGGCTCTTTTTTGTACTCGGCCGGAATCTGCGCCGCCCCTTGCGGCAGATCGCGCACATGACCAATGCTCGCTTCTACGACAAAGCCGTTGCCCAGGTACTTGCTGATCGTTTTCGCCTTGGCTGGCGATTCGACGATCACAAGAGCGCTACCATTCGATTTTGAAGACTTTGATTTGGCCATTCCATCGCGCGATCGGTTAAATTGCAGTGGTTAGGTAAATTGTGCTTGCGGGTTGTGCTTGTGAATCCATCACCTACCCGAGCGAGCCGCGGGGATCATCCCCACTTTTTCTTGTTTTCTTGCTCTGATTCCTTCGCAGTTCGCCACTGATCTTTCGTGCAATGGCTCGCGCATCCGCTCTCTAAATTCAAGCATTCAAGCGCGACCAGCGAGCCATCTCGCCGCGTAAGCCCTATATACCGCGATACCGCGGACATTGTTTTCACCACGTCCGGCTTCGGCAAGCCGGTAAATGAAAAAATGTAGGCCCTCCATCCGCAGTTTTGTGAGCGACACTCCCTATTGGGATTGCATTTACGTCAATTCCCCATAGAATCGAGCGCTTTGCCACAAACGGCAAGCCGTCAATGATTACTTGCGGGCCGGGCCGGATGTCAAGATGGTCCACCTTCCGCGTCGAGTGCCAGGAGCCGATTGGCACTCCCTCCATTTCTGCTGTTACGGCTCAATGAGACTTACTTAAATACCCCACTTATGGCTAGCCCTTTTAGTTTATTTCGCAAGCATCAAAAGATGCTGATGGTGATTGCCACCCTGATCGCAATTTTTATTTTTGTTGTGGGCGACGCCCTGATGTCGCGCTACGGCAGCCACTCGCAGGCGACAGGTGAAGCCCTCGATGCCAGGGCCACGGCCGTCCATTGGGACGGCGGCAAGCTCTCCAACCGCGAGTTGAACGAGTTGGTTTTCCGCCGTCGCGTACTTAACCATTTCTTGCAAAACATCGAGATGGAAGGCACTCGGCCTTCGGTGATGGCCGGCGTTGATCCCCCCGAACTCCGCGTCCAGCGGATGCTCGCTCCGGAAACTCCCCAGCAGCAAGTCGAGTCGAGCGTCGTCAAGACAAAGCTCCTCGCCGAGGCGGCCGCCAAGTCTGGAATGAAAATCAGCGATGAAACGCTGGTTAATTACCTCAATGAGCTGGGTCGCAGAAACGTCACTCCCGCTCAAATGCGCGCGATGGTGGGCAGTTCATCCTCTGGTGCGGGACGTCTGTCGATCGACTATGTCCTTGAGGCCCTGCGCGAGGAAATGCTCGCCCGCAACTATCTCAACACCCATGTGTACGCGTTCCAGACGGTCACTCCTGAACAACGCTGGAAAGATTGGTCGCGCGTCAACGATCGCGTCATTGTCGAGGCGGCCGCCGTGCCGGCCGAGTTGTACCTGCCCGATGTGAAGGAGCCGACCGACGCCGAGCTCGCCGCCTTCTTCGAGAAGTACAAAGACCGTGAGCCGGTTCCCGACTTATACGGCAATCTTGAGCTCCCATCCGCCTTGCCCGGCTTCCGCGTTCCGCGAAAGGTCGACGTGCAATTCATCGAGGCCAGCTACGATGAGCATCTTGCCAAGGCCGAAGCCAAAATTACCGACGAGGAAATCGCCAAGTTCTACGAAGAGAACAAGTCCCTCTTCCCAAAAATGAACGTCGGCTTGAAGGAAGACACGGCGAAAGAATCCCCCTCGACCGATGCGCCAGCGGCCAAGGAAGAACAGAAAAACGAGGCAACCGAAGCCCCGCCAGCCGACGCAGAGAAAAAAGCTGAGGAGAAAAAGGCGGACGAGAAGCCGGCAGAAGAAAAGAAAGCGGAAGAACCCGCCGCCAACCCTGTCGGCCCGGCAGAGAAAAAAGATGCACCGCCGGCAGAAAAAACGGAAAGCGAAGGTGAGAAAGCCGCCGAGGAAGCCAAGGAATCGTCCTCGATCGGTAACCCTGCCAAGAGCGTCTTCCGCTTGACAGCCTTTGCCGAAGACGTTGCGAAGAAAGAGAATGAAGCCGGCAAAGAAGGCGAGGAAGCCGCCGATGCTCCCGCCGCCAATCCCGATGCAGCCGAAACGAAAGCGGCTGATCAACCAGCCGCCAATCCACCGGCGCCCGCCAACACGCCGGAAGTCCCTGCTGCAACGCCAGCTCCACCTGCTGCTCCCGCCGCGCCAGCGACCGAGAAGCCGTTCGAGGCTCAGCCTCTTTCGGAAGTGAAAGACGAAATCCGCAAGCGCCTGGCCGAAACCCAAGTGGCCGAGGAACTGTCGAAGATCATTAGCAGCATCGAGGAAAAGCTCCAGCCGCAATATGAAAAATGGCGCTACGCCGATACCGATCCTATCGTGGATGCCGACGGCAAGAAAGAACTCCCGCCGCCACCCAAGTCGCTCACCGATCTCGCCGCGCTTGCTGAGAACAGCGGTTTGAAACACGGCGTCACTGGCCCAAGGTCGCTGCTCCAACTTCGCGAGCTTCCCATCGGCAAATCGACCGCGATCGACGCCAACCGTCTTCTCCTGTCATTGCTTTTCACGGGTGACGAACTTGGCATGTACCAACCCGTGAAGACGGTCGACATCGACGGCAATCGCTACATCGCAATGAAGATGAGCGACACCCCGGCCAAGACGCCCACGCTGGCCGAGGTAAAGGACGAAGTCATCAAAGCTTGGAAGCTCGAAAAGGCGTCCGAGCTAGCCAAGAAACATGCCGAGGAATACGCCAAGAAGGCTGAAGAGAACAAAACCCCGCTGGCCAATTTCTTTGCCGACGATAAGGCCATCAAAGTCATCCGCACCGATCCGTTTTCGGAACTAACCGGCGGCGAAGTCGGCATGGTCGGCGGCCAGGTGCAACAGCAACCCTACCGGTTCAGCCAGCCGAACGACATCGTTGCCGCGGGCCCCGATTTCCTGCGGGGCGTATTCAACTTGAAAGACGGCCAGGTCGGCGTTCTGATGAACAACGACAACTCGATCGCCTACGTGGTCCGCGTCGTCGAGCACACGCCCGCTTTGGCTGAGCTGCGCAATAATTACCTCATGGACGCCTTCACTTGGTACGGTGAAGGCATGATGAACCAACTGCATCGCCAAGAGATAGCCAGCAATCTGGAGCGCGACATCGAAGACAGCAACAACCTCAAATGGGACCGCGATCCAGACAAAGCCAAAAACGAACCAAGCGACGAAGGCTAACTCTCAAACTGCTTGCCGCCTTGCGCTCCCCAGTACAGCGAACACAGCACGTTCGATCATCCTCACGAATCGGGATTCGTTCACCGCCGCGGTTTGAACATCACCACGCCCAGCGGCGGAATTGAAACTTCCATCGACGCCGACCGCCCGTGGCTCTCTTCCGCGACGGCTTGAATGCCGCCGCCATTGCCCAGGTCGCTGCCGCCGTAGAACGTCGAGTCGCTGTTGCTCACCTCCTCGTACCAGCACGCTTCCGGCACGCCGATCTTGTACGCCGGCCGCGGTACCGGCGTGAAGTTGCAGCAGCAGATGATGTAGTCGTTCGGGTCTTTCGCCTTCCGCATATAAACCAGAATGCTGTCCTGCCAGTTGTGGCAGTCGATCCACTCGAAGCCGACCGACTCGAAGTCGATCTCGTGCAGCGCGGGCTCCCGCTTATACAGACCGTTCAGATCGGCCAGGTATCGTTGCACGCCTTCGTGCGACTGCCACTGCAGCAAGTGCCACTGCAACGACTCGTCGTGGTTCCATTCCTGCCATTGGCCGAACTCCGCGCCCATGAACAGCAGCTTCTTGCCCGGATGTGACCACATGTAGCCGTACAAAAGTCGCAGGTTTGCGAACTTCTGCCACAAGTCGCCTGGCATCTGATCGAGCAGCGAGCCCTTGCCATGAACGACTTCATCATGCGACATCGGCAAGCAGAAGTTCTCGGTAAACGCGTAGATCAACGAGAACGTCAACTCGTCTTGGTGAAACTTGCGATGAATCGGGTCCTTGTGCATGTACCGCCGGGTGTCGTTCATCCAGCCCATGTTCCACTTGAGCGAGAAGCCGAGGCCGCCAAGGTAGGTCGGCCGCGACACGCCCGTCCAGGCAGTCGATTCTTCGGCGATCGTCAGCACGCCCGGGTACTGCAAGTGGACTTCTTCGTTGAACTTCTTCATCAAGTCGATCGCTTCGAGGTTCTCGCGACCGCCGTACATATTCGGCTGCCACTCGCCCTCTTTGCGGCTGTAGTCGAGGTACAACATCGAAGCCACGGCATCTACCCGCAGGCCGTCGATGTGGTACTTATCCAGCCAGAATAAAGCGTTCGAGAGCAAGAAGTTTTTTACTTCGTTGCGGCCGTAGTTGAAGATCAACGTGCCCCAGTCCGGGTGCTCGCCCTTTTGCGGGTCGGCGTGTTCGTACAGGGCGGTGCCGTCGAACTGGCGCAAGCCGTGGTCGTCTTTCGGGAAGTGGGCTGGTACCCAGTCGATGATTACGCCGATGTCGTTCTGATGGAGCAGGTCGACGAAGTGCATGAAATCTTGCGGCGTGCCGTAGCGGCTCGTCGCGGCGTAGTAGCCCGTCGTTTGGTAACCCCAGCTACCGGTGAACGGGTGCTCGCTCACGGGCAACAGCTCGACATGCGTGAAGCCCATCTTCTTACAATATTCGACAAGCTGCGGCGCGATCTCGCCGTAGCTGAGCCACCGCTCCGAGTCGCTTGGATCGCGGCGCCAACTACCGAGGTGCATCTCGTAGATCGAGATTGGCGCATCGAGGCCGTTGCGCTGCGAGCGATTGCGAACCCAATCCGAGTCATTCCACTTGTAGCTGTTCAAGTCGGTAACGATGTTCGCCGTGCGGGGTGGTACTTCGGCGAAGAAGCCGTATGGATCACACTTGTCGACAACCTGGCCGCCTTGTCGCTTCACCGCAAACTTGTACTGTGTGCCCGCGCCAATGCCCGGCACGAATAATTCCCACACACCGGCCGGCACATGCTTCCGCATCTGGTGGCTGCGCCGATCCCACATATTGAAATCGCCCACCACCGCCACCGCCTCGGCATTCGGCGCCCACACGGCGAAGTTCACGCCAGCCACACCGTCGACCGTGCGCAATTGAGCACCCAGCTTCTCGTAACTCTTCCAGTGCTGCCCTTCGCCCAACAGGTGCAAATCGAGCTCACCCATCATCGGCGGGAAGGCGTAGGGGTCGTGCATGGTGTGGGTCTCGCCTGTTTTGTACGTGACGCGAAGTTGGTAGTTGGGGACTGGGGACACGGGGCTAGAGGTTGGCTTAACTGCTTTCGCTCCGTGTTCCTCAACAACCGCCTCATATAAGCCGGCCGGATGAATCCGCCGCATGGGGCGCGTCACGCCATGTGCGGGATCAACAACCCAAGCCCGCTGGGCCTCGGGCAGGTAGGCCCGTACCGCGAGCGCCCGCCGACCGTTCTGCTCGACCTCGTGCGGGCCAAGCACCTCGAACGGGTTCTCATGATAGCCATAAACCACTGGGGCAATCGAGTGGAGGGGAAGCTGTGTCTGCACGATTCGTCCTTTCAATCCGATCCATCCGCCGCAGCAACCATCACTGACGACGCGGTGTATTGTGTGGGGTTAAGCGGCCCGAGTAAACGTCGTTGGCCAGAACACCGAAAGTGGCGTCAAAATGCCGCGTCGCAGCGAGGCCATCGCCGTCGACAGCACCGAGCCAGCGCCCACCGGGTGTAGGCTGTTGGGGCCGGCGGCTTGCCAATCAGAGCATTCGACCTGGTGAAATTTCAAGGCATGGTCGACTCGCTGCCAAAGGTCCTTATCGCGTATCGGCACCATCTCGCCGAAACGCTCCCATTGCCAATTGTCTTCGCGCCACTGGGTGAGCTGCCGGCGGATGCCCCGGCTGACGTAACGGCTGTCAGTGAGCAACGTGACCCGCGCCGGCTTATCGATCGCCTCGAGGCCACGAACCACGGCGAGCAGTTCGAGGCGGCTGGTGCGCGAGTTAAGCTCCGAGTCGTCGGCTGAAAGTTGCTCGTCGCCGGCGGCCGATTGCAACGTGAACTTCCAACGCGGCGCCGAGTCGGCAGTGCGGGTCGCCTCGGTGTAAAGCAGATAGTGAGCGGTTGTCGTGGGCATTGGCCGGGGGTGCCACTTCGAGTAACGGTTCGAAGCTTTGGCACAAGTATCTTGATGGGCCCAAATCCAATTAGGCAAATTGTTCCGGCCCACGTCCCATGCAAGCCGGTCGGAACGGTGACGTCCGACCAGTTTTTGTCATCGGCATAGAATCCGCAGTGCATAAAGTTTGACAGTAAAAAAGCTCGCCGCGAACTCACTGGGCGGTGGATTGCGCAGCGTATACGTGCAATAAGGCGCTCACGCTGCGCCGGGCAACTCAAGCTTTGTGTCGGCGCTATCATCGGCTCGACTGTAGTATGCAGACGGTGCCACTCACTGCTTATTGCAGCCGGCGTTACAACCCAATCCTGCGCTCTATCCCGCACGACCGGAGTTGGCATTACGCGCACTCTCAACGTACGCTTCAGAAATTCAGATTTGGCCTGTGCCGCCGGGAGCTGCCATGCAGTTCGGTTTGTATTTGAAGAAAAAAGGGATCATCTCCGCCGACCAGTTGGTTGCCGCGCTCGAAGCGCAGCTCGCCACCTTGCCGCGCATTGGGCAGCTCGCGCTCGAAGAGGGAATCATTTCGCCTCGTGACATCTTCCAGGTATTGCATGCCCAGCGCCGCGCGCCCGGCATCCGATTCGGCGAGCTGGCCATCGAGATGTCGCTGATGACTCGCAACGAACTGATGCAGCTCCTCATGCTGCAAGCCAACCGCAAGCGTCCTTTGGCCGAGGTCCTCGTCACCGAAGGCATGCTCAGCGAGCAGACCGTAACACGTTACCTGGCCGAGTTCCACCAACTGCAAGCCAACCGACGAGAGCCCACCACGGAATTTACGAAGGTAGTTCCCGCCCCACGTGGCGTCGCTCACTCGCTCCACAACGCGGAAATGAGCGTCGCGAACTAGAAGCTCTAACAAAACCGG
>CAZJWY010000132.1:0-14936 GCA_964549545.1 uncultured Planctomycetaceae bacterium | reverse complement strand
GGCTCCCGCTGCGGTTTGATCTGTGAGGAGGAATAGATCAATCTAATTCTCAGTAAGTGGTGGGATTTAATTATTTTGCAGGTGCACTACGTGCTCAGTTTATCGCCATGAATAAAGCATCGCGATACAGGCAATAGCAATGATTCCACCGACAACCAGCCCTGCTTTCGTGCGGCTCAAGAGCGCGCCCACCGCTACGAACGGTGTAGAAAAAAACGCAAAAAGCAGCGACAGATACAAAAGAACGTGAGTTTCCGGCAGCGGTGGGTCATGGTGCTGGTATGATCTCAGGATCGATAGCGCAGCAGCCCACACAGCGACCCAGACCGTTGCCAATAACAGATTCCTTGCCCCGAATTGAAATCGCGAACTCATGCGTCCCGCGCCGCCCTTTCAATCATCTCTTTGATCGTCCATACGTGGTCCGTCAGCTTGCTGGTCATCGCTGGAGTTTGCCCCTTCAGGCTTCATGCCTACGGCCGAAATTATACCACGCGATAAATAGCTTCTGCATGGCTGTATTGGTGGCGTAGTCACCTACCAACTCTTGGCCATCCACCTCATCGCCTCATTACTCCCCACTCCCAATTCCCCACTCCACATTTTTCAAAACTGGGAGCTAGGAAATGGCCACTCTCTGTGTTAACGTACTCCGCCCACATCAAGATACCAATGCGTAGCGACGCCGCCGAATACGCCGCATCTACTTAAACGAAATTTAGAGAGGACTGCACAGGCGTCGCGGCACAAACCAACACGCGAAATCCCAAAATAAACCGTATTTTGAAATCCGCGGATCGTCTCAAACGCTGCAATTCAAGACCCGCAGCGGAAAGCGACGTGCCAATATACGGGAATAATGGAATTAAAAACCGAGTGCGCGCGACAGTCCAAAAACGTCGTGGCTACCCAGAGCACATGCTGGCACTCACATCGGCATGGCGAGAAAGAGAAGTTGAGCTATGGTGTCTGCACAGGCGCCTACCGCACCTTCACCTTAAATCGCACCACACCGCCCGCTCCACGTTTCACTGGTTCCTTGATCTCCCAGCGAAGCACCAGCGAGCCCGCGTCGTTCTTCTCGGTGATGAAGTCGGCGTTGACGCTGCTCTTCGCCGAACCGGGAACGTACTCGAAGCGCGTCGTCAGATTGTCGGCGATCGTGACGTTGCTCAGCACCTGGTCGCCGATGTTGTCGTAGCGCAGCGTGAATTCGATCTCGTCGCCCGGCAGCGCCTGGCCGCAGGAGGCGAGCTTCAAGAGTCGCAGTTGCGGGTTGCTCGGCCCGTCGGTGTGGTAGATGATCCCCGGCTGCCGCAAGCTAACCTCGGCATGAGCTGCCTTGAAATCAAACACCACCTGTGGCGCGAGGTCGCCCGTAAGCGCGACTGCCGATTGCATTGCACGCTCCAGCCGCGGCTTCTCGGCCGCCGAGACTTCGCCCGTGCGGATGATCGAGAGATTGGCATACGGACCAATCGACGTGAACACATCCATCGCCGCCTGCAGGTTTTCGAGTCCGCCCGCTTGTTGACGCTGGCGGAACAAATTCGCCGGCCGTTGACCGAGATCGACTGCCACGACCTTCCGCTGCCGCGCCGCGATTGGCGGCAACGCCTTCCGCGCCTTCGCCGGCGAGACCTCTTCCATCGTCGACTTCACAAACACGGGCTGCTCGTGCGCCGCGATCTGCACCACCCGGCGAACCGCGGCAAACCGCGGTGCATAGATGCACACTCGCGTGCTCGGCGTCACCAGCACCCTGCCATCGGCCGTGTCGTAATGACTGATCGCATCTTCCGGCTCGAGGCCAACGATTTTTCGCTCCATCGTCACGCCGGCCGGCGAAACGAAGTCGCCGCCATCACACAAGTATTCATCAGCCGGTCCCGGCAACGGCCCATACGGATCAAGCGGAATCGTGCAGCCGGAACTAAAATTACACGAATCACAACTCAGCGTAGGATCAGCTTCAAGTTCGACCAAGTCATCGCGAATAATAACCGCCGCACCTTCACCGGCTTGTTCCTGAGGCGGGGCGTTCAGCGACTTGTCCGCGGCGAGCGTTGTCCGTTCCTCGCCCTTCGCAGTGCGAACCAGCGGCGAGCTGCACGAGCACAAAATGATCGTCGCCAGCGCAATGAGAGCACACCGCCACCATGTCGGCAAATGCTCAGCCGAACGCACATATGCTACGTTGTATCTGGTGCTACTCATGCAACGATCACTTGGCTTGTTTCGCATCAGGGCATCCGCCGGCCGCTGGATCGAACACAACCATCGGCGGAGCAGGGCTCGGGCAGCCTGCTTGACTATTCGCGTTGGGCGCTCGGCTGCCAATCCGCAGAATCGCCACGGGGCGACCATGGCGATCGGCCGTCACCAATGGGTCTTCCCCCAGAGGCGCTTCAACCCACGGTTGCTCGCCCTTGGCCCGTCGCGCGATCGGCAATGCATTACGCGGGTCTTCGACGTAAATCACTCGTGTCACAAACGCGCCTTCAGCCGCCAGCTCCAGTTCTTCCTGAGTCAACTCGATCGGAACCGGGAAGCGTAGCGCCAGGCCCGGTGGTGGATAGAGACGATCGACAAGCTCGATCGTGGGAAAGATCTCAACGCCGTCGTTGTTGGGGATGTTCGTCACTTGCAGCCGGTACACATAGCCGACCTGCATGCCGACGAGTGCTTCATTTGCCGACTGAGCGTTGTAACCATCTTCCGAAGCCAGTGCGATCCGAGCGCCTTCCGGCGCTCGGATTCGCACTGCCTGGAAATACCCTGACAACGGTCCGCCGCGTGCGAGTCGTTGGCTGCCAATCGCTCCCGGAGGCATTGAACCGGCGTTCAGCCAGTGTACTGGCCGGTCTTGCGCCGAGGCGGTCAGCCCCGACAACAACACAACCAGTGCTGCCTTTCGCAATATGCCCTCGACTCGCAATCGCCGTGGCGATCGCGCGAGTTTCAGCACCGTCATCATGGGAAAGTTCGTGCAAATGTGACTACACCACTAACTGGTACCTAAAATTTCGATCAAGCCTCAACCCGACCTCACAATCGCGGAGGTCGGGCATTTGTTTCAATTCATTGCGGATACGGTGCGCAGTTGCTACCACCGAAACCACCGCTGCCGCTGCCATGGCCGCCGTGATGGAAGGCATCGGTCAACCAGGCCGGCAACAGCCGAACTGGTTCGCGTTGCACTTCATCCACGTGAACATGGTTCACAGGGCGTGGGTAGTTTTGGCCAGGCCGCTCTTTCACGGTCATTGCCATCTTCGTGACCGGCGGCGGCATGACCACCTTGGTCTTGTTCTTCATCACGTGCTTCTGCAAGCCGGCCGGAGTGCCCAGCGGCACGTGCGGCGGACCAGGCAAGCCGATCGGAGTTCCCGTGATGGGCATACCCCATTGCGGACCACCGGCGATCATGTTCGGCGGCATCGGAGCCTGTGGTGCGAAGCCCGAAGTCGGCATGCCCATCGGCATATTGCCCATCGAGCCGCCACCGTAGGCTCCTCCACCGTAAAACCCATCGCCATAGTACGGGCCATCCATCGTCTGCCCGTCCATGGCGTATCCACCTTCATCGTACGGCGCACCACCTTCGCAATACTGTGCGGGCGATATGCCGTTGCCGTCGGCTGCATGGTTGTTCTGCGGTTGTCCTTCAGCCGCTTGTTCCGTCTGCGGAGCCTGCTGGCGCAGCGCCGACTGCCACGAGTTCTTCGTCGGAGCTTCAAGGCTCGCCGGGATGATACCGCCCGACTGCTCCGTGATGCCGCCGTTGAGCTGCAAGTCTTTGCTACCCATCCGCAGGATCGCGAGGATCGAACCACGACGATCGGCTTCCGCAATCGGATCGACACCGGGATCAAGCCGAGTGCTCACAAGCGTCTCGACACCAGCCAGCGCGAGCTCTTGGAACTCGGGATCTGGCAGATAGATCACCTTCGTGACAAAGTTGCCACTCGTAACCTGATCGAAGTCTTCTTCCGTGAACTGAACTGGAATTGGCGCGTGGGCCAGGTAAGCATCGGTCCGCGGAGTGACCGGAGCTATTTCCAGCGTCGGATACAACTGAATGCCTGCACGACCTGGAATGTTCGTAAGCTTCAAGCGGTAGATGGCGCCTTGATAGAAATCCTGGCGACCAGGAATCACGAGCGGCGTCGAATCAAACAAACCGGCACCGCTGACATCCCACGACACCTGTACGCCGCTGTCGCCAAGGAACGCGATCTGCGAAGTCGCCATCGCAGCGCCACCGCCGCCATCGGCAAACGCTTCGACCTGACCCGGACCCAGGCAACGGACACCACGATGATGAAAGAACCCGGCTTGCTGACAGCCGTCGCCACCGGGGCCACCCGAAGCGTTGAAGCTGGCTTGCATCACA
Organism: uncultured Planctomycetaceae bacterium; assembly: GCA_964549545.1. Taxonomy (GTDB): domain Bacteria; phylum Planctomycetota; class Planctomycetia; order Pirellulales; family Lacipirellulaceae; genus JABDGM01. The sequence goes on along the minus strand of CAZJWY010000132.1, from coordinate 10,540 downwards.
TCATTCGGAGCACCCTGCATCGGGAAGCCGCCACCATTCGGCGCGCCTGGTCCCATCGGACCACACATGCCGCCTCCAGGGCCAAATCCGCTACCGCCACCCATTCCACTGAAGCGATTCACGCCGCCGCCGTACATCCCATACGGCGAGCCGGCCGGCGGAATGACGCCCGGCCCCGGGCCACCAACGCCCGGGCCAGGCTCCATGATTCGCGACGCGGGTGGCAGGTTGTAGGCAAGCTTGCCACAACCGCCCGCGGCCGCACTGGCTATAAACAATAATCCCACGAGCACACGCTCAATACGCATGACCATCCCCCCTTAACGTGACTCGCGGCAGGCCTTCAGTCCAATTACTCCGAAGCCAAATGCCGCAAGCGCTCAATGTTTCAAAAGTTGCCAGCAGCGATCCGTAGGTCAGGCTTTAGCCTGACGTCTTTCCAGCAGGCGTCGGACTAAAGTCCGACCTACTCTGCTAGCAAATACGAATCGCGACTGCAGTGGACTCTCGACAGCGAACGTACCTACAATCCGCCCGCCGAGGTGGAGCCGATCGCGCGCCTGAGCGAGCAACTTCGCAATGCGAATAGCCGCGCAGCGAGAACGCAAAATCTGCTCTTCCGAAGTGTATTGATCGAACCCATCCCAGCGCTTTCTTTGGCAAAACCGTCAAATCCGGCAGATGATGAAAAGTCTTCCTTGCTTCTCAGCGCTGATAGCAGTCGCCGCGATTCGCGTGGCCACGGCTCAAGATGCGGCGCCGTATGCCGTGCCGCAGCAGCCAGCACCCCAAGCTGCCCAAGCAACACCAGCGCGCGTGCCATCGGGCGACGATCTGTTGATGCGCTCGGCCACTCAGCTCGAGCGCCGCGCCAGCATCGCCGCTCACATGCGACATCAGGTGGCCGTCGATGGCCGGCAGCTAGTCGGCGCCGGCAGTTACCTGCAGCAGGGGAATAGAGACGAGTTGAAAGTGCGGCTGGAACTACAGATGGCTGGTAGTGAAGCCAAGCTACTGCAAGTCTGCAACAGCCGGTTCATCTGGATCGATCGCCAACTCCCCACTGGTCGAAGCGTCACTCGATACGATCTGAACGATCTGCGTCAACTGCGAGCCGACCCGTCGCTCGCGTCGCCTGACTTCGACAAGCTCGACGGCGACAAGGCGAATTGGTCGCCAGTTCAACCATTGATCCTGACCCGTGCGGGCGGCCTGCCGAGCCTCTTGGGATCGCTCACGGAGAACTTCAACTTTCTCCCGCCACAAACCATGCGACTCGCCATCGAGCCGCCCGTATCGGCCAAGCCGATCAATGTGCCCGTCTACGCGATCGTCGGTCAATGGAAACCGGAAAAGCTGGCCGCGCTCATTGCGAAAGCGGAAGAGCCATCGAAAGACGGCAAGCCGAAGAAGCCGAAGCCACCGAAGATTCCCGAACGCTTGCCGCAAGAAGTATTGCTGCTCGTCGGCCAGGCGGATTTGTTTCCCTATCGCATCGAGTACCGGCAGTTGGAAACGCCCGTCATGACCAACCCCGATGGCCCGCCGATCCCGTACCAACTCAGCACGCATCCACTCGTCGTATTGGAAATGGCCGACGTCGTCTTCGACGCGGCGATCCCCGCCAGCCAGTTCGACTACACCCCCGGCGACGCCGACTGGATTGACCAAACCGCCACGCTTATCGAACGCCTCCGCCGCGAACGCCGAGAGCAATTGGCCGCACGGGAGCTCGATCAAGCAGTGTTGCCAGCGAGGTAGTGCGATAGCCCAGCACTTTCGTACAGTGTCGGGAGCATGCTAATGTGGCGGGTAAAATATTAAAATGTTTGGAGCTGAGTTCATTATCGATTTCTGGCATTCTGCTGCTAACCCTGAGGATAAACTGAAATGCATGCCTGGGGATTAGTATGGGTAGCACTGGCCCCGGTTTTCTTGACAATCCTGGTCCTTTGGTTCCTTGACGTGATACGTCCTGACGCAGGAAGCCGCTTTAGGCATTGGCGTTGAACGTCGGATTGCTTGCCAGATGATTCGGGCAGTATTTCGAGTACGCCTCTGCTCAAGCGCCCTCCCCCAAAAAGCAATGGTGATGCGACTTAGGATACGCCGCTAGAATCCACATTCTCTCCGGAGTGCAGAACTCGCCGGTTGCAATCAAGCCATGAGAAGTGTTTTTGCTGAGCATCGATACTTCTTGATGGCAGTACTGTTGGCGACTGCTGCTTATAGTGTTTTCTCGTTGCGCGACTATGTAGACGGAAAATACAGTGGACGTGCGGGGGCGATCTATGTCTATGGATGGCCACAAGTGTTTCTCGAACGCAGTATTTCCCATCCTGGACCAAGTTCCAGATTCAGTATTTTGGAAGGTGTCAATCGATTTAATCCGCTGTCGTTTCTGTTCAACTTGCTGTTCGTTGCTTGCTTGAGCTTGTTGAGTACCTGGCTTTGGCATGTACATTGTTTAAATCATCGATTCTGGCAATTCAGTCTCAAGGAAGTATTTATAATTACGACAGCCTTTTGCCTCGGGGTAGGGTCGTATTCGTGGTTGCGCCATAATTACGTTGAGGAAGAACATCTCTTAGCAGAATTACAGAATGACGGCTGGTCTTTGCGGTACACCGATGACTATCTGCCATGGTACCTTCAGCCCCTTCATGATTTCGGCATCATCGATGCCGACAAATGGACGCATTTCGAACTAGTTTGGGAAACAAATTCGCTAGAAGAAGACAGTGGGTTGGCCGAGTTGCTTAAAAAGTACGCAAGCAACCACTATCGTTTCTCGTATGTTGCCTCAGTAACCATAGAAGATCCCTCTTTAGACGACGAGAATCTACGCCAGCTTTGTACGCTAATTCCAAATTGCAGAAGCCTCGATTTGATTCGATGTTCGCAGATTACGCGTGGAGGACTAGAGCGGCTCGGAAATGATCTGCCGCGATTGAAGGAATTAGGATTTAGAAATACCCTTGTGACAGAAGAGTTGATGAAAGGGATAACGACCATCGGCGCAATGGAAGTATTGGAGATCGACGGTGAATGTCCGTTTTGCAGACCAGGATGGACTCGGCAACTTTCTGCTCTTAAGCATTTGCGCACACTGCGTATTCCTACAGAATGTTTAGAAGCTAATTCTGACAAAGAATATCTTCGCGAAGTGCATGTTCATGAATGATTAAAGGTGTCAGGAGCCAAGTCCGTCGATTTGGTTCCCGCGGGTAGCACCCTACGCCGTTAACCCTTTTTTACAAAGAAACCGCAGATGAACGCCAGGAGAACTGCAAAGTCCCAGGCGAAGGGGTCAGGTCCATGTTTTCGGCGAGCGCTGGCACGATTGCTTGGCAGTCTTTTGGCCGAAAAATGGACCAGACCCCGACTTTGCAGTTCTCCTGAGATGAACGCGGATAAACGCAGATTGTTTCCAATCGATGCGTAAGTGCGTAGTGGTCTTCACTCGCCTTCTATCTGCGTCCATCTGCGGTTGGCCTGGTATTGGAAAAGGGTTAACGGCGTAAGGTGCTACCCGCTGCAAAGTCCAAGTTTTCTGCGAGCGTTTGCACGGTTGCTTGGTAGCCTTTTGGCCGAAAAGCGGACTTGACCCCGAGTTTGCAGTTCTCCTGTCCTGCGGTGTTACCCGCTTGACATCCAGAGAGAGAATTCACATAATAATGTGACGTTTTTACTTAACAGACCGCATCTTAGGAGGCTTCGGCCTGCGACTAGATGCCAAGCCGTGGGCTGGTCATTCAACAACTAATCTATGTGGAATTGGAAGATTGCCAGGTGTTGGCGCCGCCGCCTGCCTGTTTTAGAGAGACAGTCTTCGTTGGCGGGCCAACGAATCTTCATCCCGGGAGGTTACCGTGAATCACATGAGTTCTTGCAGGCTTTCGTTCGTTGTTCCCCTGGCATTGGCTGTCGCTGTGGTGCTGCCGATCGCGTGCTTCGCCAACGTCTATCCCACGAACTTAGGCCAAAGCGCTAGCTCGTTCAGCACGGGGCAGAATGTCACGCTCAGTTATTTGCTGAATGAAGACGCCACCAGCGGCGTGACGGTTTCGATCTTGAATGGTTCGAACAGCGTGGTCAGAACGATCACAGGCGGAACTTCCAAGGGCGTTAATGAAGTGCTTTGGGATGGTAAGGATAACAGCAGCGTCAATCTGCCCGCCGGCAACTACTCTTTCCGGGTGACGTCGACTGGCGACACGCGCTCAAATTGGGACCTGATCAGCACCGACAGCGTGCTGAACAACTTCGAAATACCAATCAGCGTGGCCGTGAACAAAAACCCTGATAGTTCTTATTACGGTCGCGTGTACGTGGCGAACTCCCGCGATCTGCCAACCGTCGCTGGACGCGAACTGGGCGACGGCCTCTACATGCTGAACGCCGATCTTTCGGATACCGGCATCGCAGGTGGCACGGGGCCCTACACCGGTGGAGTCAATTGGGGGCTCAGCGCGAACAGCCCGTTCCGCTTGGAAGTCGGGCTCGATGACAGCGTCTATATCGCGGATTGGTCGGACGCGAATTCGGGACTCTGGCAGGCCTCGCCCGATCTGGGCGGCAGTTGGACCGAAACCCTAGACAGCACGGGTCGCGATGGCATTGGGCTGTCACCAGTGCATGGGAGCATTTCCGACGTGGTAGTGGTCGGCACGGGAGAGAACCGTAGATTCTACACGGCCGATGAAGACATTGGTGTTGCGGGCAGCATTATCCGTTACGATATCGGCACCGATACTACGTTCACGGAACCGGCTGGTGAGTCCGAACGCAGCGGTTATCTATTCAATAATGCCAATTCGAACCCAGGCGGAGGCGGAAATTGGAATATCAACTTCCGCAACAGCTTGGTGCTCGATAAGCGCGGCGACTTCTGGTATAGCCAGAATCGCAGCGGTGGAACCGATCGCGCCAGCTTGGTTCGTATCGGGGATTTCGATCCAGTTACTGGTATCGGCACGATCAATTGGGATTCACTCACCGCGTTGGGCAGTCCCGACCCGTTGCGAGGAATTCAAGGGATGGCCTATGACCCAGTGAACGACGTGATCGCCATAGTAACGAGCAACCTCGGCAACATTGTTATTTTCGATCCGACTACGCAAACGATTCTCACGCAGTTCGCCTTTGGCGCCACGACGAACAACGACGTGGCATTTGACAATGCGGGAAATCTTTACGTAAGTAATCAAAGCGCGGAATATGTGCGAGTATGGTCGCCACCGAACGGGGGCAACTTCATCGCCAACGAGTTCAGCACAAATTCGCTGGCGCCCCTGGGAGCCATTTCGCTGACTGTTGGAGTAGGACTGCCAGGCGATTTCAATAACGACGGCAAGGTCGACGCGAGTGACTATGTGGTCTGGCGCAAGAGCGGCAACTCGTCGCTTCCGAACGACAATGGGGCGGCCGACTCGGCAGCTCGATATTCACTGTGGCGAGCCAACTTCGGCAACCCACCGGGGTCTGGCGCTGGCCTGGATGGCGCTGAAGTACCTGAGCCGATGTCGCTCGGACTGTTGCTGGTCGCGGTTGCCGGTTCTGGACTGCTTTCACGTCGTGCTCGTTAGCCAGCTTGATCCGACGGTTGTACGACTCCCATGCCCCGCCGACCTATCCAGGGCGAGCGGGGCTTTTCGTTTGGCGATTACGTAAAAAGTGACCTGCTCGATGCCGCCAGGTGCGGGGTGTCGCGCACTCGTTCCTCGATCAGCAGCCTCTTTGTCGGCAGTTGCCCCGGCCGATTTCGAGCTTCGTCACATCAGTTGTCAAAAGCGTGCTTCAGCCCCGTGACGTCCCGCTCCCTGATTCTCTTGCGCGTCTCGGCCACGCCGTCTAACATGCGCTAAATTGCTTTGCCGCGCAAATCTCGTGCCGAACAGGCGCAGGACAGGCGCATTTTGCTCTGAAGACTCCGCAAAGTGAACCAGTCCTCGACAATTCTGGATAGGCTCTCAGCCGATTTCAGCGACCATCGCCGCCATTCGCTCGGCGGCGAACTTCCGGGCCTTCGCGGCAGTATTGCGGGCGGCGGGCAGGTCGCTGCCGATCTCCAGGATGCGCTCGGCGATCTGCTGGCCGTTCGTATCGTCGATCTCGAAGATCCACTGGTCTAGGCCGACGTCGCGCCACATCTGGCCTTTGCGCGTGTCGGTCGGTTGTCGCAACAGCACGGCGGGCGTTCCGGCGGCTACCGCGATAATCGGCGAGTGCATCTCGAAGCTGAGAACGGCCGCGGCCCGAGCGTAGACGCTGGCCGCTTCGGCTGTCAGCCAGTACCGGTCGAGGACGGCCACGCTCCGCTTCACTTCCTGTGGGAGCGGGTCGTACAGCAGCGGCCGCAACCGGGACACCTCGTAGGTCATCTCGGGAACGAGGAACACTTTCCGCTTGAACCTGGTCACCCAAGCAACGATCGCCTCTCGCATCTTGGCGTGGTCGCGTTCGGCGAACTCGTTGTTGACCGCAATCCGCTCTGGGTTCGGCTTCCTTCTGTCTGGTCTGATCTCCCAGTAGGGCGTCCATCGCAGGCGAGGCACGGCGCAGAGAAACTGACCGGGTTCTAATTCGTGTTCGCGGAGAAGCTTGTCGGCGGCTTCATCATCGCGCAGGTCCAGGGCGAAGGTGGCGTCGGGCCCGAATGCGGCCTTCGGTCCCTTGATGCCCGCCTGCTGAAACGCCTTGAGCGAGTCGGTGTCGCGGGTGAAGACGAACTTCGCCCTGGCGAGGAGCTGACGGTGGTTCTTCAACTCGTTATCGGAAAGGGTGATGCCGGCAAACCCGTACGGCTTGCCTTCCCGCCGCGCGAGTTCGGCCTCGGCTGCGCCGACCAGCCCTGGCCCGGACCCGTGCAGGAAGAAGTCGCAAGCCTTCAAAGCGGCGTCCTGCTTTTCCTTGCTGTGAGCAATGGCGAGCTTCGGGAAGCGGGTGGTGAGCAGTTTTTCGACTTCCGCGTTCAAGCCGTTCGGCCACAGGGTGACAGAGTCCTGCGGCCGGTGCTTCTCGAGCAGGGCGAGCATGCCTGGCGTGTGGGCGATGTCGCCGATGTTTACCGTTTGCCAGGACGACCGGAGCAGAACCTGGCGCGTCGCGCGGGCCGCGCCGGCGAGCAGAGGCGACGCCGCGGCGGCGATCGCGGACGTGAGGAACTGACGACGATCCATAACGACAAGGCTCGGAGCTGCGCTCAACGGGGGAACAAGGGGGCATTCTACTTTAACCAACAACTGGGCTTTTGCAATTCAGAGATTCAAGATCAGTTGTCTTGGTTTGTCAGCTAGCAAGCGTTAGGTATTGTTGTGCCGAAAGAGGTTGGGACGGACGGGGTAGAGTAGGGTGGATGCTTTTGCACCCACCGGTTTGCAGGCCACACCGTAAAAGGTGGGTGCAAGAAGCACCCCACGCTACGGTTTTATGTTGTGCGATTCGCAATGGCTAACTTCGCGGCGGTGAGGATCGCGGCGCTCATGCCTTCGCTGCGGGCGGTGCCTTGCCAGGCGCGGTCGAAGGCGGTGCCGTGGGCGACGCTGGTGCGGACGATCGGCAGGCCGAGTGTGATGTTGACGGCGGCATGCATGCCGAGGAGTTTTAACGCGATGTGGCCTTGGTCGTGGTACATGGCGACGACTGAGTCGAACTCGCCGTTACGAGCGCGCATCATAAGCGTGTCGGTGGGGAAGGGGCCAGCGGCGTCGATGCCGGCTTCACGCGCTGCGGCGACGGCGGGAGCGATTGTCGTTTGCTCTTCGTCGCCGAACAGGCCGTCTTCGCCTGCGTGGGGGTTGAGCGCGCAGACGGCGACGCGTGGGCGCGGGGCGCCCAATTGCAGCATGACCGAGTGGGCGAGTTTGCATTTCGATAGGATCGCGGGCGTTGTGAGATCCGTGAAGATGCTACGCATGGATTGATGGAGCGTGACGTGCGCGACGCCCAAGCCGTGTGGCGAACGGACTTCTTTGCCCGGCGGCAAATAGAGCATCATCGCGAACTCGCGTATGCCGCAGATTTCGGCGAGCAGCTCGGTGTGGCCCGGGTATTTGTGGCCGGCGGCGTGGAGGGCGGCTTTGCTGAGTGGGGCGGTGACGATGCCGTCGACTCGCTTCTTTAGTGCCCAATCGGCGGCGATCGTTACGGCTTGATAGGCGGCTTCGCCTGCTTGAGCACTGTGATGACCGACGGGTACGTTGAGAACGTCATCGTCGCAAACCTTTACACAGGAAAGGACCGTGGGACCGACATCGACCGTTTTGAGCGATGAGGCGGAACTCAGGCCGATGACTCGGACAGGGCTCTTCAGCAGCTTGGCGGCTCGGCGCATGATCTCTGGGTGACCGACGACGACCAATCGAGCCGCGGCATGGAGTTGCGGATTGCTCCAAGCTCCGAGGATGACTTCGGGGCCAACGCCGGCCGGGTCGCCCATGGTGATGGCCAGAAGGGGTCGATTGGATGGAGGCATAAGATACTGGAATCGGCTTTTTCTGAGGATTCGGGGCAGGGGGATGCAAGGCAGGGCAAATGCCGGTAGGTTAGTCGCAGCCGACCAACCTACAGCAGGCCGGGTTCGTCGGCGAACGCTTTACCTATTGTACTTACAAATGACTCGAATTTTTCTCACGCTCGCGTCGCTTTCCATCATGCTGCTCGTCATGGCGCTCGTGATGGGGCTGTCGATGGGGGACCTGTACGAGAAACCAATTCCCACTCATGAAACGCTCCATTGGGCCACGCTTCATCGGCTAACCGGCGTGGCCGCGGCGCTATTCGTGGTGTTCGTTGAGAGCATTGTGGTAACGTATTTCATTGGCACCAGCCGGTGGTGCAAGGAAGTAGTGGAGACTTATCAACTCGACCAGGGGCCGGTTTTGGCCAGTAACCGGCTCAAACGGCGGACGTTTCCCTGGGCCCTGGCGGGAATGCTGGGAGTGGTGGCGGTGATCGCCTTAGGGGGAGCGGCAGATCCAGCGAGTATGCAGCCGAACACCAAAGCCTGGGCCAATTGGCACCTCGTCGGCGCGTTTTCGGGCATTGGGCTGGTCGCTTGGACGTATGTGGTGGCGTGGAATAATATCTTGGCCAATCACGCGATTATTACGTCTTTGGTGGCCGAGGTTGCCCGGGTGCGGAAAGAGCGGGGCCTGGATTTGGCGGCAAATTCGGCCACGGCGGCTATCGGCGGGCCGGAGCGTTCCAGCCCCGAAGTGGTAGAATAACCGCGCCAGATAGAATACAAATAATGCGGAAATTGCGGCGTATGCGCGGGTTGCCGTGACAACAAAAGCCTGGGGATTATACTAGCTTTATCGTCCGCGTGGACGCAGCAGCGGTTGTGCTGGGTTAGAGGGTTTGGGATCGATGGGTAAAGCAATGTCTGTCGCCGGAATGGCAATTGGCGGCCTGGTGGCAGTAATGTTTGCCCTCGATTTACTTCTGGGCATTCCGTTTGGCGGTCCGTCCAAAGGGGGCGCAATGTCCGACATCGGCATGGCGATCTGCGGGGCGATTGTCGCCTATCTTGGATGGAGTGCGTTTCGCGACGTGAAGTAGCACGGACTTCAGCCCGTGCTTTCTCTTGTAAACAACCATCGCGAACGCAATCTTTTTAGCAAGTCTACGGAAAGAACTTGGCATCACGGACTAAAGTCCGTGCCACGTTATGCGACGGATCGCAGGATCGAGCGTTGGGGGCGGGAGGCCGGGACGTTTGATAACCGGGCGGACACCGACCGCATCGTTTCGACCTGCACGATTCCTCGATCGCGGAGCAGGGCGATACGGCGGATAATCCAGTCGACCGGCTTGGCGGCGCTCTCGCCGCTGCCCGCGATGGCCGGGGCGCTAATCATCAGGTGAAACGTGCCGGCATCGCGGGCGGTGTGTCGGATTCGTTTCCACAGGCTTCGCTTACGGCTGAAGAACCGCGAATGCGGGAGCGGCATGCTTTCTGACACGGGCAACTCCCACACTCCGTAGTGCATAGCTCGCGGCGGAGCGTGGCGGTGGGTGGAGTCTTTGGGTTCGAGGCCGGCGACTGCGGTGACATGTTGTTTGACTACCAGGTCGATGTGGTTTTCGATGTGAGCAACGTGCGGCACAAACGAAGTAACATTCAAGCCGGTGGCGCGAGCCTGGGTGAGGCGGCGGACAAGCTCGCGGGCAAAGCGGGTGCGGCCGGCGGTGGCGCCGACCCAGTTGGCATCGCCTAGGATCGCCATTTCGTGTTCGACTTCGGACTGCAGAATCAGCGAGGTCGCAGCCGAATGGGCCGGGTCGCTAACTGCCCAGGTGACAGGCAGGCGCTGGGAGTCTGCCAGAGAAATCAGCCGGCGGGTGGTGATCGCCAGGTCCTGGTGGCGTTCGATTTGCGAGCCCGAGGTGGCTGAATCGAGTTGTACGGTAATCAGTAAATGGCCGACGTGATACGGCTGCCAAGTATGTTGGTGCGTTCCCGACATAAGGTCCCTCTGACGTCGATGCTCATTCTCGGGCAGGCATCCGCCCTGCCCTCGATCAACGCCGACGT
>CAZJWY010000131.1:8480-15052 GCA_964549545.1 uncultured Planctomycetaceae bacterium | reverse complement strand
AATTACCCTAACCGATACCTTCATAGCGTCTGGTACAGAAATTTAAAGCTGGTCAAGACTCTTAAGAATTCTGCTTCGGTAGCTAAATCAAATCGGTTCGTCTTGCTTGCTTCGCTGGTAGTGATGTCAGAGCTGCCGACAGTCTGTGGTAGCTAGCACGGAGCCGGCATTGACCCCTAGGACGATGGTTCTATAATCCGCCCCGCGCAGCGGGCTGCTGCGCGCGTCCGGTCGGTTTGCTTGCATCGCCGCAATCCATGTTTCCATCAACGTTGGCGGTATCCCGTGCCGAAGATTCGTAAAGACTCGTCTTATCAGCGAAATCGATCGCTATTAATCTGCGCTTCCATTGGGAGGTCGGCCTGATCCGCTGAGTTCCAAAGCCATGACTCAAAACGCTTTTCGCAGTTTGTTCACTCTCGCGGCATTGATGGCCCTTTCCGGCTGTCAATCGGGACCGCGCTGGGCTTTCTGGAAACACGATGCCGCACCCGATGCTTCCGCCGTGGCTCGTTCAGCCGAGCCAAAGCTGCCGTCGACGCAGTCCACTCCACAAGCAGTTGCAATCGCTGGCCTGACGCCCGCCGCACCGCCCTCGTCTACAAATCTTGCAGCCGCCGCCACGCCAGCCGCGAACTCCGTGGCGGCTGGCTCGCCGACAGCGCCACCGAATTTAATGATTCCCGTGACAGCGCAGACCACGTATCCAAGCTCCCCAGCCGATGCGCTCGCAGACAAGATTGCCACAACTCCAAATACGGCGGGGAAGACGGCAACTTTGCCAACCGCGATGGCGGCCCAACCCGCTTCAGCATCGCCAGCGACTCAATCGGTTGCCGCAACGCCGGCCGCCGGCCCCTACGATCCGAAAGGATACAAGCCCGCTACGACACTGGCGTCGGTTGGTCCAGATACGGGCAGCGGTACGGGTGAGGTTGATCGCTACGGGATGAACTCGGCCAGCCCTTATTCGGCGCCGGCTGCAACGAGTATCGCATCAGCACCGCCTGTCAGCCCATCGACAGACCAATACGGCCCCGTCTCGGCAGCATCGAGCCTGGCGGCCGACGCTCCGCCTGCGAGCAGCACTGCAGCTACGACTTCAACTACCTCGGCCACCACACCAGTTGCCACGCCTCTGGCGGATCGATATGCGATGCCAGCAACACCGCCCTCGACAACGGGATTTGGCTCCGAGCCTGTTGCCTCGACTGCTAGCGTGGCGAATGCAGCATTAACTACCACAACTGCAAACGCGCCGGCGACAACTCCCGTTGCTTTCCCATCCTCAATTGCAACGACTGCGGTTGCCGCAGGAGGATACCGCCCGGGCGGCACGTCGAGTTATGTATATGACATGGTGGCGCCTCCCGTTGAAGTCGCCTCGCGACCAGCTCCGCCAACACCCACTCTTCCAGCCTCAACGGGTACGATTGGTTCCAGCAGTGATGCTTGGGCACCCCCGGCGCCTGCCACAACGCCGGCCGGAACACGCACGTATTAAAATGCGATCCACGCTGGCCGCTACAAGCGCAACACGACCAAGTTTAAAAACACTATCCTGCGGGTCATGGCTGAGCTACCAGCCCATGACCATGTTCGACTCGATCGCTTTGCGTGATTGCTCAAGATCGGCGCCAGTTTCGTGCATGTAAAGCCGGATGGCGTGGACCTTGTCTCCCTCGGCCTTCGACAGGCAATCACGAGCCGTATGGCATGGATCCATTTTCCCGGCGATGCCGAGCGCGCTCTTTGAGATAACCCAAGTATCGCGGGGCCGTTTGGTCAGACGTATTACGTGCTCTTGCGGATATGCGTCGCCGACGACGGCAGAGGCGGCGTCGCCATCCTCGGCCCAAGTGATCACGATGTGGTTCTCGGTCTCAACTTCGAACAGGGGCATACTCCACTCCTTTCCAAACGAACTCGTCGCAACACCACGCCCAGACCGGTATGGTCGGGCGTCGAGGTAAGTACCTACCCCTGATGGTACGACGCCCGGCGGCAAAACGTCAACGTCCCCCCGCAAGTTGCCACGCAGCCACGCATTGGGGCTACCAGTTTTGCTGGCGACTGGGGCTGCCAGGGCTCCTTGCCACACTGTAATTAGCCCCGCTGTCTGTGCTCGCCTCGAACGGCGATCCGCAGTCAAACAGCAGCATCAGCCGGCATTGAAATGAAAGCCGTGCCGAGAATTTGAACCGAAGGTTCTTTGCAAGTCTGCTCCACAGCGCTTGCCATTGCAGCTTCGGAATCTTCGCGTATGTGATTTCCTGTGTGAACGAACAGGCGATTGACTCCGGCCGCTTTCGCGCTATAGAGGGCCGAGTCGGCTCGTCCAAGCAGCTCTCGGGCGTCGTCTTCCTCTTGTACTTCAGATAAGCCGCAATTCACAGTGGCAGACAGTTCCTCAACAACACGTCGTCGTACTCGGTGAGCGAATACCCGTGCGCCGGACACCCCTGTCTGCGGCATTACGACAACAAACTCGTCATCTCCATAGCGAGCTACGAAATCGCTGTCGCGCATGCAGGCGCGAATAATGCTCGCCAACTTTGGCAGCCGTGGCAGGATGCCGGCCATCGAACTGCAGTTAGTTGTTCCATCGTGTCCCAAGCTTAGAATTGCCACGGAAAAGGCCGGTCCACCTCGTTGCGCTTCGCACAGCAATACTCGTAAGTGCTGTTCGAGTGCGCGCCCATTGCCGACGCCGGTCAACGGATCGACACGTCCTTGGGTAAACGTTTCGAGGGCGTTGGACTGTTGTCGGATTTCGTCCTGAGTACCGGAAAGTTGTTGCGCCAACTGCAGAGTTGGATCCAATATCGCTTCAGCCTTTAGGCAAAGCTGCTCCCAAGCTTTGTCGTGTCCCTCGGCTTGTGCCTGATGAAGTTGACGCTTAAATGTTGCCAACTGCGAATCATACCTATCCAGATCTTCTCGGAGCCGGCTCGTGGTAGTTTCAAGCTGTTGGACGATACGAGTTGCCCGGACTAGCTCTTGCTGACGGCGCTCGTCGAAGGCTCCTTTTCGCGCACGCGCTCGCTTCACAAACAGATAGCAAGCCAGGACGATCGACGCGATCACGCATGCGACCGGCAGGCCGATCGTCAAGGACTGCAAAAAAGCGAAAGCCGGCAACGACATATTCATGTTCACAATCGCCCTGTTCTCAAAGCGATATTGCTCTATATGCGGCGAGATTGAAATCCCAGCAAGCTGACAAAACCGGCCGCGCAGACGACGACCAGCGTGACCGTCCATTCCTCGCGATTAAGGTTCATGAACCAATGCCAGGTTTGGGAGGGCATCTCAGCAGCGCCGTACCAAATGTTCTCGAATATTGATCCCATGGCAATTAACTCCCAAGAGACTTAGGTCTCCTCAAATCTACGCCACGGCAAGTGCCTGATAGGTTCTGATTGGCATAATCGGCTTAATTCGATCGTAGCAATTGGGCCGGTATGCCTGAGGGCAGCGAAATAGCTTGGTGGCTCGCGGGCGGTTGCCGAACTACCAGGCCAAAATTTTCATGTGACGGTTACGAAAGTTGCCCACCGACTTGTCGCCCCCCAGGGGCTTTGGTATATTTCCTGATCCACCTATTGGCCTGCTGAATCTCTCGATTCGAAAGGCCATTGGCTCTGGCGCGGTAGCTCAATTGGTTAGAGTCCCGGACTGTCGATCCGGTGGTTGCGGGTTCGAGTCCCGTCCGCGTCGCTTAAAGGAAAGCATAGAGAGATAAGCACTTACGCCTGCTGCTTTCCCTCCCGTTTGGGTTGCCTCCTAACCGCCACGCACGGATTCATTCTTACCGTGCGCACCCCCTCCTCCGCCGAAGCCCACGAACCCAAATCCCCCGACGGGCTGGTCGCTTTAGCGACCAGCCTCAATCCGTACACCGTACCGGCACGTCCCCAAACGCATGTACTTTTTCGCAAATAAGCCTCAATGAATCCTCCACATTGTTGCTAGCCGTCCGGAAAGCATCTGCATCGATGACGAGAGGCGCGCCGAGCACGACCAGCGGTGCGCCGTACGAGGGCGTGCTAATCGCTTGTTCGAGGGAGAGGCCCCCAACCGCTTGCACTGGTACGCCGACGGCAGCCACGACTTCTTGCAGTTGGTCCAGAGGACTTGGCATACACTGGCCGCGGGCTGCGATTCCGCGCCGTTCGTCATAGCCGATATGGTGAATGATGTAATCGCATCCCAAGTCTTCGAGCCGTCGTGCCCCGGCTACCATGTCGTCGCAGGCGAGGTTGTCGCCCATGACTTCGATTCCAAAGTCGCGTCCGGCCTTCACCACACAACGGATTGTCTCCTCATGTGCCCGATCCATCACGACAACATGTGTGGCGCCTGCCTTTGCCATGAGCTCCGCTTCTAGATAGCCGCCGTCCATGGTCTTCAAGTCGGCCACGATCGGCGTTTCCGGAAAGCGTTCGCGGAGCGCCCGGACGCCATGCATTCCCTCGGCGATAATCAGCGGCGTGCCTGCTTCCAACCAGTCGACTCCCGCACGCAGCGCCATCTCCGCAGTCGTTACGGCCTCGTCAATTGTCAGAACATCCAGCGAGATTTGAATAATCGGAAGCATCTGCGAGTGTCCGTTGCCGAGGAGTGGCGGAGAAAGAGGCAGTCGAGTAATCGACTTTGAGCGACTACCGGAGCAAGCACCTCTTACAGCTCTTGTTTTTGTGACGAATTGTTGTTCTTCGGTAAGTCCTTGGCCACGGCATCGAATTCAGCTTTCAAGCGTTTGACTACGTCCGGGTGGGCGGCGGCAACATCATGTTGCTCGCCGGGATCGGTCGAGAGATCGAACAACTGCATTGCTGCTGGCTCGTCGCCCGCAGAGCTACCTGGATATTCAATGGGCTGAGGTTGTTCATAAGGAGCCAGGATTGTAACTCCATCCGGTGCCCGGGGATCGATCCATTTGGCTTCCGACTGCGGTCGAGAGGGCCGGCCATTCGCCGGTATTACGTGGAGCTTCCAGCGCGCATCACGAACCGTGGCAGGGTTTTGCCTTTGGCAGCCGATGATGGCTTGGTGCGGGCTTTTGGCGTCGGACATCAACAATGGCCGAATGTCAGCCCCGTCGATGACGCGATCTTTGGGAGGGGCAATCTCGGCGACCGCGAGTGCCGTGGCGAAGAGATCCATGGTCACGGCAGGCTCCTTGCTCACATGCCCGGCGGGAATTTTTCCGGGCCAACGCGCGATCATTGGCACCCTATGGCCACCCTCCCAGCTTGTTCCCTTCATGCCGCGGAGCCCGGCGGTGCTGCCGCCGTACCATGGGCCATTGTCGCTCGTGAAGGTCACCAACGTGTTAGTGTCGAGGTTAAGTTCCTTCAGCTTAGCCAGTACTTGGCCGACGCTGTCGTCCAACTCGGCAATCGCATCGCCGTACAGCCCTGCCCCGCTCTGTTTGTAGAATTTTTCCGATGCGGCCAACGGCTTATGTGGCATCGCATGTGCGAAGTAGAAAAAGAAGGGCTTCTTTTTGTTCGCTTCGATGAATTTTAACGCGCGTTCGGTGTACCGCTTTGTCAGTGTTGCCTGGACCAGCGGGTATTCGACAATCTCCTCGCCATCGATCAGTTGCACCGGCCTCATATCGTTGCTGTACAAGATGCCCAAATAATCATCGAACCCACGATGAACAGGATAGTGCTCTTTCTTGGCATGCCCGAGGTGCCATTTGCCCACCATGCCGGTGGCGTAGCCCGCGTCGCGGAAAAGATTAGCGAGGGTGATCTCGGAACTGGGCAGGCTCAGGTTGGCATGTTTGCCGCCAAAGTCGGGCGCCGGGTTGGCTGTCAAACCGCAATGAAAGGGATAGCGCCCCGTCATTAACGAGGCTCGCGATGGCGCGCAAAACGGCGTGGGGGTGTTGAATTGAGTGAGTCGCGCGCCCTCGGCGGCCATGCGATCGAGGTTGGGCGTTTTGAACTTCGGGTGGCCATAACAGGCGAGGTCGCCATACCCAAGGTCATCTGCCAGGATGATGATGACATTGGGACGCGGTTCTTTCTCTGCTGCGTTTGCCGCGAAACATCCCGTTAGCCAGATTGCAGCGGCAACCAGAGGCTGGTTGCGTAATAGTCGTCGGTTCATTTCTTACTCAATTGATGAATCGAATACTCTTTGCCGGTCGTAGGAAATGGCTGGTTAAGAAGCGCACGGAAGTCAAACTCATGGTACCTCTGGGTCCATGCCGGCTTCTTATCACTCGAAGCATTTGCCACCCAAAGCTTGCCAAGTCCTGGGGCAAACAGAACGTTGTGCAAATTCGATTTCATCGCCACTGGAGCGTCCATCAGGCGAATGGCCCTCTCGACAGAGAATTTTCCTTGTTCGTCGAGTACGCCTTGCGTGATCCGACAGAGGTTTTTGTAGCGATCGCCGTGCGAGAGCAGCACCGTGTGTGGAATCGGCGTCGGCAACCGCGGGTGAGATTCACCCGGGTGGACCACGACAAAACGATCTGCGCTGCCATCCAAGCCCACGGCCGCGTTATTCTTTGCGTCGGCAATGATGTAGTAATATTCGCAAGTGCGTTT
>CAZJWY010000131.1:0-8470 GCA_964549545.1 uncultured Planctomycetaceae bacterium | reverse complement strand
TTTTTGAAAACCTGAAGGGCTTCATCGAGCGTTCGGGCTTCTTCGAGCACTCTGCGGACGAGAAAGGACATGGGCGTGCCGTCCCACTTCCCCTGTCCACCGCCCCCCATTTCACCGATCGAAACTTGCTGGTCATTCATTCCCGTGACCGAGCCAATAAAGCCGGCATAGGTGACGTTTACGAAGGGCAGACGTCCCTCTGGCTCGGCGATTATCAGCACTGCGTAGTCTTGCAGCTTCCAATCGACGCCGTAATCCAGCACGCGGCCATGCAACAGGGTGCCTGGCTGAGTGATTTCACTCATGAGCGCGAAGCCACTGCAGTGGAAAAATTCTGGAATGGAGTTGGCTAGATAGATGGTCTGCGGATCAATCTGGAGCGCGTCGGCGATCCCTTTCATCTCGTCGAGGTAGCGTTGTGGAATATGGGAACGTTGAACGGCGAAAATTCCAGCAAGCGCCTGCTTGATGGGGGCTTTAATCCCTAAAAACTTGATTTCCTTTTCTATTTGCCTTCCATCGAATAGATACTCAATCAACGCTTTGCATTCCGCATTGAGCAACGTGCCCTGTTGGTATCCCATTTGATAGGGCGTTCCCTTTAAATGGAGCACGCGATAGCCGTCGATCGTTTCTAAGTACCCCTCACCACAGCGCGCGATGACTTCAGCCCTCAAGATGCCACTGGTGAGCAGTGAGCACGCTACGAAGAGCGCAGCCAGACCCGCATATTTACGACGCATACTATTTTCTCGCTTTGAACGGATTAGTGAGCAAATAATCAGCAAAAGAACCAGTCTTGGAGTTTAGAGTACCTTTCCGTGGTCTTGTGAGCCAAGCTCACCTGGGTAGAATTGTGACGCAATTGGCTAGAATGCAGAAAGAAAGCAGACTACTCTCGACATTGTAACGCGTAAACATCGGTGCATAGCTATCTACAATAAGGATTCACAGGCATATGACTCTCACTCGTCGAACATTCCTGGCTGCTAGTGCCGCCTCGATCGTAGCTGCCCGTAGCTCCGCCTTCGCCGCTCAGCGGGATGCGAATAGCCGTATCGGCGTCTGTACGATCGGCTTCAACGGACAGGGTGGATCGCACATCAAGGACATCCTTAGAAAAAAGGATGAAGCCGAATACGTCGCGCTCTGTGATGCTGACTCCGAGGTGCTCGAGCGAGGAGCGAAAATCGTCGAACAGGCTCAGGGGAAGAGACCAAAACTGTACCGCGATGTCCGCGAGGCCCTGGCCGACAAGAACATCGACGTGGTTACCATCGCGACGCCCAATCATTGGCATGCCTTGGCCTCGATCTGGGCCTGCCAGGAAGGCAAGGATGTGTATGTCGAAAAGCCGCTTTGCCACAATGTCTATGAAGGCCGGCAGCTCGTCGAGGCGGCAAAAAAACATGGCCGAATCGTTCAACACGGCACCCAGAGTCGCGCCAACGGCACGCTCATCCGCGACATGAAGCTCATTCACGATGGATTTATCGGCGAGATCGTCGAGTCGCGGGGGTACGTCTACAAGAACGGAAGCCGAAACGCGATCGGCCACGGCAAGCCTGGGCCCGTCCCAAAGAATCTTGATTGGAATTTGTGGCAAGGACCAGCGCAAGAACAAGAGTTTTTGATTAACGTCGATCGACAAAAGCCAGGGCTGTACGTCCATTACGACTGGCACTGGTTCTGGGAATACGGCAACGGTGAGATCGGCAATCAAGGCGTCCACCAAATGGACGTCGCTGTTTGGGGGCACAATCGTGGTTTACCGGTAAGCGTGCATAGCGCCGGAGGCCGCTATGGATGGAAAGACGACGCCGAAACACCCAACACGCAGGCGACAACCTTCACTTATCCAGACGGCTCGATCATGACATTCGAGGTGCGCAACTTGGGCTCGTTCCAAGAGATGGACGGAAAAAATTGCGGCAACAGCTTCTTCGGAACGAAGGGATTCTATGTTTGCAATAAAGGCTTCTTCACTTACAAAGACGGCACCACGAGCCAGCGCGAGCCGATCCCTGTGAAGGAACCCGCGCCGAATTTAGGCGACAAATGGTCCTTCTTCTTCCGAGCCGTGCGCTCGCGCAAGCAAGAGGATCTGTCTGTGACGACGCTCGATGCGTTCCATTCGTGCGCTCACTGTCACCTTGCCAATACTTCTTACCGGCTGGGGCGGTCTTTGGGCTTTGATCCTCAAACGGAACGATACAAAGACGACGAGGCGAATAAGTACCTGTCGCGAGAGTACCGGGCCGGATTCGAAGTTCCGCAGCTTGCTTGATTGTTAGATCGCCTTGAGACGGTTGCCGCATCTCAGGGAATTGTTGGCGAGAAAAGCTCTACTTTACCGGTTCAATGACGATCGTGTGCTTCACGGGTTTAACGGTTGCCCGCGATGCGGCGATGAGCTCTTGATCATGGCGAATTCCCGCACTGGCGATTTTTTCGAGAGCCTCCGATTCCTCGGGCACGACTCTTTTGAAATCAGGCAGCTTAGTCATCATGGTCTTCACAAGCGGAGTCTCGTAGCTTTGCTGGGTCCGGACAGCTTCCTCGACCTTGTGAAAGGGTTCGCTAAATGGATTATCCAGAAACTCGGCAGCCAGGTTGATCCCTTTGGCTAGTTGGTCCTTGCTGAACTCCTTCGATGTAGAGCCCCACGTTACCTTGTACTTATCCGCTGGCACATTTTCGACAACCAACGTGAACCGGTTCAGGTCCTCATTGAACGGGATGAATTCGATGATGCCCGCCGTCGCGCTGGTCGACTTCGGGTCTCCGTAAAAACAGAACGGGTAGCGTGAGCTTTCAATCTGAACCTTGCCTGCGTCGCAGGAAAGGACTTTGTGTCCCTCGTCGCCCATTGCTTTGTTTTCGCCCAAGTCGACCGTGATTTTGCCGATATTGCCGTCACAACCCAGCGCCTTCAGAAAGGCATAGGCCATTACCAGGTGGCCGTTGGCATCCGGGTGAACTCCGTCGGCGCCGCCGACGTGGTACTCTTTGCCATACTTCTCCTTCGCTGTGGCCATCGCTTCCATCATCGGCGTATGAACATCCGCGAAAATAACGCCGCTCTTCTCCGCCACCTCCCGAGCAATGTCGCGCAACTCGCTCAGCGTTTTGTTATAGACTGCCGACGCTTGAGGATCGCGAAACTTGTCTGTATCGACGCAACCAGGCGAGCCCACGATGATCGTACGCACGCCGGCCTCCTTTGCCTTGTCAATGATCTGCTGTTGGGAGTTGCGGTAGAGATCGGCTCGTTCCTTGGTGAGTGGACCATAGCCGCCGTCGTTCATGCCAAAGCAGGTGGTGATCAGCGAGGGCTTGAACCGCAGCATGTCGTTTTGCATGCGCTTCTGAAAACCGGAGGCTGTTTCGCCTCCCCAGCCAAACTGCGTGATTTGTAAATCGCCGGCAGGCTGGCACATCAGCAAGTAGTCCTCGATGAAGACCGAATATTGTTTTTGCTCGGTAATCGAGTCACCAATCACGGCCACCACGTCGCCCTGTTTGACGAACTCCTTGGCTACCGTTATCGATTGGCAGGTTATCGCAATGATTGAGGCGAGGAGCAGATGCTTCTTCATGTTGGAAACTCTTGAATAGGGTGAGGAAGTGGGCCCTAGCCGAAAATACTCGCTCGTGACGCAGGTTTCAACCCATCTTGGCCAGAGAAGGTCTTTGGAAATCAGAAGTTATTGCAAATCGAGTCATGTCTAACAAATATTTACTGGCGATTGGTCAGGCGAGCCGCGTTATCCAACGCGATCGCTTGCCAGTCGCTGTTAGAAAGCCGTGACTGCTCCATTGTGCGGATAACCTGAGGCACCTCATGCAACGGCGCGCCTGATCCAAAGACAACTCGTCCATGCGAGGCCTGCTCGACAAGGTTGCGCAAGTCGCGCCCTGAATCCGCGCGCCCGAAGTCAAACCAAACCGTTTCTGCTAATAGCAATGGGCGTATTTCTGCTTCGTTTGCTAGAGAAAAGCCATTCGCGATGACCAGCTTCACTTTCGGATGCCTGGCAACCACCGGTGCCAAGGGCGCCAGATTTACACGTTCGACATGAGGGCTTAGCAAAAAGTGCTTCCCTGCCTCCATCCATGCAACGATCTGGACGACGAGACTTCTCTTGCTGGCAATTTCCAGTACTCGATTAAATCGTGGGTCATCGAGCGTGTAGCCGTGATAATTAGGATGGAGGCGAACTCCCGGCATACGGTGAACTTCCTGGCATCGCCGGAGATCATCTTCCCAGTCGGGCAGGGTTGGGTTGACGCTGCCAAACGGAATGAATGACTCTTCACCAATTCGTAAACACGTATCGGCCAGGCGCTGATTCACGCCAGCGATATCTTTATGAAACAACCCGTCGAAGCTTCCCACCCAAGCGCGGCTTATGCCTGCACGATGCAAGTGCTCGGCCAGTTTTTCGGGCTCTTCACTTGCCAGGCGTTGATGTGGCCAATGCCCGAGGTAGACATGAGTGTCTGTGATCGGTAGGAGGGCTGGTGAGTCGCCTGCCGCGACCAATGGCGACACGCCGCAGGCCGTGACAGCGCCTACTGTACGTTTTAGAAATTGACGACGTGTGTCTACCATCGGATATGACATCAGATGCTCGTCAAGCTGCGTAATGTTCCGCCACTTTGCGAATGGCGGCGGCGATGCTGGTTATGTAGTCTTCCGTCATCCCCTCGTGGAACACCATGCGGATGCCGGTTTCTAGAATCTGAGAGGTCTCGGGGAGCGACACTTTGGAGTAATCCATCGACGTGAGTCCCATTTCTCTGACGGGCCACCGGCCGGCAAAAAACTCGTGCTTCTGAAACACTGGATTGCCATACAGCGGCACGGGGATATAACCGGCCGACGCCGGCACTCCCTCGGCCACTAGCGCTTTGACGAACTGCGCTCGATCGCACTTCAGCTTCTTGGGATCGATGCGGAACATGTAGAACCAATACGTGGACCGGTCGGATGGATCGACGCCATGAGGCACGATGCCCGGCACGTCTTTGATCCTCTCCCCCAGCAGGTTGCCGTTTTTTGAGCGGGTCGACGCGATGCCTTCGAGCCGCGTCAACTGGGCCGCGGCAAAGCCGGCCAGCAATTCGCTCATTCGATAGTTTGTCGCGAACAACGTTTGTAGCCCGGGATGGGAACGATTCGCTCCCTTGTCGCCAAATTGTTGCAACAATGGTCCAAAATGCTCGTCGCTCGAGGCGACTACGCCGCCGTCGCCTGTTGTGATTTGCTTCGATTGTTGCAGAGAGAAGCAGGCGATATGGCCAATCGTGCCGACCGGTTGGTCGCGATACCGGGCTCCCCACGCCTGAGCGCAGTCCTCGATCAGCACTAGCTTGTGCTTGTCGGCGATTGCCTTCAACTCTTCGAGCCTGCTCGGATTGCCGGCCAGATGGACCGCGATAATGGCTTTGGTTTTAGGCGTAATGCGGCGCTCGACATCCGCAGGATCAAGGTTATACGTGTTATGGATCAGGTCGGCGAAGACCGGCACGCCTTGCTGGTAGAGAACGCCAATCACCGTGCCGACATCGGTGATGCCAGTGGTAATCACCTCGTCGCCAGGGCCGATGCCGGCGGCGGCGACAGCAATATGCAGCGCAGCCGTGCCCGAGGAACAAGTCATCACGTATTTCAGCGGACAGAACTCGCGAAACCGCTTGGTAAACAGCGCGGTTTGTGGCCCTTGCCAATAGAGGAGCGACGGTTGCTCGATCGCTGCATCGAGTTGCTCGCGTTCCGGATCGCCCCAACGCTTTACCGGCTTGATCTTAACCTGCACAGCCTTCGGTCCGCCATTGATCGCCAGTTTGGCCTCTGTCGACTTGGTTGTGGTCTCGGCTGCTGTCGCCGATCCACCGATGCCGCTGGCGGCAACGATGGCGCCGGAAGTAGCAAGGAAGTTCCGCCGGGAAAGTTCGTCGGGACGATTCACGCGTCGCTCCTCCTCGGGTTATTCCTCACTTCGGCCGAAGATCGCGATGTACTTGCGACCGCTAATGCCGACGCCGATGCGATTGAAGTTGTAGTTGCGCCATTGTCCATTCATCTTGAAGTGGCCACGCATCTGGTGGGCGTGCCCGTCGGACGTGGCCCAGCCTTGCACGGCTTCCTCAGGCGTTTCGTAACCATTGGCAATGTCGTCGGTTGCCCAGCCGGAAAAGCCAGCTTCGTGCGCGCGCGTCCAGCACCATTTGCCGTTGATGTTGTGGCTAAAGTACGGAGCAGAATGCCGGCCAACCTTCATCAGGACCGGATCGACCGTGAGTGGCTCAAGCCCTTTCTTCTGGCGGTACTCGTTAACCGCGTTCACCAGTCTTTCTTCGCCATCCGAAAGACGGACTGCGTGCTTGGCTGGTGTTTTGTCGTCCAATTTCTTCGTGACCGTCGACTTCTTCTCCTCTTTGTTCGTCGATTCGGAATTGGCGAACGATGGCTGAGCAAGAGCGGCGATCATGATCAAAGCGACCGACGTGGCCGAGAACAACTTCGTCATCTTAAACTCCCTTCGATGAAAGTGAAACAAGGTGAAGGGTCCGTTGTTGACGACGCAGCGGTGACGGTCAACCCGCCCATGTTGGCAACGGGAGGGGCGGCGGTGAAATACGATGTTGATTTAGGACAAATAGGGAAATCTGTTTTAACACAATTTAGGATTTCATGTGCCGCGTATCGCAAGATGTTGTAGGTTTCGGACTGAACGGGTGTGTAGTTCGCGCACATGCGAGAAAGCTGTGCGCGTCGCGTAATTTTTTTGTTTTGCGCCATGTTTTCAGTGGTGCGTGGAAGTCCATTTAGGCGCGAAGGTAAGGATGGAATGTGGAGTTTTGGAATCGTGGAGTTGTTTTCACGGCAGGTGTGAGGCGCGGAAGTTGTTATATGGGCATGTGTTACGCACGCTGAACATTGTGGTCTCGTGAGGAAATGCGATTTTTTATTCCAATATTCACAATCTCGCGGGCATCACGTGACCTTTTGGGTAACGTGAGCCAGATTTTATTCGTCGTTGCCAGGCAGTTGTCGCGCGGAGTTTCATCGCGGTGCGGAAGATGTTGGTAGCGGCCGGTGCATTTTGTAGGGGGCGAAATGGTGTGTGTGCGGATGTATATGCAGCAGTCTAGCGAGTTTGTCAGGAAAGCCAATCCGTGACTTTTGGCCACCCTGTATGCCGGCGATTGAGGTCGAGGTTGGTCGTCTTTCTGCGAGGCGTTGGTTCGTGATATGTTACCGGCGGCTAAGGGGACGAAACTGACCGAGTTGCGGATCGATGCAGAAGCCGAAGTATAGCGCGATGGAAGTCGATCGGCATATCGCATTGCCGCCGCTGCGCGAGATAGCGGGCGACTTAACGAGACTTGGCCGGGTACGGCTTGTCTGGAGCTTGGTGCTGCCGTTTGTTTGGGCTGGGTTGTACTTTTTATTCGCGGAGTGGCGATGGTGGCCGGTCGCTGTGGCCTGTTTAGTATGCCTGAGCTTTGTTACTTATGGATCGATTTCGCATGACCTGGTGCATGCGAACCTTGGCCTTCGCAAGTGGATCAATGATGCCTGGCTGACAGTGATCGAACTTCTGGCGTTGCGAAGTGGCCACGCGTATCGGCTCGCCCATTTGCATCACCACGCGTTATACCCCCATGACGACGATATCGAAGGTGCGGCGGCGAAGATGACGCTCGTGCGAACGCTGCTGGAAGGCGTGATCTTTCAGGTCAAGATTTGGTGGTGGGCGCTTCGACGCCCGAGTAAGGATAGAGGGCTAGTTCTGTGTGAGGGGCTCGCGTGCTTCGGGCTGATTTTATTTGCGCTGATTTCGGCGGCGTGGACGCCGGTATTTCTGGTTTATGCGGTTTTGATGATCATGGGGAGTTGGATCATTCCTCTCGTGACTTCTTATATTCCACACGATCCGAGCGGCGAGAATGAACTGCGACAGACGCGGTTGTTTCGTGGTCGAGTTGCGTCGCTGATCGCGGTGGAGCACCTGTATCATTTAGAGCATCATTTATATCCAGCCGTGCCGCACCATTATTGGTCGACGCTGGCTCGGCGGTTGGATCCGTATTTCGAGAGGGCGGGGATTCGACCCATCAAGTTTTGGTTTTGACGGGGGGCGGGCGAACGCGGATGGAAGACGTGGAGATTTATCGTCGCGGGTTTTTCGCAGCGCTTGCGGGAGATGGTCGGCCGCTACTGAAGTTGACTGGGGTCTGTCTGATCGGCTCCGGGTTGTTTGCGTTCTTTTTGGCGGCATCGGGGCATTTTTTGCCGCACGACATTGCCTTTCTCGGCATGACGGCCGCGCAGTTGCACGATGTCGCTCATGGTCGACTGGCCCATTTTATGATGCACGACCGTGTATCGTTCGGCGGGGCGATCTTTGCGGTGGGGACACTTTACTTGTGGTTGGCCGAGTTTCCGTTGAAGGCGCGG
>CAZJWY010000130.1:0-15217 GCA_964549545.1 uncultured Planctomycetaceae bacterium | reverse complement strand
TGGCCTAGTGAGTCGTCACCTTAAAACAAAGTAAGCGGCATTGGGCTAGCGCCCCCGCGGCTGATGGGCCAATCCGAGGAAGTTTATGAGATTGCGTTCCGCAATAAAAACGCTGCTCGTGCTGGTGTTGGCCCTACCCGTGGCTCAAGTGGTGCTTGTTGGCGTTCGCAGCCTGCTCGGCAGCATGGGGGACGCGGAAGGCGCGGCGCTGATTGGGCTCGTGGGGTCGCTCTGTCTGGCGACCTGGGCGGCTTGCCTGGTGGCTTTGGTGATTGTCGTGTCGCTCGTAGTGCTGGATGATCGAGGTGGTGAGAGCGAAGAGGAATGAGGCGGTGAAATGTTGATCGGGGTGAGCGTCGGCGCTATCGAACCCTCCCCTAGCCCCTCCCTACAACAGGATTATGCAAGTGATAGCTGCGTCAGGAGAGGAGTTGTCCCGGAGGGACGTCTGAAAATAGCCCAGGATTTTAATCCTGGGGCCTGTCTTGATAGGATCAAACGGGGTGATCTTACCCCAAGCACTAAAGTGCTGGGCTATTTTCAATGAGTCCCTACGGGACCCTCCAATGCAAGCAGTTGCATAATCCTGTACAAGGGAGGGGAATTTTTGATTGGAATTGGAGTGAGATGCACGAGATTTACGAAAACCCGTTGATTGCACGGTATGCGTCTCGCGAGATGGCCACGTTGTGGGGCGATCAGCGGAAGTTCAGCACGTGGCGGCGGTTGTGGGTGGCGCTGGCCGAGGCCGAGGCGGAGTTGGGGCTACCGGTAACGCAGGAACAAATTGCCGAACTGCGGGCCCATACGGACGACATCGATTTCGACGCGGCTCAGCAGTATGAGCGGAAGTTGCGGCATGACGTGATGGCGCATGTGCATACGTATGGCGATGTGTGCCCCGGGGCGCGGCCGATCATTCACCTGGGGGCGACGAGTTGCTACGTCACGGATAACACCGATCTCATTTTAATGCGCGAAGCACTGCAGATGGTCGCGGGTCGGGTGGCAGGTGTCATCATTTCGCTGGGTGAGTTTGCGAAGAAGTATCGCGACCTTCCGACGCTCGGCTTTACGCATTTACAGCCGGCTCAGCCGACGACCGTGGGGCGACGAGCCTGCTTGTGGGCGTACGATCTGGCGCTCGATCTGGCGGAGGTGGAGCATCGGATTGCCTCGCTCAAGGCGCGGAGCGTGAAAGGGACGACCGGCACACAGGCGAGCTTCCTAGAGCTATTTCACGGCGATCATGCAAAGGTCCGCCAACTTGAGAAGCTGGTTGCCAAGAAGATCGGATTTGATGAAACGTATCAGCTCACTGGGCAGACGTACTCGCGGAAGATTGACGCCCAGGTGCTCGATACGCTGAGCGGCATCGCGGCCAGTGCGCACAAAACGGCGACCGACCTGCGGATTCTGGCTCATCGCAAAGAGGTCGAGGAGCCGTTTGAGAAGGAGCAAATTGGTTCGTCGGCGATGGCTTACAAGCGGAACCCGATGCGGAGCGAGCGGATTTGCTCGCTGGCACGGTTCGCGATGAATTTAGCGAGTAACGCAGACGATACGCACGCCACGCAATGGATGGAACGGACGCTGGACGACAGCGCAAATCGCCGCTTGGTGCTGCCGCAAGCGTTCTTGGCGATCGATGCCGTATTGATTCTGTACCAGAACGTTGCGTCGGGGTTGGTCGTTTATCCGCAAGTGATCGCGAAGCACTTGCGCGAAGAACTGCCGTTCATGGCAACGGAGAACATTCTCATGGACGCCGTAGCTGCGGGAGGCGACCGGCAAACGCTGCACGAGCTTATTCGCCAGCACAGCCAGGCGGCGGCAGCGGTCGTGAAGCAGGAGGGCGGCGCGAATGATCTTATCGCCCGGCTGAAGGCGGATAAGGCGTTTGCGGGAGTCGATGTGGAAGGCTCCATCGATCCGGCGAAACTCGTGGGGCGGAGTAAGGAGCAGGTGGACGAGTTTTTGGCGGAGGTGGTGGGGCCGATTCAACAGCGTTACGACAACCCGATCACCGCCGAGGTACGCGTCTGAATCCCTCTACCGTGATGCGTTGTTTGCCCATTCGGGGTGTTGCTTCTTAATTTCGTCGGCCTGGCCTCGCCATTCTTGCTCCGTACTGAGAGGCTCACTATCCGTACGCCGAGGAAGGTAATCTCCCGACATGTACAAGAACCATTCGACGTGATCGAGTTCACGACCATCCTCATGCCAGTATTGGATAGGGTTGCCATCAGCGGTTGGATCGATCGAGTTCCATCTTAACCCATCCACGTTGCTCAGCACTGCAATATTTCCGTTCTCGTAGCGCACCGTTGCAGTGCCTACGTAATATTGGCTGCCATCCCAACTGCGCCGAATCGTAGATTTCATCGTCAGACCTCCACCGTAGCCGCCACGCGGTTCGCTAACCACAATCGGCCGAAACCACCACCACAAACCGATGCTTGCGACGGTAATTGTTGCCAGCAGCGTACGGAGTCTAAATCGGGGCAGTAGCACTATTTCCACGATAAGAACATTGTGATGTTAGTTGACGGGGCCGAGGACGGCCCGGCTCGCTGTTGTTCAATGCGTGTCACGGAATGACAGTGACGTTTCCAAATTCGCGAAAATGCGTGTCGAAGGTAAATACGCGATCAATCCCGAGGCGTTCAACGACGGACCGACTCACACAATCGGTAAAGCTCCAGCCCTTTCGGCGATAGGACTCGAACACCGTCCACGCCTTATACACATCTCGTCGCTCGATCCACGCCAACTGACAAATCTCTTCTTCGAGTATTTGGCGACCAATGTCGAGAGCGCGAGAATTTTCGCCGCGGGCCTTTAGCAATGTCAGTGTTTCGTCGAGCACGTAGTCCGTGGTAAACAGCAGCCGCGGGTCTGTTGACGCAAAGACCGCCTTAGCGGACCGATGGTTCGAATCAGCCGTTACACAACCTGCAAACCAAGCACTTGTGTCGACAAATATCACGGCAGCCTATAGATCAGCTTGTCATGATCCTCAACTGAAAAGCCGTCGTCGGGGCTCTCTACCGGCAGTTCTTCCATCCTGCGCAAGAAAGCATCCATGGCTGCGCGACTCTGCTTGGGCGCTTGCGAATTGTCAGCGACACATGAACTGTGCTCGTCTACTCGCAAATGCACGCGAATGCCGTCCGGCAGTGTCAACGGCACGATGGGCACAAAGGAGCCGTTGCTGTAGATTGCGTCGATTTCGTAACTCATCGGACACACTCCAAAAAGCGAGCCAGAAAACTTGATAAAGCCAATTATATCAAATCCAGCGGCGATTGCCGTCGATGCCGCTTGCTGCTGCAGTCGTGGCAGACGCCGGTGATGATGAGGCGGTGGCCGGTGACGCGGAAGTCGTGTTCGCGGCCGACGGCGTCGCGGAGGGTTTGGAGCTCTTCGCTGCTGAACTCGATCAGCTTGTCGCAAATCTGGCAGTAGAGGTGATCGTGTTGTGGATAGCCGTAGTCGTGCTCGTAGACGGCCCGGCCGCTGAGGGTCATCTTGCGCAAGAGGCCGGCTTCGACGAGTTCGTTGAGTGTGCGGTAGACCGTGGGGCGGCTGATTTTTTCGCCGTCGTCGCGACGGCTAAGGCTGTCGATCAGTTCGTCGGCGTCGAAATGGTCGTGGCGCTCGAAGATGTAATCCACGAGGGCGCGGCGCTGCTGGGTGATCCGCTTGCCACGGCTTTGCAGATACTCCTCGAACCGCTCCTGGGGGGAGGAGGAGACTTGAACTTCGCCAAGTGAGAAATCGTTGGACATGGAGACGAGACCACCCATTAAAACTCGGGTGACGAAAAAAACGACAGCCGAACTATGGCTTATTGAGACTGGCTGGGAGCGGTCACAATCGCTCCAACTACTTGCGCAAGTCCGCCTTACGCTCAAAAGGCCGTGAGCTTATTGATTCTAAGCGACGGGGGGAGCGGCGGCAAGAATCGAAACGGACGGGGATTAGGTTCGTTTGAAGTTTTTCCGCACTGCGTTTGACATGCGCGTTGTTGTGACTACCGTGAAAACCGCCTGGGACGGCGGCAGCAGCCAACGCCGAAGAATGCAATGGCGATGGCCAAGGTCGATGGCTCCGGGACCGCATTCACCACGACCTCATCAACAGAAAAACGAATGCCCTGCCAAAAAAATCCGGAATTAAAGAAAAGATCACCGGACGCGCTTTCCCAAGTAGGAGGCGGTGGGACGAGAGCATCCGAATTCAAAAGATTGCGCCCCTCAATGGCAATGCCCAACAATACGCCCGTTGCGGAAACCGGATTGCTTATTTCTTGGCTGGTAAAAGAGCTGAACACGTACCGATCGGTGCCTCCCGTAAATGCGGATATGACTCCCGCTCTTAATTGATATTGCTCGCCATCGACGACCACCGATCCAACTTGGTCGCCATCAAGCGGATATCGCCCCCAGTCAACCGCGAGAATCGTATCAACGACGCCGTCTTTGAACGTGAATTTCGTTGCAACGGATTGTCCCACTGCGAAACGCGCCGCGAACGCTGGTGTGACCTCCGGCGGGGGTCCTGCGTAATCGGCGGCCGGATTGACGATAGCCGTTACTTCATTAATGACGCCTGCGATTGTGGTGTTGTATTCAGCAGCGGTTGCATGCCACGGAAAGCCCACAAAAAGAAGTGTCGCTGCGAGGGGGCTGCTGAGCTGAGTTCTAATCTTTAGCATGTCGACATTACACGGTGTGCGGAATATCAGTGGCTTGGTAGAACTTGCTGACGCGTCCCAATTCGCAGGAAAAAACGGCCACACTACCAGCGGACGGCAGCGTATGGGGCAAGTTTACAGATGTTGCGGCTGGGGGTTGCCCCCCAGGCACCCAACAAAAGACCTCTCGCCGAGCGAGAGGAGTATATCAGCCAATTTGATCGAACATGCGATCCATGGCGGCGTTCATCTTATCGGTCGTGTCGTAGGTGCCGGCGGCGATTTCGTTGCGGATCCGTGCGACCAAGTCGGTACGAACCTGGCCAGCGCCCTCGGCAGCTTCCATCGCGGCAGCAGCGGCGGGGGAAATCTCGACGCGATCGGCTTTGCCGGCGGCGCCGGTGGAGCGGGCTTCCGACGTTTTTGCCGAATAGTGGGGCCCGTTAAGGCCTTGCGGACTGTGAATACGATTGGTGCCTTGGATGTGCATGACAAGCCTCTACGCCGAGCGGGTCGGTGGAACGATCTGGGTGTTACGAGCGGCGGGCGCTCAAGTTTCTTTGGCCGATTCGATTAGTCTGCTCGTCGGCCAACTTCGCGAACGCGAAGTGCGAGAACATAATCAAAATCGACCTGGGCACTCTCAACTTCTAACAATTCCTGACAACGATCAATCAGCACTACGACATGCGTTGTAGCAGCTATACGGGTAGCAAGCGAACGGCTCGGGCAATCATGCCGACTGTTTGGTCCACTACGCCTTGGATGTTGCAAAGGGTCAACATGGCGGCCGGGCTGGCGACAACTATTATCATGGCTCAAGTTGCCGCCTACTCACAATACGCGGTCTGTATTGGCTTTGTTTAGCCAGCGATGCAGGGCTGGACTCCAGCGGCCAGCGGAGGATAGAGAATGGCGGAATATGCGTCAATCCGGGACGGGATGGGTGATAGCATGAAGATTGGGGCTGGGGACTGGCCCAAGGCGGTTTCTCACCACAACGGCACGACGGGCACGACGGAAAGACGAGGAACGGGGCCGGCTTGGAGCGATACCAAGTAAGGAGGAAGCGGTTTGATACAGGGGGACGCGCAACGCGAGGTGGGCATAATGGTATTTGGCGGAGATGACAGGCTGAAGCCTGTCCTACGGGGGTTTATCTATGAGGTATTAGAATGTCGCTTGCATATTTCGTTCGCTGGCTATGCGCCGCAGGAAGCATAGCTGTGCTTCCGCTGTATTTGTTGGGAAGTGCCGGCGTGGCGGTGGCTACGACCAGGAGTTCGGTTGGAGATGCGGGGCTGTTCGAACGTCTGGATGTGAACCATGACGGAGTTGTCGCAACTGACGAGGTGACCGAGGCGAATCGTTCGCTGTTCGATCGGCTGCTTCGCAAGTCGGA
Organism: uncultured Planctomycetaceae bacterium; assembly: GCA_964549545.1. Lineage (GTDB taxonomy): Bacteria > Planctomycetota > Planctomycetia > Pirellulales > Lacipirellulaceae > JABDGM01. The sequence continues at coordinate 9,116 of CAZJWY010000130.1, read as the reverse complement.
CTCGAACCACGATCAGAAGTTGTCGCGGGAGGAGTTTCTAGCGTCGCTCGTGCCCAGTCGGCCGGAAAGGCCGGTTGAGGCAAAGCAATCGACCGATGAGCCGCAGGCGAACGCGGTGCGATACATGCTGTTGAAGCTCGACGTGAACCAGAATGCGCGGCTCGAGAAAGACGAGATACCGAAACAACTCCAGCCGATTTTCGAGCTTATATCGGAACGGTTGGATGGCAATAAGAACGGGCAGTTGGAACGACAAGAATTGAGCCGCAGCGGGCCGGCGTTGGCACAGATGGCAAGTCGGTATGTGGAGCGCGAAGGAATTGATGTGAAGAGCGAGTTGGCGAAGCTGGAGAAGGCGCAGGGGGCGGCGGCGAGCCGTTTCGACGACACGGGCGGGCCGCAGGAACGGTTGGCCGATCCGGCACAGGCGCGGCAACTGTTCAAGGAGATGGATGAGAACGGCGACGGTTATCTCGACAAGAAAGAGATGTCGGAGGTTTTTCGAGAGCGGGCAGATCGGTTTGCCACGCTGGCCGACCGAGATCGCGATGGGCGGTTGTCGCAGACCGAGTTTCTGGATGGGGCCGAGCGGGTGTCGCGCTTCCTGGGCCGCCAGATGAAGGAAGAGCGGAAGGCGCAGACGGGGAAGTCGCCGTCGGGCGAAACGAAGTAGCAGGGCACGCTTGTCGTGGGATAGCAACCTTCTCTTTAACCACAACGGCACGACGGACACGACGAATTCAGACAAGGGACGGGCATACTTGGCGACTTTCTTTCGTCGTGCTCGTCGTGTCGTCGTGGTAAAAACCTGGCCCTTTCGGGCGTGACATTTGCGGCGCGAACCGTGAACTGCGCCAGCATGTCTTACGTATTAGATACAACCCGATAGGTGCGGCCTCCCAAGGGGGAATTTGCCGCGTGACTTGTCGATTCGCGGTTTCGGTCACAGAGAGGAGGCCACCCATGTACCCACTGCCGCCCGCCGCTCATCCACTGGTTGCCGGTTTTGATTGCCCCTGGCTGCCGCCGATTTGCTTCGGCGTAAAGCCGTATGTGAAGCTCTGCAAGTCGTTCGACAAGGCGCTTAAGAAGCTGGAGTCGCAGTATCCTTCGCATCGGCCGGTGCTGACAGTTTCGATGCGGAACAAGATGCTCAAGCACAAGCCGAAATAAGCGCTGCTCGTTTCTTGACAGGATAACAGGATCGGCAGGATGTACAGGATTGATTTCCTACAGTCTTGCATAGCATTTATCCTGTTGATTCCGCCAATCCTGTTATCCCGTCCTGCTCCTCGAATAGTTCCGACTGTCCCGCGTTTGCGGGCCGGACTATCATGAGGGCATGAAGGTTCTACTTGCTAGTCCGCGGGGGTTTTGCGCCGGCGTCAACATGGCGATCGAGTCGCTCGACCTCGCGCTGGCGTCGCTCGAGCCGCCGATCTATGTCTACCACGAGATCGTCCACAACAAGTATGTTGTGGAACACTTCCGCGGTCGGGGCGTGACGTTTGTCGACGATCTGGCCGAAGTGCCCTTTGGGTCTACCCTGCTCTTCTCGGCTCATGGCGTGTCGCCGGAGATTCGGCGGATTGCTCGCGAACGCAATCTACGGGCGATCGACGCGACTTGCCCGCTCGTGACGAAGGTGCATCTGGAAGCGGTGAAGTACGCCAACGAAGGGTACACGATCCTGCTCATCGGCCACGAGGGACATGATGAGGTAATCGGCACGATGGGCGAAGCACCCGAGGCGATCATTTTGGTGGAGAAGCCGGAGGACGTGGCAACGCTCCAAGTAGCCGACGAGCGAAAGGTGGCCTATCTCACGCAGACGACGCTCAGCGTCGACGATGCGAACCGAATCATTTCGCGGCTCAAGGAACGCTTCCCACATATCGCCGCGCCGCCGAAGGACGATATCTGTTACGCAACGCAGAATCGGCAGGAAGCGGCCGCGATGCTGGCCGACGAAGCAGATTTGGCGCTCGTACTCGGGAGCCAAAATAGCTCGAACAGTCAGCGGCTGGCCGAGCTGGCACGCGAGCGTGGGATTCCGGCCTATTTGGTGGATGGGCCGGCGGATTTGCGGCCGGAGTGGTTCGACGGCGTGAAAACGGTGCTGGTCACCGCCGGGGCCAGCGCGCCGGAGACCGTCGTAAATCAATGCCTTGATTGGCTGCGCGAGCGGTTCGATGCCACAGTCGAGCCGCGGTCGATTCGGCAGGAGAATGTTTCGTTTCCGCTGCCGCGCGAGCTGCGCAATCTGGTCGTGGTGAAGTAGCTTTGCATGGAAGGGATCACTCGACAATAACTTCAGCAAATGGGATTTACCACGGAGACACGGAGGGCACAGAGAAGAGTTTTTATCCGCAGATGGACGCCGATTAACGCAGATCAAGACAGAGATCGATTTGAGTTGGAGCAATTATCTGCGTTGATCTGCGGATCCACTTCTCCTCCGTGCCCTCCGTGTCTCCGTGGTTAGTCTGAATTAGGAAGTTATTGGATTGCTAGTTCCTTCACCAAAAACGCCCAGCGGTCGGCGGCGTTTTCGATTTGCTTCTTGACGGGCGTGCCGGCACCGTGGCCGGCACGGGTTTCGATGCGGAGCAGGATGGGACCGGCGCTCTCGACTCCAGCAACGGCCTCTTGCAACGCGGCACCGAATTTGAAGCTGTGCATCGGAACGACGCGGTCGTCGGTGTCGGCGGACATGATGAGCGTCGGCGGATACTTGGTGCCCGGCTTGATGTTGTGGTAGGGCGAATAGGCGAACATCGCTTTGAACTCGTCCTCTTTATCGATGTATCCGTATTCGTCGCGCCAGAACTGGCCGGCGGTGAATTGCTGGAAGCGGAGCATGTCGAGGACGCCGACCATCGGGATCGTGGCGCCGAATAGGTCGGGGCGTTGCACTTCCACAGCGCCGACCAACAGGCCGCCGTTGCTGCCGCCCATGATGGCGAGTTGCTTGGGCGTCGTTCGACCTTCGTGGATCAGCCATTCGGCGGCGGCGATGAAGTCGTCGAAGACGTTTTGCTTGTTGACGGTCTTACCGGCCTGGTGCCATTCTTCGCCGTACTCGCCGCCGCCGCGGAGGTTGGCGACAGCCAGCACGCCGCCAAGTTCCATCCAGCCGATGTACTCGGGCCGGAAGGCGGGTGTCATCGGGATACTGAAGCCGCCGTAGGCGTAGAGCAATGTCGGATGGGGGCGATCTTTTGGCAGGTCTTTGCGGTAAGCGATCATCATCGGCACGCGAGTGCCGTCTTTGCTTTTGTAAAAGACCTGCTCAACAACAAAGTCTTCTGGGTTGAACTTCACCTGCGGCCGGCGGACTTGTTCGATCTTGCTCGTCGACACATCGTAGCGATAGACGCTGGTTGGCAGATTGTAGCTGGTGAAAACGAAGAACGCTTCGTCGTCGCCCTGGTCACCGGTAATGGCGCCGACAGTGCCTTTGCCGGGGAGCGACCATTTGCCTAGCGGTTTGCCGGTGAGATCGAAGACGTCAACTTCGCTGAGCACGTCGACCATGTATTGGGCGAGGAGGCGGCCGCCGACGATGCTCGCGCCGTCGAGCGTTGCCTTACGGGCGGGGACGATCTCGGTCAGGTGCTCACGGCCGGGCTTGTTGATGTCCATCGCCACGATGCGCTTGGTCGGCGCGTCGAGATCGGTGATGAAATAGAACTTCGTGCCTTCGTTGCCGATGGGCCAGAACTGGTTTTCGAAGTCGCCGATGAGTTCTTTGAATGGCGCATCGGCCGCCGCGTTCGCTTCGCGATACCACACCTGATTTTGCGGATCGGTGCTGCGCGAAATGGTCAGGACCAGGTATTTGCCGTCGTGTGTGGGGCTGACGCCGAAATTCCAATCAGGATGATCGGGCCGACGGTAAATGAGCGTGTCGTCGGCCTGGGTGGCGCCCAGCTTGTGGAAGTACACCATCTGGTTGAGGGCCGCTTGCTGGTGCGATTCGCCGGCGGGCGGCTCGGGATAACGATTGTAGTAGAAGCCACTCCCGTCTTTGCCCCATTCGACGTGTGTGAAGCGTGACCACTTGAGCGGTTCGCCAATCTCCTTGCCGGTCGCCACATCGATCACATGAATCTGTTGCCAGTCGCTGCCTGCTTCCGAACGGGCATAAGCCAGCAGCCGGCCGTCGTCGCTGGGGCTGTAGGCCGACATGGCGACTGTGCCATCTTTGGTCCAGGTGTTGGGATCGACCAACACTCGGCCTTCGCCTTTGAAAGAGTCGGCGACGTAAAGCACCGGCTGGTTCTGGAGGCCGTCGTTCTTGGCAAAGAAGTACTTGCCCCCTTTCTGAGTCGGCGGCGAGTAGCGTTCGTAGTTCCACAACTCGGTAAGCCGCTTCTCGATGGCGGCACGTTGAGGGATGGCGTCGAGATACTCGCGGGCCACGGCGTTCTGCTGCTTCACCCACTCGGCGACTTCCTCCGACTCGCGTACATCCTTCTCCAGCCAGCGATATGGGTCGGCAACCTTCACGCCGAAGAATTCATCGACCTGGTCCACACGCCGAGTTTCGGGATAATTCATCTTCGTACTTTTTGTGTTTTTTGTGGCCGCTGAAACCGGCGTCGTTACAGCACAGATCAACAACATCAAAATGAGTTTCGCGTGCATGTAGCTTCCTCATGTTTTTGAACCACGACGGCACGACGGGCACGACGTTGGTTTCTTGACAGGATAACTGGATCAGCAGGATAGACAGGATTTATTTTTATAGACGCAGCAGGCATCTATCCTGTTCATCCTGCCAATCCTGTTATCCAGTCTTACTCGTCGTGTTCGTCGTGCCGTTGTGGTTCACCAGCCTTCAAAAACGGCTCAACTGCTGGCACTACGATAGCTGAGAAGGGCCCGTTGAAACACCCAGCGGCTGACGATCAGGCTGGCGGCGGTGGCCAAGATCGCGAAGAGAGCCAGGTACCAGTACTCGGCGTGCATCGGCTTGGCGAGCATGCGGGCCGGCACGTTGACGACGATCAGAATCGGCAGCATGAACGTGAATCCCCAGCGAATCCAGCCGCCGATCGGGCCGTGGTAAATCTCCATGGGGTACCGCGAAAACGTGGTGATGTAAAACCAGAAGTCGTAGATCGACGAATTGCGGCCGAGCCACACGCTGGCGGCGGCGAGGACGATCGTCAGGCTGTACAAAATCGCGATGCCGAAAACGACGAAAACGAGATACGCGATAACTCGCCATAACGAAAGGTCGAAGCCTTCCACCCGAGGGAGCGCGTAGGCCATCAGCACGGCCGCTACCATAAAATTCGCCAGCGAAGACCATTCGACTTTTCGTAGCGAAACCAGAAATTGAGTGTCGATGGGTTTCAAGAGGGCGAAATCGAGGCCGCCGGTGCGAATCAGTTCGCTGAACTCGTCGGCATTGGTCATGAAAAACATCTGCACGATGCTATTGATGAACATGCTCGTGGCGATGAACACGAAGAACTGATGCTTATCCCAGGCGCTGCCGTCGGGGCCACCGGCGCCGATCTGGCTGGTATAGCTGAAGATCAGCAGATAGAAACCGACATTCATCATCACCCAGCCAAACGAGGAGATCGTTTCGATGATGAAATTGGCAGGGAACATCATGTCGCGCACGAGGCTGTTGCGCGCGAAGGTGAGGAAGACGTTGAGGTAGGAGGGGCGAGAAGACATTCGATTTCGGATTGCGGCTTGGTGAAAATAGCTTAGCGTCGGCGGCAACGCCGAATTTGTTACAGATTGTACTTACTACATTCGGCCTTGCGGCCGACACTAACGTGTAATCGCACGCTACCCTCCAAATCCGCTGTAGCGTTTCACGCCGCGCCAGTAGGTGACGCGGCAGGCGACGATGAAAAACAATACCCAGGCCGCCTGGACCGTCAGCCCGATCCAGAGGTCGGGCCCTTGAATCTTTTGCAGAAACACGGCCGCGGGAAAGAATGCCAGGTATTGCAGCGGGATCAATTGCACGATCGTGTTCCACGGCGCGGGGAGCATGCTGAGTGGAAACATGTGGCCCGAGAAGAAGAAATTGAACAGCATGTAGACGAACAGCAGCGAGCTGACTTCGAGGAACCAGAATCCGATCATGCCGATCGTGGCTTCGAGGAAGAAGCCGAGCAGGAACGCGAAGATGAGCGAAACGATGTAGGCGAACAGGACTTCTGGCGGTGGCCAGCCTGGGAAGTAGTCGCGGCAGAGATAAAACACGATCGCGAACGGCACGATCGCGATGCCGTAGTAGACTAACTTGTGTGCCACACGCTGCAGCAGCAAGAAACCCACCAAATCGATTGGCTGGACGAGATACTTTTTGATTTCGCCGTTGCGAATCTGGAGCGCGATGCCGCCCGCCAGCCCCGGCATGCTGGAGAATGCCCGGCTGATGGTCGTGAGCAAGTAATACGCAACGAAGTCCTGGTAGCTATAGCCGGCGATTTGCTTATCGGCAATTGGCTGACCACTTACGGCGCTCATTCCGGCAAACACCGCTCCCCACAGGAAAATTTGCGTGACGATCGGCAGGAACCGCATCAACGTGCCGAGCCAGAAATCGCCTCGGTAGACCAAGCGCTCTTCGATGCAGATGCGGAGGATGGTCCACCAAGTTTGAGCGCGAGCGAGCATGGGGAAAGTCAAGAGCGGAGGGTCAAGAGTCGAGAGCCAGAGAGGGTGGGAGGCTCGCGTTAACTATAGCAATTGATGGCGTGGAGTGGATAGCGGGCGAGCTTGCTCGCCGAGGCACGGACCGCGTGGCGGTCCGGCTATCTCTGACCTATGGCAGCGTAGCGCCTGCGTTGAAAGCAAGCCCATAGCGTCAACAGAACAGCCAAAGTGACAGTGGTGGGTTCGGGAATGTTGGTAGATGCCAGTGAATCTCCGCTGCCGCTACCGGCGATGGTCTTGCCGTAGTTGGCTCGCCAGACAGTATAGTCGGCGGCGGTAACACTGCCGGGCGTGGTATCGTTCGGCAGCGTGACGTTTTGGTTGAGGCGTTTGCGCCAGATAACATAGTCGGCAGCATCGACGACGCCGTTGCCGTTGTAGTCGCCATTCACCCCCGGTGCCGGGCCCAGCGACCAGCCGATATCTTGCAAAGCGCCAGCATCGAGCGCGGTTAGCACTTTGCGAGTGCCATTCAATATAGTCGGATCCATGGCGGCTTCTTGCGGCACGGAGCTGCCGTAGATCACGCTCATCGTGCCTTCGGCCCAATGCGAAAGACCGGGAGCCAACGGGATGGCGTTGCCGTTGTATTGGTTTTCGGCATTGACGCCGTAGAAGTTCGTGCCAGTAACCAGCGCGGACCATTGAGTGGATGCGCCGAATCCTAACGCGTGCCCCAATTCATGGATCGCGACGGAGTAAAAGTCGGTGAGGCTCCCCGATGGCGAGCCGAGGTGATTGTAGTACCAAGAGGTTGAACCATCGCGATCGAAAGTGATGGCGCCGCCCCAACGCGCGAAGCCGCTCCCCTGCCCTCGCTTTTCAACTTGGTTTTGAAACGTGGCCGTGATCGAACTGATTTGATTGTTTTCCGCCGGACTGAACATGCCGGTCGGTATGCTGCTCCAACCAAAGCCGCCTGGGCCGCCGATGCCGGCCGTGCTGCCCGACAGACTGCGAGCGCCTGCGTAGATTTTGTACTGATCGGCAGCAATCGAGTCGTTGGTACGAACGACTGTCGAGCCGGTTGAGGGATGAGAGAAACTTGCCGTCCACTGCCAAACATTCTGACCATTGAACTGGCTGCTATGAAACGTGGGTGGAGTTTGAATTGGAGAAAACGAATCGGTGAGAATCGTGCTATAGAAACTCGCGGCGGCCTCAAGAGCGGCTTTGGCCTGCGTACCAGCGGTCGCGCCGGAGGGATTTCCAGCGCCAAAGAAGTTGGTGGTGTCGTAGGTGTAGTCGATCAGAACATTGATGGCGGCAGCGCGTTGGGCCAGCAAACAGAGCAGAGCGAGCCCGATCGCTTGTCGCCATTCTCGCTCAAAGTGCATGACCGATTACCCAATTCTGAAGTTCGCAGAAAAGATAACTCCACTTTATTTCTTAACTGCCGAAACGGCCAGCAGAAAACGTCCATTAGAGGCGTAGTTGGCCGCTCGACAACCAGCCCATAAGGCCTAAAATAGCGGGTTCTAACGTTTCTATAAGTTGACGCCCGAAAAGGACAGGAAGTTTTGCCATGAGCATGATTGTTGACATCCACGCCCGCCAAATCCTCGACAGCCGCGGCAATCCGACGGTGGAGGTCGATGTCACGCTCGATGACAACACGGTCGGCACTGCCGCCGTGCCCAGTGGCGCCAGCACCGGCATGCACGAAGCCTGGGAGCTACGCGACGGCGATAAATCCGTCTATATGGGCAAGGGCGTCGCCAAGGCGGTTCAAAACATCAACGAAGTGCTGGCCAACGAATTGGTCGGCTACGACGCGATGAACCAGATCGCCATCGACAAGCACATGCTCGAACTCGACGGCACACCAAACAAGAAGAACCTCGGTGCGAATGCCCTGCTCGGCGTGTCTCTGGCGACCGCCCATGCTGCGGCCCGCTATTGCGAGTTGCCGCTCTACAAGTACATCGGCGGTTCGAACGCCTGCCTGTTGCCGGCGCCGATGATGAACATCGTCAACGGCGGTCAGCATGCTGATAACAGTGTCGACGTGCAGGAATTCATGGTCATGCCGCTCGGCTTCGACAAGTTCAGCGACGCACTCCGCTGCGGCTGCGAAATCTTCCATCACCTCAAGAGCGTACTCAAGGGGAAGAAGCTGAATACGGCGGTCGGCGATGAGGGTGGCTTCGCGCCCGATCTGCCGAACAACGCCTCGGCGATCGACCTCATCTTGGAAGCGACCGAAAAGGCCGGCTACAAGGCGGGCGAGCAAGTCTGGATCGCGATGGATGTGGCCGCGACCGAAATGTACGACTCGAAGACAAAGAAGTACACGATCGACGGCAAGGCGATCGACTCGGCCGCGATGGTCGATTTGCTCGCGAGTTGGGCCGAGAAGTACCCGATCTGTTCGATTGAAGACGGCTGCAGCTTCCAGCCGTCCCAGTCGTCTTCGCTGCAGC
>CAZJWY010000129.1:6964-15229 GCA_964549545.1 uncultured Planctomycetaceae bacterium | reverse complement strand
GGCGTTCATCGACAGTGGCTTTTCGCACAAGATGATCTTGCCAGCCGCCGCAGCCGCCAGCGCGATCGGCTTGTGCAGATTGTTGGGAGTGCAAATGTCGACGGCGTCGATATCCTTGCGAGCGAGCAGCTTCTCCCAGTCGGTCTCGATCGACTCATATCCCCAGGCATCGGCAAACGCTTGTGCCTTATCTTTGTCGCGCGCGCAAACCGCCTTGAGCACCGGTCGATACGGCAGGTCGAAGAAGTGATTCACCTTGGCGTAGGCGTTGCTATGAGCCCGGCCCATAAAGCCGTAGCCGATCATGCCGATGTTCAGGGGCTTGGTCATGCGAAAATTTCCCTCGAGCAGATGCAGAGAGCCCAAACGAAAAGACGAAAAGGATCGTTTGTCGAAACCGCTGATCTTATCCCAAACGACAAGCGTCACGAAAGCCCCAGACGAATGGATTCACTCGTCTGACGGCGGCTCGATCACGGCGAGAGCAGCGTCTTTTCACCGACGAAATGCCACCGAACGCCGCTTTGAAAATCCACGCGTGGCCTGATGATCTTGCCAAAAAACGACCCGCAAGTCGCTGTTCGCTCCTCCTGGCTCGCCTATCTTGGCTCAATCGTCAGGCCGCGCGCGAGAAATTTACCCCAGGCCTTACGCGCTCCAACCGTGTGCGTCGCGCACGGCAATCATCGCGGCGAGGATGTCGTTCCATGTTTCTGGTTTGCGCATCACGTCGTTCGGGAACATGCAACCATCCCAGCAGATGTGGGTGAAGCGGTGGTCGGGGTTGCCCGACTCGTCGCGGAGCCAGTAGCCGGCGTATTTAACGATGTCGATTTTGCCGTCGGCCGCTTTCGGCAGGCAGTGGCGACCGGTTTTGTCGTGGCTGCCGGAGCCGAAGACTTCGCCGTTGTTCTGGGCGACGTGGAAGTCGATTGTCCAGGGGCGGAGGGCGTCGGTGAGTTTTTTGTAACCGGCTTCGAACGCCGCGGTGTCGCTCCACTTGAAGTCGGCGGGAACCAGTCGGTCTTCCGAAGCGTTATGACCAAGCATGAAGAGGAGCGTGTGGGCCATGTCGGCTTGGAAGCCAAGCGTCTTCGGGCGATTCACGGCCTCGAGTAGTTCGACCATGTGGCGGGCGCTGTGCATACCGCCCCAGCAGATCTCGCCCTCGGCCGCGAGGCGCTCGCCGAACTCCTCGGCGATGTCGCACGCTTTTTTGAACGTATCGGCGATTCGCTCGGTGCTGGCCTTCGGGTTGGCAGACCATTCGGTGGGCGAGCAGGCCGAGTCGATTCGCACGACGCCGTAGGGGCGGATACCAATTTGCTTGAGCACGCAGGCGATATGGCAGCCTTTGCGGACCTGCGTAAGGAATTGCTTTTGGGCCGCGTCGTCGCCCATCGCGGAACCGCCACCGGTCGGTGGCCAAACCGGGGCAACGACCGAACCGACAACTAAGCCACGCGAGCGCACCCGTCCGGCCAACTCTTCAAGCTGCTTATCGGTCGAGTCAATGCTGACATGCGGATCGAACAGAAACAGATCAACGCCGTCGAACTTTTGACCGTCGACCTCGGCGGCGGCCGTTAGGTCGAGCATCGTATCAAGCCCGATCGGCGGTTCGCTGCCTTCGCCTTTGCCAACAACGCCGGGCCACGCTGCGTTATGCAACTTTGGGAAATTATTTGCCATAACTATTTGCTAAATATAAGAAACTAATTTGGACCACAACGACACGAACAAAAACCCTTGACAGGATAACAGGATCGGCAAGATGAACAGGATTGAAATCCGTTGATGTGGTTTGGAATAACGTTTCTTACATCCTGTCGTTCCGGCTAATTCTGTTATCCTGTCGAATCCCTTCGTTGTGTCGTGCTTACTTATTCGCATCGCCTACTTTGGGGAGGTTGCTGTGAACGTTCGGGCCGAAGTAGCGCAGGCCGACAAGCGGCTCGCTGCCGGTGTTTTCAATTTTGACGCCACGCTTCGCAGCCTCGTAGGTAATGAACACTTCATCTTCGGTGCGGGCACCGAAGCGGATCATCACTGGGGTTTGAATATCGAGCGAGCCCATGCGGCCGCGGCCCTGAACCGTGATCCAGCCGCTGGCGCCGGGATCCTGCAACGTGCAGCTTGCACCCGGCTCCAGCGTCAATTCTTTCGAGCTAAATAGCTGCTGACCGTCGACCGTGCCGTAAACGATCCAGCGGTCGGTATAACCCTTGCCGCTGCGTTCCTTGTCGATGATCGGCTCCAGATAGTTGTGTTCCTTGAAATGGGTATCGACGTTCTTCTCCCAATCGAGCTGGCCGACGATGAAGTCGAGGTCTTGGTGCTTATCGGCCGGCATGTCTTTCACGAGGAGCGACCAGGGTACTTCGCGGCCTTCGACGAGCGACTGGAACATGCCAAACACATCGGAGCCCCATTGCGGCTCGTAGGTGCAGAGCGAACCGGGAGCGTGCAACACGCCGGGCGGAATCAGCCAGCCAGTGCCGCGCTTGAGGCGATAGGCCCGCGACAGGTCGAGGATGCCGTTGTCGCCCTTGCTCCAGTCTTCAAGGCATTTGCGAACGTCGGCCTTTGTGGTGCCTGGCTCGAGGCCCATGAACGTGTAGGCGAAGTTGTTGTCGACGTTGTTCAGTTGCGGCGGGAAGTAGTAGCTCTCGGGCTTGCCCTCTTGGCCGACGAGTTTAGCGTCTTCAAAACCCTGGTGCATGTGGTGTGGGATCGGCCCCATGTTGTCGAAGAACTTCGAGTACACCGGCCAGCGGTTGTACTTACTGAACATCGCCTTGCCGATGAGCTGGTCGCCGGCTTCGGCAACGGCGTCTCGCAGCAAGAACTCTTCCCCCTCGAATTCGCAAAAGCTGAGGCCTTCATTCCATACGCGGCCTTCGTTCGCGGCTTCGGTGGTGCTGGAAAACCAGCGTTCATCGATGCCGCCGCGATGGGCGCCATAAGCGTACCAATCCTCGGGATGAAGGCGGATGCGCTTGCCGGGGTGCAGAAACGAGCGCGGCACCCAAGTCGGCGTCAGCCGCAGCAGGCCTTGGCCAGCATCGAGGGCCCGGCTGAGCAAGCCGCCGACATTGTCCCGTTTGGTTTCTTTGGCACGTGGTTGGGCGGCGGTGGACATAGTCGTTCCATCCAGTGATTCAGGGTGGTAAGTTGGCAGGGCCCGGCGCAAGGGAACGACGGGTGAGCCTGGAGAGTATGCTGGGGGAGGCTTTATCTTACAAAATCACGCTAAGCCGCAAGCGGCTGAACAGCCGGTTGAAAGACCAAACCGAACGCCGGCACAATCGCAGAAATCCCTTATATCCCAGCCAAAAGAGGGCCGCAAGTAGTGAGGGAAGCTGTTCGGCCTCAGCCGTCAGCTAATAGCCAGATAAATGATCTCTGTCTTCTGAATTCTTACTGACAGCCAATAGCCGACAGCAACATCTATTTCTTCATCTGCTCGCGAAGCCAGCCCGGCCGATTTGTGGTGATTGCCCATGCGCCGAGGTCTGCGTAGAGCTTGGCGACCTTCGGATCATCGACTGTCCATACGCTAAATTCCTTTACCCCCTTTTTTTTCAGGCTGTCGATGAACTTGGCGTCGAAGTATTCGGGCGCGGCCTCGACATTGATCCCATCGGCATGAATGCGTTTGACCGTGGCGACCACCTCGTCGACGGTCGGCGGCGGGGTGCCATCTTTCTTTTTCTTCATCCCGGAGAGCCAGAGCATTTTGATATGCGGCATTTCCTTCTTGCAGGCCGCGATCGCGTCGGCATGGAAGCTGATGATCACCATCTGCTCGGGCGACAAATGTGACGCGGCGATCGCTTTGGCCAGAGGGGCGGCAATTTCTGGTCCCGACTTCAGCTCGATGAAGAATTTTTTTCCGGTTGGCACGACGGCGAACACTTCTTCGATCGTCGGGATCCGCTCAGAACGCCACTTGGGATCTTTCCAGGTGCCGATGTCGAGTGCCCGCAATTGCTTGAACGGGGCCGACGTGACGACCAGCTTCTTGCCGCCCACGCGCTTGGTATCTTTGTCGTGAAGATCGAGAATCCGGCCATTCGCCGATACCCAGAAATCGCCCTCGAAGCCATCGGCCCCCTGCTCGATCGCGAGCTTATAGGCGGCGATCGTGTTTTCGGGCGCATCGTAGGAGGCGCCGCGATGGCCGATGATGAGTTGCCCGAAAGCTGAAGAGGTAACCGCGCACACGGCGATGCACATTGCCACGAGTTGAATGGGGAAAATCTTCAACAGAGTATCCTCACAGAGAGATTTGCCGGTTAGAGCGGTGGCTAAGCTCGCTGGCGTCGCGAGAACATGGTAGGGGCGACGCATGCGGCGATAAACAGCAATTGCAGCATGCTTCCTTCGGGCACTGCGGCGGCTAAACCATCGCCCGCGCCAGATCCTGGACCGAAAGGGTTGCCATACCGTTGCCGCCAGATTTGATAATCGAATTCGTTGACAATCCCGTCGTTGTTTGCATCGGCAATAGAGTTGGTGCGCGAACCGTAATACTTCCGGTATAAAACATAGTCTGCGGCATCCACAATGCCGTTGCCGTTGTAGTCGCCGAGAACAGGCGGCAGTGGAGTGACTTGAAATTCAAACGTGTACTCGGGCGTCGTTCGATACAGGTCGAGCAATGGAGAATACGTGCGCACGCGAACCGTCGTCCCATCATTCAGAAACTCAACGAGGCGAATCCAACCGTTGCCGCCCATGGTCTCGAATTGGGTGTTGAAGAACATCTGTTCGACGGCTTTGCCGGCGTTGTTGTTGCTCGCCAGAAAACCTTCGCCATCGCCGCCGAAGTGCCCGTTGAAAACCATCTCGAAATTCGGGTTTGTTTTGATCAGGCCGTCCCAAAGCTCCTGCCCTGAGTAATCAGCGGCCACGTTGGTCGATGTGCTTCGTGTGTTGTTTGCGTGCAAATAGTCGTGCGTCAACAACACAGCCGTATAGTCTGCGTACTGCGACTGGCCGGCGATCTGATTTGCCCAGGTGACGACCGCGGGGCGCGGCTGAAACTCCAACGAAAAAACGAGCATCTTCCGCCCATCGGGCGCCTGGAAAGTGTAGTAGGCGTTGGTGATGTCGTTGGGCTCCTTGGTGCCCTTGAGAATTCCGCCCTGTGCGGGGTCATTCAGCGGGTTGTCGGATGGCTTGAAATAGTTGTTCACCATCGTGTCACGATTTTGGGCGTTTGTGGTGCCGAAATCGTGATTGCCGGCCGCCATGATGTATGGCACATGACCATTGAGCACAAACATTCCAGCCTGAGCAGCCGGCCATTGTTGCGCGCTAGTTTGATCGCCGCTGGATGGGTTGTTCGTGTTGTTGTTGTTGACGATATCGCCTTCTTGGAGCACGACCTGGATTTTATAAGCGTCTTTATTATCGCGAATCCACCCCGTAATCTTGGGCAGCAGCGACTGGTACTCGGCCGCTTTCACGTAGTTTTGCGTATCGGGCAGGATGACCATTGACCAGGCCGCGTCGGGCGAAGGGGCGAACGGCGTTTGTGGCACCGTTGCAACGAAACCGGGCGAACCGTGGTTCTCTCCATCGGCGCTTTTGAATACAGCGCCGTAGACGCCGCGAACAGACGGCTTCCAATTCGCGCCAAGATCATTTGCCGCTGCCGTAAGGCCTTGCGGCACGAGCATGATGCTGTGTCCGTCGCTGCCGTTGATCTTCGGCCACGGATTCACGGCCGCGTTGAAGTTTTCGTTGTACTGCACGGCATCGACGATTTGCCCAAAGTTATTGCGAATGGTGGGGCGTTCCACGTTCGTGGAAGGACTGTTGGCCAACGAGGGAAAGCTAGAGACTTGAATGCGATTGATGCCCGTACCCCACTCCAAATCGAATGCGGCGGCGTTGCCTGTAATGACGAGCGCCTGTTGCGGCTGGAGGATCGTGCCGGCGGGAAACGCGCTGGCCCACTGGTTATCCGCCGCATCGCCGAATTGCCAGCCGCCGATGTTGACCGCCGCCGTTCCGGTATTATAGATCTCGGCCCACTCGCGATAGATATTCGGTGTTACCGTTGTATCGAGATCGGTTCCCTGCGGATTGTACATCAACTCGGTGATAATAATTTCACCGCAGGCCGGCGAGTGTAATGATAGTGCAACAAAGCCGATAACAATCGAACTCAAGTATCGAAGGCAACAACGCATATGAACCAATTCTACAAGGAGGCTACGACTAGGGTGCTGTGCTATTGAAGATCAAAGGCCGGAATTTCGCCGCCTCCCTTTTCAACTTTGGCCGTGAGCTTTGAAGTTTGCGGATTTGAGTATTTACCGGACAAGCGGTCCTTGGCCGATAACGGGTTTTCCTCAGCCTTATCGGGGGGAACATCGAGCCAGACAATGCTAATGTTGTAGTTGTCCTCTGGCGCTCCATCGTCAACGTCATAGGAGCGCAGTTTGAAGTTTCCTTGGCTATCGGTTGAGCCATAAGGTATCGGCATGCCCGGCTTCTTCAATTCGTCTGAAACAGGGTAGAAAACCACGCGAGCGCCTTCGGCTGGAGTCCCGCGCACCAACACTTTGCCGTTGACTGGATACACCTTCACACGACCATCGTTCTTGCCGCAACCGGATGCAATTATCAGCAGAACGGAGATTGTTGTGAGGAAGCTTAATGAAGGCATATTCGTATCAGCGCGGCTCAAATCATCACCCATTGCTAACTACATCCCACCTATACGGCTATGCGGGATTTCAGTTCGAATCGTTCAGGACGTCTCCCGAGTCACGCGTCATGTACGATACGAACACATCTGGATTGATGTCGGTTGAGATGAATTTCACGGCACCATCTCCCATGCCGAAAAAAGCGCCCCCCACATGAAAGCTGTAGATTTCATCCGCGTTGTTGCAATTGAACATGGCGGTACCGCAACGATTGTGGATGACATACCAGTTTTCGTACTGAGCCCAGCTTCGACCTGCTGTTGTTAATGTGGTTGTGGGAGCATTATTAACGTATTTAATGGGATTCGCTCCTGTTTCAAACCACATAAATGTTTGCGAGGTTCCATCCGTACAATTCTTGAGTTTGGGAGGTTCATCCGTGTAGCCGCCCGTCACGTTTATAAACAACATTGAAACATACTTGCCTTTTGAATTGGGACGGGCCTTCACTTGACCAGAATTAATTAATTCGATAATCGCGCTTGTGGTAGCGGTCGCAAACGCATCGCAAACCCGATAATCCGTGGCCCCGGGCCAGTCGAGCCGCGGTTCCGGCGCCGTGGCGCATCGAAGTCCTGCGATATATTTTTCGCTCAACCGTTTATTGTCGATTGGCAGCGAGGTATTGGAATGGTTCCACGTCTGTTTGAAAGTCCATTGATCGGCAATCGCCCCTTCCTCCATGTAGGACAGCAGATAGGGAATCGTACTATGCTCCACTACAATCGCGCCAAATCCGCTCGGGTTGGGTATGTTAGCCCTGTATCTTGATGGGGGAAGCTTCTTTTGGGACGATTCGTAATTCAGCGTAGCCAGCCCCAACTGTTTCATGTTGTTCTGGCAAGAAGTTCGCCGCGCCGCTTCGCGGGCCGCTTGAATTGCTGGCAGCAGCAGTGCGACGAGAATACCGATGATCGCGATCACGACGAGCAACTCGACGAGCGTAAAGCCGCGGGAGCGCTCCAAAGCTAAAAACCTCTTCCCCACCGCGCCTACTTGTAGTTGATTTTTCATAACCGGGTCCCATGCCAATCCGTGTGAAAAGGTTGGCCAGGGCGCTGCCCCGCGCCCTGGCCCGAAGCGATTTGCCTACTTAGTGCTACTCCGTTGGCTACGTCGCATACCAAACAATGCCACGCCAATGCCCACGAGCAGCATCGAGCTCGGTTCCGGCACGTTAGCCGTGCCCAAGCCCGAGACCGACGAAACAATACCGGTGATCTGCGGGCCAGCGACGCGGAAGCCGAACGTACCACCCTCTGCGGTGGCGCCCCAGCCGTACATGCGGAACTTCACCGTTGTTCCTGGCGCGATATTCTGTAGCGCTGCGATGGCCGAAAGGTCGATCGTCGGAATCGGATCGGTGGATGAGAAGGTCGTGTTCGGCCGTCCTGGCTGGTCATTCGTCATGTAGTAGAACGACGTGCCGTCGAGCGACGGATCGGGGTCCAGCGAGTCGCCATCGGCCCGCCCCAGATAGGTAAAGAATGATTGGGACAGATTGTATGGCACCACGATCGGGGTGGTGGCGAAGTTATCG
>CAZJWY010000129.1:0-6954 GCA_964549545.1 uncultured Planctomycetaceae bacterium | reverse complement strand
GCGTTGGCTGCGATGTTCTGCAACTGCGATACCGCACTCAAATCGATTTGTGGGATCGGGTCGCTCGCCGAGAACGTGGTATCAGGCCGGCCAGCCTGGTCGTTCGTCATATAGTAAAACGGAGTATCGAGAGACGGATCGGGGTTGGGAGCATCGCCACTGACGCGTCCCCGATAGGTGAAGTCGGACACGACAATTCCGGCCGTCGCGAAGTTATCCAGACTGGCCTGTACCTGAAAACTGCTCGCGGCGGTAGCTCCTGAACGACGCAACCAGAGGTTCAGCGCGGAAAGCGATGCGGTATGAGTGGCGTCCAAGGTAAAACCCCACTCGAAGTAGTCGTTGTTGGCAATTGCCGTGGCCGCGTCCGTCGCGCCGTTTGTCCAATTGTTTGCGGAGAAGCCGTTAGTCAGGCCTGCCGGCTCGACGCCAGCGCCTCGGACAAGCGTCAGACCGGTGACGCCGCTAGGGGTCGGAGCGGCTGGCAGGTCGGGGAGTGGCACCGTGCTATTGTTGATAGCGCCAGTCAGAACACCATTCTTTGGCGAGGGGTCATATTTCAGTACGGTTGTGGGTTGCGGGGCGGCGGGACCGCTGCCCGTGTTGCCAAAGTTGGCACGCCACGTGGTGAAATCCGCCGCCGGCGCGTTTGTCTTTCGCAAGTAGACATAGTCGGCCGCATCGACCTTCGTGTCATGGTTGAAGTCGCCGGGCAGGCTTCCGCCGCCGGCGCTGAGGTCGGACATAATCACGAACTTCGGCCGAATTCCATTTGCGATGGCGTTGTTGTTCATCGCAAACTGCCAGCCATCGGCGCTGCGCGCCTGAATCGCGATGCCGTTATTTACCGCGCCAGTGCGAATGCGCTCTGCATAAGCGGTTACATCAAACCAGACTTCACTGCTGCTAGACGCAGAAGGCGTGCGAAAAAGAGCCTCCTGCATGATATCGCCATCCCCCGACTGCAAGCCGATGTTGGCGCCGAATTCATTGAATTTTGTAGTCGTTGTCCAACTAGTGTTCATTTCGTAGGCATCGACCGGCGCGGGAATACGCCCATTCGGGGCCGTAACGCCATCTAGTGTCGTCAAAACCAGGAAGGCCTTGGCAACCGGCTTATCGGCGGGCGCTTGCCCCGCATTCGATCCAAACATATCGTTGAAGCGGAACAACGCGAATTGTTCTGCCGAGCCAGCGTCGGCCAACTGCAGCGTCATCGAGCCAAGGCTATTCCCACTGGTGGTTGCATACGTGGTGGGGCCACCCGTGCAATTATTGCCATCGGTGTTGCATAGGCTGGTAACCCGCGCTGAATCGACGCTGTCGTATCCGTTCGTGCCTCGTTGGAACGTACTGACCTGTACGTTGTCCATCGCAGTATAGGTGACGCTCAACTTCGGACGAGAGCCGGGCGAAGGGTTGCTCGTCGTGAGAATGCGCCAGGTATCCGTTCCGGTGGGGACGCCCCCATTAACGGCCAGCCCGTTGTTCGCCAAAGTCTGGTCTGACCATTGCTGCACGATGGAGCGAATATCGGCCGCTTGAGTTTCGCCGCCATCGAGTCGACCGTAGCTCCCTTGTGGACGTTGGGTATAGCCATCTTCAAACCAAGCGCCACGACCGCTAGTGTATGTACTGTAGATAGTCGAATTATTGAAGGGGCTATTCAAACCGGAGACCGTATAAGGACCATTCGTGCCATCACCGTTCGCATCTGGACCTCCGACCGTGCTTAGTTGCAGCGAAGCATCGAGAATCCGTGCACCCAATGGTATTTGGCCAGGGCCGTTGCCGAAAATGTTATCAAAGCGAAACAACCCCTGCTGCGTATTGCCGATGAGGGTTACATCAGGGAGCATCGAGCCATCGATGCCTGAGTCCGGAGTTTGGGCAATGTAGCGATCATAGGTGCCGGAGTACCCATTAACGCCGTTTTGAAACGATACCGTCGTTGTCGTAAGTGCCAGCGCCCAGCTAGCAGGCAGGAGCGTCAAAACAATCACCCATATTGTCCGTCGCATAGTAGTCGCCTCGTGGTTAAGTGTGAAAAGTACGAGCCGCTTGTTGTAGCTGGCCCGTATGAAGCCTTGGTTAAGTCTCTGCGAAAATTGCCTCGTCCAGCTTTTCCTTGATTGTATTGTTGTCGGTTCTTTCAGCGTTGCCCCAGATTGTGCCCGCTGCTCACGGAAATCATTCCGTTGGTCTTGGCCCGGCCATTGCTCAGGATGTGAGGGGGCGGTGCCTCGTTCGAACCATGTTTCTTGCGGTAGTTCAAAATCTCCGTTTCCGTGGTGGCATCATCCCAACCCAGCTCGCTGGCCATCCACTGCGCAGCGCGGGCGGCTACCTCGACATGATCATGCCGATAATGCCGCCAACTTGTGCGGCGGATCATGAGGTCTTCGAGTTGCCGCGCCCATTCGTTGCGGCAGTAATGCTTCACCAGCGCTTCCGAAACGGGAGGCGGAACGATCTCGCTGATGCCGGTTGTCGCCGCGGGTTTCAGCAGCGGCACGTCGGCCGTGCGGCACTTCGATTTTGCCCGGCTGGTGTATTTGGCGATTGCATTAACCGTTTCTTCGGCCATCAAGCGATAAGTAGTGAGCTTGCCGCCTGTGACGTCCCACCAGCCGGGTTCGTTCATTTTCACTTCGTGGCGGCGAGAAATATCCGACGGATTGCCGTTCGGGTCGGCCACCAAAGGCCGCAAGCCGGCCCAATGGCTGATCAAATCAGCCTTAGCCAGCCTGGCGTTTGGGAAAGCGTCGTTCACTACATTGAGCACATAATCGATGTCGGCATCGTCGCATGTCGGCTCGCCAAGGGGGCCCTGATAATCGGTGTCGGTCGTGCCCAGAATGACTCGTTCGCCCCAAGGAATCGCAAATAAGATGCGATCGCCCTCGGCCATTACCACAGCATCTGGCACTGGCAGGCGATCACGATCGATCACCAGATGAACGCCCTTGGTCAGCCGCAACGATGTTTTCGAGTGGGGCATCCTGTCCGACCATGGGCCGGAAGCGTTGACGACCGTGCGAGACCGCACATTGTGACGTCGCCCGGTTTCAGCATCTTCCAGTACACAGTTCCACAAGTTGCCGCTGGGCGTAGCCTCGACGAGGCGAGCGTAGTTCAACGCGACCGCACCCTGCTCGGCGGCCGAACGGATCGTGTCGAGAACCAATCGAGCGTCGTTTGTCAGGCCATCGAAATACCGAACGGCGCCCGTAAGGCTTCGGGTGTTCAGTCCTGGCAGAGCGCCCAGTGTGGCTTTGTAGCCAAGTACGCTGCTGCGGCCAAAGTTGCGCATACTGCACAACAGATCGTACATCTTCACGCCAAGGGCCAGCTTCCAGCGCGTCCAGCTCGTGCCTTTGCGACACGGGAAAATGAAAGCCAGTGGTTGAGAAAGATGCGGCGCGATTTTGCCGATGACACGCTTCTCGCTGCTCGCTTCCCATACCAAACCGACACGCCCTTGAGCCAAATAGCGAATGCCGCCATGCAGCAAACGGCTGGAGCGGCTGCTTGTTCCCGATGTAAAGTCGGCCTGTTCGACGATGGCCGTTCGCATGCCGCGCATCGCGGCGTCGCGAGCAACACCCGCGCCGACGATCCCGCCGCCGACTACCAATACATCGAGCGGCTCACCACATAGCCTCGTAAAGGCCGCGGAGCGACCGTCCGTCGATGATCGGATATCTGACATTGGGGATCCACCAAATAAAAATGGCCCCGCGGTGCAAAACCGCGGGGCCATTTCTCTTATACTCTTGGCCCAAGCAATGCATTTCGATTAAGATCGAATTGTCGCGGGCAGAAAGCAGCGCGCCAGGTACACTAGTACACCAACGAGGAGATTGTCCGCCCGACTCGCGTAATTTACCAGCACCTAGTACCATTTGTCAAGAACTTTCGCCAGCGCCCTTTTCGTTTTGTCGTCTCATCAGTAACGCGGGTTTAACCGCCCTGCCCTGGATTGCCTGGATTGGTCGAAATCGCCATGCGCCGAAAATCGATCGAAAACTGTCTGCGGCATCCCGTTATCCCCGTGGTCTGGGATCCAACTCCCCATGGTGACATTCTGGCTCGCGCCAGCGCGATCTTCCTGCAAGGAGGTGCATTAGCGGATTTGCCCGCCGCTCTCGAAGTATTTAGCAATTCTCGACTCGAGCATTTGCCGCTTTTCGTTCACATCGACTTGGTGGCCGGACTGGAAAACAGCGAAGCAGGTCTCGAATACCTCGCCGACTTTCAGCGAATTTCCGGCGTGGTCACGGTGCATCACCATCTGTCGGGAGCTGCTCGTCGGCTGGGGCTACTGTCGATCGTTCGGCTGTTTCTGTCCGATAGCCGAGCCGTGGACCGAGGCCTGTCGGTCGTCACGAAGTCTCGGCCAGACGCGATTGAAATCCTGCCGGCCGTGGTTTCCGCCAAGGTGGTGAAAGACTTTGCCAACTGCTCTATTCCGCGGATTGCCGGCGGACTTTGCCGAACTGAGGCCGATGTCGACGAAGTACTGGCGAGCGGCTGCCGAGCTGTCACGAGCACGTCGCGTACGCTTTGGAAGCTCAATCCTGCCTAGATTCAGCGTAGCCGTGTCCTAGGGTGCATCTGATGAGTATTAAGTTTTTGAGAAGACACAAAAATTTGGTTGACAAAACAAATCCCCCGAGCTTACTATCATGTCAGATTTGATGAACGTGCTCATCGGCACGCTTTGATTATCCAACGAGCCAGAGATTTAGAGAAAGGCTCCGCGGTTATGCCGCGGAGCCTTTTTTATTTGCTGGTTTGGACGAACCGATTCCTTAACAAAAGTCAGTATCAATTGTTTGTAATTCCTTAATGTGAATCTGCTCGGATTGGTTGCCGAGACAAACCTCTAGACCGCCATTAAGGCGGGGAAGCGAATGACTAATGATTAAACAACTTAGGCGGATACTTGCAGCAGTGGCAGTCAGCCTCGCATTGGGCAACGCCTGCTACGCCTCTACCATTGCAATCACCGAATTCATCATCGATCCGCTTCAAGCAGATGAGATAGCTCCCGAGTGGGTCGAACTTTTCAATTACGGCCTGAGTTCAGTCGATATCGGCGGCTGGACCCTAAAAGACAACTCGAGTGCTACTTATACGTTCCCCGCTGGCTTCACGATTGCGTCCGGCGATTACGCAATTGTGACTGGCGGGGGGGCGTCTCCGGCTCCGCCAGCAGTAGAGCAGAGACGCAAAAACTTTGTCGACCGTTGGCTTGGCGGAGTCGACGATCCACGGGTTGCGTCGACCTTCTTCACTTTTGCAACCAACAACACTTCCAATGATGGCTATACTCTTCGCAATGCCAACGGCGACTTGATCTGGAACTTGGGCTACACTCTTAACAGTCCCCCCGGCGGTTTGGATGAGACAGGCATCAGCCCGTACCGCGCGACTTTTCTCGCCATCAATGATTTCTCGGTGAATGACTACGGTCTGAATACCGCGCCAAAGATTAACCGCAACGGCATTGATCTAACAGGCACTCTCGGCTACGAAGACAACAATCGCACAGCCGATCCATACATGTACCTTTCTAGCAATAGCACCCAAGCCAATCAGCAATATGGTAGCCCACTGCGCGGTCACTATACAGTAATCCCGGAACCGAGCACCCTTGTGCTGATGTTCGGTTTGGCCGGCGGAATTTACGCGTTCGGACGCCGACGGTAATCAATCGTTGGCTTGCAAAAATAAAAGGTGAGGCTTCGTAGCCTCACCTTTTTTTATCGGCTCTTCCTTGGCATGATGGCATTATCTTCACCGCCGCAATTCACGTTGATCAGTAGACTGTAATGGATGACCTCGCAAAGATCCGCCACATTGTGTTCGACATGGACGGCACGATCTACCTGGGCGGCACGCTGTTTCCGCAATCACTCCCGTTTTTGGCCAGCCTGGAAAAACTTGGCATCGGCCATAGCTTTGTCACGAACAATTGCTCCCGCAGCCGCGCCGAATACGTGCGGCACTTGCGAGAAATCGGCATCGAGGCCGACCCGGAGACGATCTGGACCTCGGCTCACGCGACGATTCATTACCTCTCCGTCGAGTTGCCGGAAGCGAAACGGATTTTCGTCCATGGTACGCCAGGATTAAAAGAAGATTTCCGCCTTGCGGGTTTTGAAGTCGTTGATGACAATCCGCAGGCGGTCGTTGTGGGGTTCGACACGGCGCTTACGTACGACGGGCTCGCGCAAACCGCCTATTGGATTAGCCGCGGGCTGCCCTATGTTGCGACTCATCCCGATCGCGTATGCCCCACGGATCGGCCGATCGTGCTGCCCGACTGCGCGGCCGTTTGCTCTCTTTTCGAAACGGCCACTGGCAGGAGGCCGCAAGCCATCCCGGGCAAGCCCAATCGGCTCATGCTTGAATCGGTCTTTGCTCGCCATAAGGTGCAACCGGACGAGGTTGCCCTAGTCGGCGATCGACTTTATACGGATATTCGGATGGCTCGCGATGCCGGTGCGGTTGGCGTGCTCACGCTCACCGGCGAAACACGCCGCGATGATCTCGCAATGTGCCCCGAGCACTCGCGCCCCGATCTGGTCATCGAACATCTCGGCGAGCTACAGCAACAACTCGAGGCGGCTCGGTAAAACCCATATAGCAGGCGAACACCCCATGAACTTGCTCGCGCCTCTGCAGCGATTCTTCGCTCCGCCGCCGCCGATTCGACTCCGACCAGCCGACGAGATCGCTCGCGTCTACCCCTCCTATCGCTGGCGCGCCCTCGAAGCGACCTTTCTCGGTTACGCATTCTATTACCTGGTGCGCAACAACGTACCGGTCGTCACGAAAGAACTTGACGTTGCCCTCGGCTACACCAAGGAAATGTGCGGCAACCTCGGCGCGGTGACAGCGCTGACTTACGGACCCCATCAAGAACTTGCTGAGGCCGTAAGTCAG
>CAZJWY010000128.1:0-15272 GCA_964549545.1 uncultured Planctomycetaceae bacterium | reverse complement strand
CTTCTCGCAAACCCGGAACTGCTCACGTATAACGCTTAACTTGATGCGTATGGGGTCGAGTCTTCGAGACCCATCAATTGGGACGGTGGGTCTCGCAAAGCCTCGACACATCCTACTACTATAGCGGCGGAAAGGGCCTTATGCAGTTTGAAATTGGCCTTATTTTACTTCCACCCGTCGCATCAGCGTTACCGCCTTTAATTCGGTTTCATATAGCTCAAGGTTGTAAACATCTTTTTTTAGATCACCGAGCGGAACCCAAAAGTAGTAATAGTGAATATCGGCGGTCGAGCCCCCAATTGGATTCATGTGATAGTTAAACCGGATCGTGCCAGAGTCTACGGTCACACTATCAACCAACCAACGTATGGGGTTACTACCGGAAATGCCAATATACACGACAAGCCAGTTATTTCCCCGTGGCGGATTTGGCTGATTCAATGTTGCTGGTCGATCAGCAGATCGGTATCCCGCGAAAACGCTACCGGACACCGTTATAGCAGCGGAAGCGTTTAGCGCATCAACAAGAAACACGTTGCTTGCGCCCTGGCCCTTGGTGGCCTCAAAAAAGCGTTGAAGTGCTTCACCGAACGGGGAAGCGTATTCCTGCTTGCCGTCGACCATCCGGGTCCCCGAGGTGGCCACCTGCAATCCATCTTGGCCATTGGTGGAGATGATCGATGCGATGGGAATGGCCACAGGTTGGATGACTGCTGGCTGAGTGTTCGTCGCTGGTTGAGGAGTGGCTTGGCGATTGCTGGATGGCGGCGAGTTCTTTGCCGGGTCGCACCCTGACAGGGTTGCGACGCAGACAATGCAATGCACAACCTGTCGACAGCGGAGCGTCGCCACAGTTTTTTGTTGGATCTCCATGTGGGTAAGGATACCGTGCCGATAAGTCGGTAGACAGCTTGTCAAAACGTACATCACGGATTGGCGCCGTCGCACCGATCCTTGGGTTGCGAGTTTCGTAGGGTGGGTCGAGTGTTCGAGACCCACCATGGAAGCGAAGGTGCGTCTCGCAAAGCCTCGACACACCCTACGTCTACGTCTTACCGGCTTGTCGCGAGCATCTGCTGGTATAGTTCGATTGTTCTACGTGCCATGGCGGCGGCGTGATAACGGTGGTGGATTGTTTGTTGGCCTGCGAGGCCGAGTTGTGTGGCGTGGGCAGGGGCCTTCAGTAATTCGGCGAGTCGGTTGGCGAGGTCGGCGGGGTCGAGTGGTTTGTGGAGCAATCCGCCGCCGGTGTCGGCGATCATTTCGCTGAAGCTGCCGTGGTCGGGAAGGACGACGGGGACGGCGTTGGCCATTGCTTCTAACGCGGGGAGGCCTTTGGATTCGCGGTAGACGGTGGGCGTGCTGAAGATGTCGAGCGATTGGAGGAACGCGATCTTGGCGGGGCGGTCGAGTTCGCCGAGGTATTGGAAGCGGCCGGCGAGGGGGCCGGAGTTTACGCGGCTGGTTAGTCGTTCGAGATACGGTTTGTCGCCAGTGCCCAGGTAGCCGGCGGCGTGTAACTCAAAGGGCGGAATGTCGTCGCGCTGGGTGAGTAGTTCGCAGGCTTCGACGAGGAGGTGGAGGCCTTTGTCTTCGCAGATGCGGGCGAGGTAGCCGATGAGGCGGGGGGTGGTGGGGACTGGTGCTTCGTCCCCCTCCCTAACCCTCCCCGCAAGGGGGAGAGAACTAGATGTTGTGGAGACGGAACCGGAAGGTGATGTGGTTGGTTGGCGGTGACCATCGAGTTTCAGGCCGTGGGGGATGACGTGGATTTTCGTGCGGTCGGTGGCCAGGTAGTCGGCCATGAAGTCGGCGTAGTAGTTGTTGAGGGCGACGAAGGCGTCGACGTCGGCGGCACGCTGACGGAGCAGGGCGCGGGCCTGGTCGTAGTGGGGCAGCGTGAGTTTTTCGAGGAAGATGTCTTCGCCCGAGAGCTGGCAGACGACGGGCGGGCCGCAGCGCTGGCGGATCAGGCGGGCCATGCCGATTTGCATCGAGTTGGAGAGGTGGACCACGTCTGGCTTCACGTCGGTAAGGAGCCAATGGACGAGTTTTTCGACCTCTTTGCGTTGGTTGCCTAGTTCGCCGCGGAGCATCGAGACGGTCATGTCGCCAAGTTGTGTCGGGTCGACGCTGCCCGCTCGACCGGAAAGAGCATTCAGCAGGGCCGGGTTGTCCAGTAATTGATCGAACCACCAAGGCGTATGGCGGAATAGCGGCACCTTCTCTTGCAGGTACACGTTGATACCGCCGAAGAAGATTCGGTCAATCGCGACGTTCGTTTCGTCGGTGCGAAGCGGCGTGTAGGTGGGGACGAGCAGCACATCTTCGCCCAACTCCAAGAGCGCGGCGGCCAGCGTGTTGTCGTGCAGACAACTGCCGCAGTACATGCCGGCGGCGCCTGCGGTGATGTAGGCGATGCGCATGGAGGGGAGGAGGGTCGAGAGTCTAGGGTCAAGAGTCGAGAGCCAGAACCTGTGGTTGGTTAGGCTATTACACGATGCGCTCGCCATCGGTCGGTGGTCAAGTTTATGCTGGTACCCATAGTAAAGAATTAGAGTGGGAAATTCGTGGCGGTTAGTGAGTCTATTGGAAGGAGATTCGGCGTTGCCGCCGACGCTAAATCTCTTTTTGCTATTTGTTGTCCGAGAGTCTGGCTCTCGACTCTCCGCTCTTGACTCTTCCTCAGCTCGTCACTCCTTCCGATTTCATTCGTTCCAACCAGGGGTCGAGGTCTTGGAACATGTCGCCGGCGGTGGGGTGGAAGATGCGGCCGATGAGGATGTCGGTCATGGGACCGATGTGTTGGGGGTACTCGCGGATGAACTTGCCGACGCGGAACTGGCCGCAGTACCAGGCCTCGGCCAGTTTGCGGACCCAGTTGGTTCCTTTGGCGAATTCGGGGACCCATTTGCCGAGTTGCTCGCCGGAGGTGTTGCCGGTCTCGAGGCCTTCGATGATTGCGTCGGCGGCGAGTTGGCCGCTCTTAAGGGCGAACCAAACGCCGGACGAATAAATCGGATCGATGAAGCCCCACGAGTCGCCGACCAACACCCAGCCGTCGCCGGAGGCGCGCTGCGTGGCGTAGGAATACTCTTTCACCACATCCAGGCCGGCGACTTTTTCGGTGCCTTCGAGCCGCTTTTGCATTGCGGGACAGTCGGCGACTTCATGGGCGAAGATTTCGTCGGGCGTGCCGGCACCGGGACGGAAGAAGTAATCGGCATCGCCGACGACGCCAATGCTGACGATGTCGTTCGATAGTGGAATGTGCCAGAACCAGGAGTTGTTCGACTGCGTGCGGAAGCAGACGGTCATCACGCCGTTGTCGATGATGTCGCGGCGGGAGCCTTTGAAGTGGCCCCAGATGGCGGTTTTGCGGAACTTGGGGTTGGGGTTGCGAAGGCCGAAGCGCGAGCCGAGGACGCCGGCTTGGCCGGCGGCGTCGACGATGACTTGGGCGGTGATGGTTTGTGGTTGGTTCGCGGCCGCTGAAGCGACCGCGCCGCCGGGGGTGGATGCGCCGTCGGTGGGGGTTACTCGGACGGCGGTGGCGCGGTCGTTTTCGAAGACGACTTCGAGTACGCGGAGGCCGCGGCGGACTTCGGCGCCTTTTTTCTGGGCGTTTTCGAGGAGGAAGGGGTCGAACTTGGCGCGCTCGACGTGCCACGTGCGGCTGCATTCGTGGGGGTCGTGGCGCGTGAAGACGAAGGGCGACGATTCTTTGCCGCTACTGCTGACGAACTGCACGCCGACCTTTTGGGTGAACATTCCGCTCTTGAGAGCGTCGAGGACGCCGAGGCGCTGGAAAATCCAGTAGGTTTCCGGCATGAGCGATTCGCCGACCTTGCGGCGCGGCTCGGAGTCGCGCTCGATGAGGAGCGTGCGGTAGCCGGCGTCGGCAACGAGGGCGGCGGTGGTGGAGCCGCTGGGGCCGCCACCGATAACGATGACGTCGTAGTCTGATGAATTCGTGATCATATTTAGCAATCCAATATTCACCACGGAGACACGGAGAGCACGGAGAAACCCAATTCAATTTGTCATTGAGGATTTGTCATTTGTCATTGGCCATATCTGAATTGACCAATTTCAAATGACAAATTTGCAATAACAAATTCCTTCTTCTCTGTGCCCTCCGTGTCTCCGTGGTTAATCTGTATTTCATTCTTCCAATTTGACGATTTCTAACAGTTGCACGGTTGGTCGTTCGTCGACCAGGATTTGGGCGGTTCGTCCAAAGATTGGCGATGTGTCGTTTACTTCCAAGTGTTGTTGTAGCGCTGGGCCGGGGGTGATTTTCCAGAGTGTGATCAGCTCGACTTCGCGGAGCAGATTGTGCTCGATGAGCACGCGACCGAGCGGCGATTTCTTGCTGGTGATCTCGTTTTGCGCGGCGGCTGGCAGGTCGTTCATCCAGATTCGCATCATTCCGAATTGTACGACGGCGCCGTCTCGTTGGCGACTTAGGAGGCTGCAGCGAGCGTAGCTGGCTTCGTCGCGCCATTCGGCGAGCGCTTCGACCGAGACGGGCGAGTGGTGAAACGACTCGAGGGCGACGGTCATGTGCTCGTTGTGAGCGAGCAACTGGTGGGCGTCTGGCGGCAATTGGTCGACCGTTGCTAGTTCGAACTGGCCGATCTCGGCGAGGTCAGAAAAGAACAACGTCGCCAGGCGCGAAGCGCTGGGAGTATAAAGTTTGGCTTCTGAGGTTGTCCGAGTGGGATCGGTCACCGGGCGGGCACCGCCAGGGGGCGGCGAGAGCAAGCGGTCGCGATCGGCTGTTCCAGCACGATCGCAATCAAATGGTGGGCCAGTTGGCGTAATGCCACTGGGGACAGGCTGTCGGCCACTTTCTCGGCCGCGCGACGATTTTCGTCGACCAGCTCGAGGGCCTTCGTGAATGCGCCAGCCTGTTCGAACAGATTGCGAATCTGCGCGAAGACGGCCGGAGTCGCGCTAGCGGTGGCGACCAGGTGTTCGAGTTCTCGTTTTTCGTCGGCTTCGAGTCCTTCGAGGGCGAGGGCCCAGAGGACCGTCGGGCGGCCGCCCAATACGTCGCCGCCGAGCGTGAGCTTATTGAAATCGTCGCCGCGCCAGTCTTGCAGGTCGTTGAGGATTTGGAAGCCGACGCCAAGATGCCGGGCGAGTCGGGCGAGTGGCTCGGCGTACTGGTCTGCCGGGCCGGCGAGGCGCACGCCGCAATAGAGCGCCGCTTCGAAGGCGGGCGCCGTTTTGAGGGCGTAAATCTTGAGCGCTTCGCTGGGCGACAGTCGCTTGTTGCGGCTATCGCGCCAGACCAATTCGGCGCCTTGGCCTTCGCTGAGCCGGGTGTGGGCGTCGGCCATTTTGGTGAGGATGTCGGCGGCGGCGCTCGCGCCCATTTCATCGATGTCGCGGCTGATGAGGCGGTAGCCCATGCCGATGAGGTAGTCGCCGACGTTGATCGCGGTGGGAACGCCGTGCTGGTTGTGAAGCGTCGGCTCGCCGTAGCGAAATTCATCGGCATCTTGGATGTCGTCGTGAACGAGCGAGGCTTTGTGGAACGACTCGATCGACATGGCGGTACGGCGGACGACGTCGGTGATTCGGTCGCAAACCTGCTCGCCGCCATCAGGCTGAGCACACAATCCGCCGGTGAGGGCATCGTACGCGGCAAGCGTGATGAACGGCCGCGAGTACTTGCCGCCTTTGGCGAGGAAATCGTAGGCGATGGCTTCGGTGGCGGCAAGCGGGTCGAGACCGCCGGCGCCGGCGCCGTTGACCTCCGAGAGGCGTGGGCCGCCACGGGCGCGAGGCACCAGCCGTTCGAGTTCGTCCGGATCGAACATGCGCGTGGCAGTGCGAGCTAAATGGACGTATGTCGGCGGTGTTGTCGAAGGCGCGTCCTGTCGCGCGTCGCTCATCTCGGCCACCTTTTTCCGGCCTCCGGCTTTTGAAGCAGGGGGCGGGGGTGCAGGGAGCAGGGAGTCCGAAAACGAAATCAGGCTCCCTGCTCCAAGCTCCCCGCTCCCCGCTGTGTTTTATGCGTGCGAAGCGGCCGGAGTTTCCACACCAACGCTGCGCACGGCTTGTGAAAGCGCCCCCGCCGCAAATGCGAGCGGATACAGACGCTCATGATACCATAATTTGGCCAGGGAGAAACCGATGATTGCGGGCTTACGGTGGGCGTCTTGTTCGACGGCGGTGGCGAGCCATCCGAGGCCCCGGGAGACCGCAGTGGAAATAGCGGAATTTCCTTCGGCGAGGGGGAAGAGCGCACGAACGGCGAGTGAAGTTTCCTCGACGGTGCAGAGCTTGGCGAGTGATTCGTTTCCTCGCCAGGTGCGCGAGGCATCGGTATCGTTGTCGGAATAATCGACCGGCACGCGGGGCGGCCCCCAACCGCCGTTGGAGTGCTGCGAGGCCAGTAGCCAGCGGATAGCACGCTGCGACAAAACGGAGTCGAGTCGGCCCAGCGCAGCGCTGGCGAAAAGCACTTGCGCGGCGCCGTAGACCAAGTTGGCTTTATCTCGTTGATGAGCATTGCCGAACCAGAGCGGGACGAAGCTGCCGTCGTTTTGCTGGTGCGATTCGAGATACTTCCAACCGCTTTCGATTGCGCGGCTGGCGCGTTCGTTGATGAAGGACCAGCGGTGCTCTGCGTCGGCGCTGTTATCGGCGCGCCAGTCGCGCTGCCAGGCGGCCAGGGCGGACAAGGCCTGGGCCGTTACGTCGGGGCCGCTTTCGTCGCGGCGGAGGAGAGCGTCGTCTCGGTAGAACGTGGCCCAGCCGCCGTCTTCGTTTTGAAGTTCTACGAGCCAGAGGATGCCGCGGCCAACGGCGCGCTCGATGCGCTCGCGCTGGGTGTGAATGGCGTACCGGTGAGCGTTGATTAGCGAGAGGATCACGCTGGAGGTCGCGCTGCTATTGGGGAGCGCGCCGGGCGCATCGCTCGAAGCCCAGCCGCCGGCGGCAACCTCGGTCACGGCGTTGGCCTCGCTGCGCTGGCAGTTGAGAAGCCACTCGACGGCGCTCTCGCTAAGGAGGCTGTTGACGGCCGCTTGGGAGAGAGCAGAATGCGAGTGATCAGTGATCGTCTCCGACACTTTCGCGGCGTCGTCCCAGGTGCGACTGCCGACGAAATCGTGGTGTGATTCGAACGGCTTGGACGGAGCAACTTCCGGCTCGATTTCGGTCGTCAGGCAGCTTAGCGCGAGTGCGGTGTTGGCGACGGCGCGGTTGGGGGTGTTCGACCAACTGGAATCTGCTCGAACCGACGACAGCAAGAACTCGATGCCACGCTCGACAGTGCTATGCTGCTGGCAACCGACGCTGCCGAGGCTCATGACGACGAAAGCCGTCAGCGGAACGGAAGCGAGGAAGCTGTCGTCGCTGGCTTGAAGTTGTTCCAACAGCGCCAGGCTTTTGCGCCAGATGCTGCGCCGCCAAAGCCGGGAGATGGGATTTTTGGGCGGATCGTGGTGAAGCTTGGCCCGGCCGACGGCGAGCACGATCGGTCGCGCGTAGCGAGGGACCAGCACTTGAATGTTGCGGCGCCAGCGCGTCGGCAGGCAGGCGAGTTCGAGCTGGAGCGTGGGCACTTGGCGCCAGGAGACCATGCCGGCCAGGGCGCAGTTGGCCAGGATCGCGGCGAGCAATGTTTTGTCGCCGCTGCAATGTTTGCGGAGCGCGGCGAAGCTGCCGGCCGCTTCGACGTAGTCGTCTGCCCGCACCATCAGGTCGGCGTACTTGGCCGGGATGCCGGTCAAACGAAACGCGGCCTGGACCATCATCGTGGCGGCGATATTGGAAGGGCCGCCTTCGCAATCGGCCCAACCGCCGTCGGCGTTTTGTTGGCGGGCGAGCCAATGAACGCTTTGCAGCAATAGCTCGCTGAGATCGTGCTGGACGACATGCTCGATCGCCTGGCCGTTGGTGGTGGAATTTTCCTTCAGGGCGTGTTGCGAATTTTGACTGTGGGCGACCACCAGCGCACTGACGGCGGCAGCCGTGGCAAAGGGTGAACTACCCACATGCCCGGCCCAATGGCCATCTGCCGACCGCTCGGACAATAACTCAGCGCGCACCGCCTTTTGGGCGAGCGACAGACGTTCGACATCAACCTCAAGATTCATGTGACAAGCGCAATACAAGCTGCTTCGCGTGACGGCGAGAGAGTCGCATAAGCGGCTGGCGGGCCGTCGGGAAAGTGCGGAGCCTGTTTGGCGAAAAATCGGCGCTGCTCGGAGAACAAACCAACCGTGCGACCCTTGGGAGTCGCGACGCTCGAATTCACAGCCAATTCCCTAGTGGCAAAAGCGTGGATCATTTTCCATTCATCAACGTGTGCTTCCATCTTATACCGGTTTGGAAGCGGATGTCGATTCTCAAGTGCGATGTTGTTGGCTAAACATGCAGATACGCATTGCTGCGTAAGCACTTAGGACACGGCAGAAAGTAACGCCGCTAACGTGGATGGGTAGGAAACCGCATTGCAACATTGTTTTCGAGGTACTTGACGTTGCTATCTTGGGAACTTTTGAGTTATGGGTTTGGAAAACTGCTTTGTGTTGTTGAATACATTTAGTCCGGCCATTTTGGCCGGCTATCATTCTCGTGTGAGAGTTTTGCGAGTAATCGATGACGAGCAACCGACCCAAGATGGGTCGGCTATGTTTTCAACAAAGCAGAACGCTTTCTACTTCTGCTTTTGGAATTCGGCGCGGTAGACGGGTTCGTTGTTCAGTCGCATGCGGCGCTCGAAATGAGTGCGGTAGTCGAGGTCGTGCTCGGCCTCGCGTTCGGCGACTTCCAGTGGGCCGATGAGGGGTGTGTGCTGGGCGAGCAGTTCGAGGGTTTCCTCGTAGCGCTCGCGGACGTCGGTCCAGTAGTGGAGCGAGCCGCCCGGTTTTAGTGTGCGGTGAATCTGGGCAACGAACCGTTCGTTCATGACACGCCGCTTGTGGTGCCGTTTCTTCCACCAGGGATCGGGGAAGTAGACATGGACGGCGACGAGCGACTCGTCCGGGAGGAATTCGTGGAACAGCCGCTGGGCGTCGCCGCTGAGCATGATGGCGTTCTTGTGACCATTCTTGGCGAGTCGGGCGGCGGAGTGTTTGGCGTACTTGGCGGCAATCTCGATGCCGAGAAAATTGTGCGCGGGGTTCTGGCCGGCGGCCGAGTTGATGAATAGTCCCTTGCCACTGCCGACCTCAACCTCCAGCGGCAGCTCCAGCGGAAAGAGAGAGGCCGTGTTCCAAGGCTGGGGCATGTCGTCGATCGTCTTGAGGTGGAAGCTCAAGTCGAGGGCGGGATCGAGTTTTCGCAGTGCGCGGCGAGGCATGGAGGAGGGTTCAGGGTTCAGGGTTCAGTGAGCTACCACCGAAGTAGAGAACGAAGTAGAGAAATAGAAATGTAACTGTGGTTAGTCTCTTTCGCTCGGTTTATTTGCAAGGCGGGGATCCTCGAAGCGGAACATGTCATCGACTTCTTTGCGCCAATCGGCGCCTGGCGGAGAGGATCCGAAGGATAGCAGCGGCATCAGGATCATGCCGGCGACGAACCCGCCGACGTGGGCCCAGAAAGCGACCGGTTCCATGGCGAATCCCCACAGGCCCATCATGCCGGAAATGACTTGCAGCAGAAACCAGATGCCCAATAGCACGAGCGCCGGCAAGTCGAAGATCAATATGAAGAGAAAGAATATGAGGGTCCGCACCTTGGCCGTGGGGAACGTCACGGCGTAACCGCCCAGAACAGCGGCCACGGCGCCGCTCGCCCCGATGACAGGCATCCGACCGGCAGGATCGGAGGCCCAGAACGCGAGCATCGCGACTACACCGCCCAGCGCGTAGAACATCGCGAACACCAGGTGTCCCAGGCGGTCTTCGATGTTGGGGCCGAATAGCCAGAGCATCCACATATTCATGAGGAGGTGCATCCAGCCGCCGTGCAGGAACATCATGGAAAAGAAGCTGCGGTAAATGTCGACGGCGTCGGTCGATACCTGCTTGACGAGCTGCGGCCCGCGCATGCCGAAGACATTCAGCGTTTGCACGGGGACATTCACCGGTTTTCCGGAGCCCATGTGGGAAAGCCGAGCGGGGACGAAGCCGAACTCGGCGGCGATTTTGGCCTGCTCGACTTCGCGAACCTGGCTGAGCCAACCCATGACGAGGATGTTGGCCGCGATGATCAGCAGCGTGATCAGGGGAAACCCCAATCGTGGATTCAGAACGTAGAGCGGAAAGAGCATGGCATTGGTGGTGCGGCTCTACGCGCGTCCGGATAGCGCGGCCACGGGAATGGGAATGCCGCGGATTCCTCCTTCGCAAACCAATTGCTCCCGCACGAAGCATTGGAAGCGGCAGTTGATCATCGCTCCGACTCGCAGTTGCAGCTTTTGCGCGACTACGTACAGCCGATCTCCTGGAACGACCATTCCGCGGAAACGCACATTGTCCATGCCGCCGAAGCCGATCATTTCGGCGCCAAGCAGGTCGTGCCGCTGCGAGTGGAAGCTGCACAGTTGAGCAGCCGCTTCGCACATGATCACGCCGGGCATCAGGGGCATGCCGGGCATGTGGCCGCGGGCCCAGAACTCGTTTTCCGTGACGTCTTTGTAACCGACGCAAATTCCCCGTTCGACATCGTCGAAAACGACGGCCGTAAGCTGCTCCATTTCGAAGCGCTGGGGATTGTAACGGCGAATCTCCTCGATATCCGCGATCACGTGATCGGGATCGAATTCGGAGAAATCGATGATGAAACCCTTGCTAGGCACAGGACTCTCGCGAATAGGATCACAGGATGCTAGGTTTTGACCGCGTGACGGCGGTTCTTACGTGGCCGGCTGCAGGCAGGGCGGCGACCGTGATTGGCCTTCTTCACTTTACGACCGGGTTTTGCCATGGAAAAATCTCCTTTATTCTAACTGGGAAATCTCACGCAGAGACGCGCAAGACCGCAGGGGCAGGGGGCAATTTGCAATCCAGTAAGTGTATCAGCCCAGCGAACAAGCGGGAAGCGGGCCTGGAAGCCTTTCAAGGCTGCCCCAACCTATTATAGCCGACCCATTCTGGGTCGGTTTTTCCGGGTCGGTTCTCCGACAAACCTCAGCTACCGGCAATTCCCCATCAAGGCTTGGACACCAAATCCCAAGCCGTCACCCAAGTGATCGATTCCGGCTGCATTTGGAAGTCTTGGCGTAGACGCTTATCCATGTCGTTCAAGTGGCCAGCACCGTAAAAAACTCCGACACGCTTCTTGCCAGCAGCTAGTTGCTTCTTGAGTACCGACAGCGCCTTCTTATTGCGCTCGGTGATGATCGTCGAACCCTCTTCGCCGCCGAAGCTGACCATCAACGTTTCCATCTCGGCGAGCTGTTTGCCGAGAATGATTTTCAAGCGGCGCGGCCGATCGCTGGAGAATAGAGCCGTGATGAGATCCAGGTCACTCGATCCGCTCTTGGCCGACATCTTGCTCTGCTCGGCCATCGCCGTGCCGATCAGCTTGAAATACATCTGGAGGAAACTTTCATTGCGGTCTTTCATCGCCTGTTGAAATTCATCCGGCGACATATCGGCATGGACGAAATTAGGACGCGTATAGTCGACGTATTCGAGCTGGTGATCCAGTTCTAGAAAGTTCTTGGCCATGTTCTGCATGGCGCCGACCGGATGGCCGTTCGAAGTGCCGCGGCCCCGCGCTACTTTTGTTCCTTCGGGGGCGACTAGCTCATACAGCAAGGCATCGTATTGAGAGAATTGATGATTGAGCTTGTTGTAGTAGGCGATATCGCCAATGTGGACGGCGCCGATCAAGTCGACGGTTACGCCCGAGCCGGCCTTGCCGCTGGCTTTCGTGGGGGTGTAGCGGACGATCGCCGTTTGCATCGCGATCGGCTCGTCGTGGGAGTCGTACTTCATACGAACCCAGTCCTGGCCGATGTCTTTGGTTTCAGCAGCCTTGGCGGTGTCGCTGGCTTCCGGCTTGGGCGGGGCGAGCGTGCCGCCGCGGCGTTGGCCGAAGGCAGCGCCGCACAGCAGTTGCCCGAGGATCATGCTCCAGGCAACCAGGCGGGCGGGGCGGGGGAAAGGCAGATTCATGACTCGATTCCTGAAGGGCGAGCACCGAGAGAAACGGGGACGCGGGGGGATTGTCGGATGAAGTATACGCGTGGTTGCGGAAGACGACAAAGCAATCCAGAAAAGCCATGCCAGCTAGCCTTAAAGATTGCCATATAACGCGAGCGGCGAAGTTTATCCGTTTATCCTGGTCGGGATTTTTGTGGATTGCGTTCCGATTGGGTGGCTGGGGTTGAGGCGTAGCCGAGCCCCCAGCGATGCGGCTGGGGCTCGCTGGCGCTTGACCCCAGCTACGCAAGAGCAACATTGGAGGCTCGGTTGGGCCGATCACACTGGATTTGGAGGGAAATAAGCAGGTGGTTTATGTTCCCCGGTGTGAAAATAGGGGGTTCAGTTGAGCCTGGAGCGCTAAAAAATCCCCAAGTTTTTTGCGGGAATATCTTTGCTTCCCAGCCAGGAATTGATTACGATAGGACCATCGGGGCTAATATGCCTCGACTCCACGGCTTCCACAGGTTCCTGCCCCACCTGTGGGAGCTTTTTTTATTGGCCCCCTGCCAATTGGGCTATTGATAGGCGGTTGTTGTGGTCTGGGAATTGGGCTGCGGAACCGGACGCTAGCGCGTGCCGGCTAATCGAGTTAGCGGTAGGGCACTTTTCCACAACCCGCTTGCCGCTTTGGAATCGGGCCGCCGAAGTTCTTGCCGGGGCACTAAGTGCCAGCGTTGCTGGTATGCCTATTCGCCTGCCGCTAGGCCGCATAATCGGAACGACCCCGATTTTCTTTTCTCTTTACCGATCTTACTCAACTGGTACCGACGGCGCATCCGATACTACCCACACGGCAGGCTCGTAGAGTCGCTCGTTGCGCTACCGTCGTCCTGCTTACTTCCGCCGTTGCCCACGGTAGGGGGAGATAATAGATGAAACTATCGCTAATTACCTTGCTTGGAACCACGGCTGTACTCATTGCCTTAGGGGGCAACGTGCAGGCACAGGAGAATCTCCCCTTAGGCCCGGAGAACTACGAGCACGACGGCCAGATTTTCGCGCCGTTCGAGCTCGACCTCGATAATATGACCGACAGCCAATGGTCGGGCTATTTCTTCGAGTACAACAAGCTCTACTGGAACTACACGGGCGAGCGCACGACCATCGGCAGCAGCAACGTCAGCCAGACGATTACCTGGTACAACGGCGTGGAGGACCAGGTGATTACGGCCTCGAACGGCCAGTTCGCGGAAATCATCTACCGGGTCAATCCGCAGGATTTTGTGAATGTCAACAATCCTGTGCCGGCTCCGACCGTGGTTCACAACGCGTTGCAAAACGCTGGGCCACGTGCCAGCTTCGCGTTCGGTGACCGGTACGAACTCGGCTACCGCGATCAAGGTCACGGCTGGATGATCGGGATTCTGGATGGGCCGGAGCAGAACCAGTCGCAGTTCTACGGCTTCCGGCCGAATCCGGACAACGGTAATGGGATTCCGCCCTTTATTGATGACGACTATACCGATTCGTCGGATATAGGTCCTGGCGGCGGGGGCACTTCCGCCCCTGGTAACCGGGCCTTCGGCTTTGGCAGCGTGCCGGTTATGTTCGAAACGGCGCCGGGATTCATGAGGGGCTTCCGTGACTACATGAACAACTTCTCCGATGCCATCATCGGTACGCAACGCGGTCCGTACGCCTATGTGGGCAACTACGGCGACAGAGAAGATCCGGAAGAGCCAACACCAATCCCATTCTTCCACATCTCGGATGACATCAACGGCAACGGTATCATGGGTGCGGAGCCAATCCTCATTATTGGTCCAGACGGTATAGCGCGGTTTGGCTTCCTCCGCGACTTTGACGATCTACACGAGTTCAACGTGTTCTTCGACTCGGTGAGCGTCCGTAACCGCACGACCACCAATGGCGTCGAGATCATGTCAACGCATCAGTTGACCAATCGACATCACATGGCCAAGCACCAGAACAACCAACTCTCGGTGTCCTGGGGTGCTCGCTACCTGCGGATGTACGATCAGTTCGACGTGACGGCCAACGGCAGTATTATTGGCAACAGCTACTGGGATACTTCGTTCACCAACAACATTGTCGGTCCGCAGGTGGGCGTTCAATGGGTCAACGAACGTCAACGGTGGCGGATTCAGACAGACGCCCGGTTCATGGCTGGCTACAACATCGCCAACTGGAACCAAGAGGGCTTGATGGGCGAGAGCTCGATCCCTGGAGCGATCAACCGGCTGTTGTACATGCGTCCGACAGCTCTGAATAAAGGTTTGCAAGAGCAAGAGTTTGCTCCGGTGGGCGAACTGCGAGTTGCCGCTACCTACCACGTAACGAGCGGGTTTGCTCTCAAGATGGGTTACACCGGCTCGGTGATCGGCGGCATCAAGCGAGCGGCGACCTCGGTGAAGTACTCCTTGCCCGAGATGGGCTACGTGGACAGCGGCACGCAACAGTTGCTGATCAACGGCGTGGACTTCGGCGTGGAGTTCGTCCGCTAACGAAGCAGTCTAGCGAAACAAATAGTCCGATTTATCGGGGGACAGGAACTCGGCACGGGTCGGGTCCTGTCCCCACTTTTTGTGCTTGCTGCGATCTATTGAAGGCTACAGAGGTGCCATGCCCACGGCTCTGCGTGGGCATGCCGAAATGCCGCCGAAACATGGCCACTCCAAGCAGTGGCCATGGCACCCGAGGACTCATTAGCTACGCGGCGCGGCGGGCCTTCTTTTCGACTGTGGCTCCGGCCTCGATCTTTTCGCGCGAGAAGCCGAATTCCGCGAGCGCGGCTTCGATCTGAGCGTTTAGCTCGTCCAGCCGGGCGATGAGTTCGTCGTGGCGCGCGTCGAGCCGGTCGACCATGTCGCGCGTGCTGAGCGGGGGATGGGGCATCGGTGTGGCGGGACCGGTGGGAGGCCGGCGAGTCTGGGGGCCGGCGGCAGGTGGGAGGCAGGCGGGGGATCTACCCGATGGTACATCGGCTGATAGCGAGGGCCGGCGATATGCTGGCAGTGGCCGACCGCAGCGATTTCTATCTGGTGGGCGGTAAACTGTACGACAGCGAGGGGTTATGCGGGCCGAGGCGTGTTCGCTAAATCCGGGCTGCTTTACAAATCGCGCCCCCGATCCGCCGCAGCCCCCTCTTATCCAGACTCGCTCTGGAAATCTGGGGCAGGTTCACCGCTTGGC
>CAZJWY010000127.1:0-15583 GCA_964549545.1 uncultured Planctomycetaceae bacterium | reverse complement strand
CAGGTCTAAGGGGGGGACGGATCGCGAGCGCACAGAGTATGGGGCCGAATGATACGATTTTCGGGAAAATGCGGCAATACGGCCTTGCCAGCATGGGGTTGCTGGGGAAAGTGGTTTTTTAGAAAAGCTTTGCTTAAAAGTCGAGCTAAACCGCAAGCGGATGGATAACGGAGGGATGGCGGGCTTCAGTTTATGTAAAAAGAGTTGGCGTTGGGCGCATGATATTTCTGGCTCGCATCGTATTGGCGTCGAGCCGTAGAATGACAGCATGACTGACAAAACAAGAATTACCCAAGCGGTGGCGGTGGCCGTCTTCGCCGTTATTGCGACCTGGTTCGGGCTCGAAGGCAACGTCTTTGCCGAGCCTGCTGCTCCTTTGGCAAACGCGGTAGCACTGCCTGGCGAGGTCGCTCCACCAAAACCGACGAACCCCTTGGATGCCCAGCGGGCTTATGGGTACTTGCTAGAAATCTGTGCGATCGGGCCGCGACCGAGCGGCTCGCCAGGGATGGAAAAACAGCAAGCGTTTTTAGAGGAGTACTTCAAGAAGCTCGGCGGCAAAGTGTCGCTTCAACGGTTTAAAGCCGAGCATCCGAAGGGTGGCGAGGTCGCGATGGCAAACATCCTGGTCGAGTGGCATCCGGAGCGGAAGGAACGGATTCTGCTTTGTGCCCATTACGATACGCGGCCGCACGCGGATCGCGACATCGATCCTGCCAAGAGACGCGAGGGAGCGTTTATCGGCGCCAACGACGGCGCGAGCGGCGTGGCTGTGCTAATGGAACTGGCGCATCTGATGTCCAAACTGGAAGGACCGCTAGGCGTTGACTTTTTGCTCGTCGACGGCGAGGAGCTGGTTTACACCGAGGGCCGGGACCCGTACTTCCTGGGCAGCATTTGGTTTGCGCGGCAGTACGCGAAGAACCCGCCCCCCTACAAGTATCGTTGGGGGGTCGTGCTCGACATGGTTGGCGATGCGAACCTGAGTATCTACCAGGAACGACACAGCACGACGTGGAGCGAGACGCGGCCCTTGGTGAAGAGCATTTGGGGAACCGCCGCACGGCTGGGAGTGAAGGAGTTCATTCCACGAGTCGGATATGTGGTTCAAGACGATCATGTGCCGCTGCGAAATACGGCCAAAATCCCGACGATCGATTTGATCGACTTTGCCGACGCGGGCGGCACGACGCCTCCGGGGTATTGGCATACGACGCAGGACACGCCGCAACGATGCTCCGGGTCCTCGCTGGCCAAAGTAGGGTGGGTGGTGTATGAATGGCTGAAGGGTGAGCAACTGGCGGCTACTGAACGGGGAGAGGCTAAGCCGCAAGCGGCTAGGGAGGCGAAGACGAATCCTTAATCATCCTATGATTGGTACTTGCGTCGTTTCACTGTTGTTGATTGGGCTGTCGGGCGGATTACTCGATTTGCATCGTCGTAGTTGGCGCGCGGTTCAGCAAATGGGCGCGGTCTCGGCTGGAGACTTTCGCTTTGCCCGGTCGCAATACCGACGGCGGATGCAGGCCAGCGGCACGATCGGCCTATTGGGAGTGGTGCTCGCGGTTTATCCCCTGGTGCCACACGCGCCTCTGCCAATCACACTCTACCTGCTTGCGATCACCCTGGCCTGCATGTCGATTATGTTGCTGGCAGCGGTAGATGCCTGGGCTTCGCGACAAAACTTTTTGCGGCTGCAGAACGAGCAGGTGGCAACGCACCTGAAACTTGCTGGCGAACTTAGCCGAGAGCAGACGCGATCTCATGACGGTTGATCCGCTTCGGCTAGCGATCACACTTATCCCTTTGGCGGCTTATATGTTGCTGCTAGGGCTCGTGAATTTGCGGCGCCGGCCATTCCTTACCTCTGGCGGTTGCGATCTGGCAGCACTGGGCATCGCGCTAACTGGCCTCGTGTTTGTCGGGCCGCTCGAGTTGTTTCGCCCCGCCGCGGCGACGCGGTCGTTCGGCAATTACATCTGGGTGTTTCTGATCCTGTTTTACTGGCTATTGCTTGTGCTGACCGGGCTGCTCGCCCGGCCGCGACTGGTTGTTTACAACATTAGCGCGGACGAGTTGCATCCCTTGCTGGCCGAGGTTGCGAGTCGGCTCGACGCAACCGGTCGCTGGGCGGGCAACAATTTGTCGCTGCCCGGACTCGGGGTGCAGTTGCATTTGGATAGCCTCGACATCATGCGCAATGTGTCGCTCGTCGCCAGCGGAGGTCGACAAAACCTCGACGGCTGGCGGCGGCTGGCACGCGAGTTGAGTCGGTCACTCTCGTCGATGCGTGTGAAAGCCAATCCACGGGCGATTGGCTTTCTTGCCACGTCGTTGGCAATGTTCACCATTTGCCTGGCGCTTCTGTTTTTGCGCCAGGCAGAGGTGGTGCGGGAAATGAATGAAGTGCTTGGGTTCTAAGAAGCGAGCAGGAAGCACAAGGTACAAAGTACGGAGTACCGAGTTCCGAGTATGGAGATACGAAACGTAGGAGACTGCATGCCTGGCTCTTGATTCTCAGTTCTTGGCTCTTGACTCGTCCACTGACTCGCCCGTCTCGCACTCGAACGCAATCCGAAAAGCCTGGTGCCCTTGAGCAAGCTTCTCTCCGTAGATGGAGCGCAACTCATGCTGCAAGGCGGCAGCCGTGGGGAAACCGTCCGGAATCGCGTCGGCGTCGGTGAGGGCATCGATTTCGACCGGCTCGACCAGCGTGATGCGGATATAGCCCACCCCCGGAATATAGCTCCGTTGGCCGGACTTCATATGGCGGAACTTCCAGAGGCGAATCGTCTGAGTTTTCTCGCCAGAGCGGATGGCGGGCAGGAATTTCTTTTTGAAGAGAAGCATGGAAATCGAGAAAAGAGCCGAGGGACGGAAAATAGGCCTGGAAACTGTTATCGATACTGGCCCTCGTCTGCACTTGCAAGCGGGCAAGGGAGGCTTATAATTTTTCTTTAACCACTATGCGGGTGTAGCTCAGTTGGTAGAGCACAACGTTGCCAACGTTGTTGTCGTCGGTTCGAATCCGATCACCCGCTCTTTAGGCTATCGGCTTTCGGCTGTCAGCTATCGGCCAGAGGAGATGGTTCTGGCCGACAGCCGATAGCTGAGAGCCAACAGCCAGTACGTGGCCCGCGCTTTTGGGAATCAAAGGGCGCGGGCCGTTTTGCTTTTACAGCCTTTTAATAGGGTAAACAGGCACATGGCCCGCGATCGAGCCAAAGACAAAGTGGAAGATGAAGAAGAGTCGGGCGCCGTCGCGGTCGAAGCGGGCGGTGAGGACGAACCCAAGGAAAAGTTGGAGCTCGACGTCCAGGTAACCAACCCCAGCGCCTGCGAGCGGCACGTGACGGTCACGATCTCGCGTCCCGATATCGAGCGCTATTTCGACGATGCCTTCGGCGAAATGATGCCGACGGCCGCGGTGCCGGGCTTTCGCATCGGCCGCGCGCCCCGCAAG
Source organism: uncultured Planctomycetaceae bacterium (assembly GCA_964549545.1). Taxonomy (GTDB): domain Bacteria; phylum Planctomycetota; class Planctomycetia; order Pirellulales; family Lacipirellulaceae; genus JABDGM01. The sequence goes on along the minus strand of CAZJWY010000127.1, from coordinate 12,120 downwards.
GTGGTCGAGAACCGCTTCCGCGACGAGGTCTCCGACCAGGTGAAGAGCGCGCTGTTGCTGGACAGCCTGGAGCAAATCAGCGAAGAGCAGCGATTCACGGCGATCAGCGAACCGAATTTCGATCTCGAAGCGGTCGAAGTGCCCAAAGAAGGGCCAATGACGTTCGAGTTCACCATCGAAGTGCGGCCCGAGTTCGACATGCCGGAGTGGAAGGGCCTCAAGCTCAACCGGCCGGTGCGCGAATTTACCGATGCCGACATCGACGAGCAGCTCTCGCAAATGCTGGCCCGTTACGGCCAACTCGTGCCGTTCGAGGGCGCGGCCGCGGAGGGTGATTACCTATCGGTGAATATCACGGCCAAGGCCGATGGGCAACAGGTAGCTCACGAAACCGAGGCGGTGGTGCGCATTCGCCCCACGCTGAGCTTCCGCGATGCTCGCCTGGATGGGTTCGACAAGTTGATGACTGGGGTCAAACCGGGCGACAAGCGCGAGGCCGAGGTCACGCTGAGCAAAGACGCGCCGAACGAAGAGCTGCGCGGCAAGAAAGTCAACCTCGAGTTCGAGGTACTGGACGTTAAGAAGCTGAAGCTACCAGAGTTGGACGAAGACTTCCTACAAGAATTGGGTGGTTTCGAAAGCGAGCAGGAATTGCGCGATGCAATCCGCAAAAATCTGCAGCGTCAGTTGGAATACCAGCAGCAGAAGATCGCCCGCAGCCAGATTTCAGCGCTGCTCACCAAGAGCGCGGATTGGGAACTGCCTCCTGGCCTGTTGCAGCGGCAAAGTGCCCGTGAGTTGGAGCGAGCCGTCATGGAATTGCGGCGTAGCGGCTTCAGCGAAGCGGAAATTCGCGCCCGTGAAAATCTACTGCGGCAAAACAGCGCTGCCAGCACGGCCACAGCCCTCAAGGAGCACTTCATCCTCGAGCGAATCGCCGAAGATGAAAAGATCAGCGAGGAAGAAAGCGATTACGAAAAGGAAATCTTCCTGATCGCGGCGCAGAGCGGCGAGTCACCCCGTCGCGTCCGGGCTCAGTTGGAAAAACGGGGCCTGATGGACGTGCTGCGGAACCAGATCATCGAGCGAAAGGTGCTCGAGCTGGTCCAATCCCAAGCCAAGTTCAAGGACGAACCTTACGCACCAGAGAAAAACGACACGGAAGCCATTTCGATGGCAGCGGGAGGCGGTGGCGCGGGCGAAATGCCGGTCGCCGTCGAGAAGCAAGAAGAAGCCGAACAGGAATAAGTCGGCAATTGCTCTTGTTCCCGCGCTCTGTGTGGGAACACAATACCGGTCCGTTTCACAGCGGGGCTAATGAGCCGGCGCGGTTTTGGGTCCTGATCACTAAAGTGACCAGGCCGTAGAGCGCCTCGTTGGCTTTGGTGCGATGCGTTGATTTGTCGCGTTCCCGCGCGGTGCGCCTGGACGAGTATAGGTGGCTCTTGACGTTTGCCGCCCGATATTAAGGATTCTGCTATGAGCAACACACGATATGGAATGGGGCAACCGCCAATTGAGCTCGCGAGCCAGGCTATGCGAGATTATCAACGCCAGCGACAGATGACGCTGGGCGACCTCTTGTTGGAAAATCGCGTGATTTTCCTACAGGGTGAGATTTACGACGGCAATGCCAACGAACTGGTGATGAAGCTCTTGTACTTGCAGAGCGAAAATCGCCGCAAAGACATTCACTTCTACATTAATTCGCCCGGCGGCAGCGTCTCGGCAACGCTGGCAATCTACGACACGATGCAGATGATCTCGTGCCCGGTAGCCACATATTGCGTCGGTCTGGCGGCGAGCGGCGGGGCCGTGTTGTTGGCTGGAGGCGAGAAGGGCAAGCGGTTCTCACTGCAGCATGCCAAGGTAATGATTCACCAACCGCACGGCGGCGTGGGCGGCCAGGTTTCGGACATTGAAATCCAGGCCAACGAAATCTTGCGCACTCGAATGGCGCTCAATGAAATTCTGGCCGGCCACACTGGCAAGAGCGTCGAAGAGATCGCCAAGGCCTGTGACCGCGATTACTACATGACTGCCGAAGAAGCCAAGGCATTTGGCATCGTCGATGACATCCTGCTCAAGCAACCGGGCGGCGACGACGAGGAATAGTTTTTTACCACAACGGCACGACGGACACGACGAAGACTAAAGTAGAGACCATTCCGATCTGCATCTTTGAATTTACGTCGTGCTCGCCGTGTCGTCGTGGTTCAATTTGATCAATGATTGCAAGTAAATAACCCGAACGCGCGAAAAAAATATGCCACTAATCCCTTACGTTATCGAGAAGAGCGGCCGCGAAGAGCGGGCGATGGATATCTACAGCCGCCTGCTGAAGGACCGCATCGTGATTCTAGGCTCGGCTGTGAACGACGAGGTGGCCAACCTGCTTGTCGCCCAGTTGCTGTTTCTGCAATCGGATGACCCGAAGGCCGACATTCATCTGTACATCAACTCGCCAGGTGGCAGCGTCACCGCGGGGATGGCAATCTACGATACGATGCAATTCGTTTCGTGCGACGTGGCCACCTATTGCTTGGGCCAATGCGCCTCGATGGGCGCTGTGTTGCTCGCCGCCGGAGCCGAAGGCAAACGACACGCGCTCCCCAACGCTCGAATCATGATTCACCAACCCTCCGCCGGTATGGAAGGCACGGCCGAAGACATCTTGATCCACGCAACCGAGTACAAGCGGACCAAAGATCGACTGAACCGCATCCTGTTCAACCACACGGGCCGCTCGCTCGAACAGATCGAAAAGGACACCGATCGCGACAAGTTCATGTCGCCCGAGGAAGCCCTCGAATATCGGCTCATCGACAAAGTAATTACGAGCTTAAGCCAGGCCAAATCGGTCGCCGGCTAGCAGCTAGGCTAGGCTGGGTCAACTGCTGCGATAGCAGGTCTGGCTTGCTTGGCGAATGGGTCTTCGGTTAATTGCTTGATCCACATTTGCTAGTGGCGGTCGACCTGGCAATCAACACGCTCACTGGGGCAACGACACCAGGCCGGGTTAAGCCAGCATTGCCTGCTGTGATTGCCTTCTCGCCCATTTTGGGCGCTCGCCTTGACCCTGGTTCAGCGGTTTTCTATTAACTGCCCTGGAAACCCCGGATTTTCGGCGGCTCCCCCTTCTCTTCCGCAGCCTCGGTTCGCTTGATCTTTTCAGGTATTTGCCTTGCATTTTCGCACGCACAACACGCAACGGTACTGCGCGAGACTGCCGCAACTCCTTGCAGTTGCGCTGATGGCGGTTGTCGTCGCCGGGTGCCAAAGCAATGGTGAGCGCGATCTGATTGCGCGCGATCGCCGGATGCGAGAAGACCAGATGTGGGCCATGCAAGACTATCTCCAGCAATACCAGCAGTTGGTCTGCCAGTTCCGATCGGAAAATGCGTCCTTGCGTCGACAGTTAAGTGAGCTGCAGAGCGGAACCGCAGTCGACCGCAGCATTCAATCAACGCCGCGCACTCCAATCACCCCGCCGATTAGGAACGAAGCTCCCACTCAACCGAACAGCGCCTCGCCAACGATGGACCAGCCACCGCCTTCTGCGCCGGCTGTAGAATCGCCCGACATACCGCCGCTAGGACAAAGCAACTCGCGTAGGGCTTACAATGGTTTACATATGTTTGCCGAGAGCGCAGGAGACGATCACTACGCGCAACTTGCTTCACACGAACTGCCCGCTGCAGCAACAGAAAGCGCGACTTCCTCAGACGTTCTACTTTCGGGAGAAGTTGTGTCCAACGACAACGGAGGCCGACGACTGATCGTTGATATTGAATCTTTTAATCGATCCGGTCGTGTTGCGAAATTCGATGGAGAGGTTTCACTTGCGTTACTCACGTCGGAAGGTGGCGTACAGCACCGGCTTGCCCGCTGGGACTTCGGGCCCAATGAAGTGGCCGCGGCAGTGAACGCTAACGCGACCGAACCAACGATGCGGTTCGCGATCCAGCTTCCGTCTGACACGAAAGTCGACGGTCCGACCGAACTGTGGGCCAAGCTGGCTCCGAGCAACGGTGCGCGGCTATTTAGCCATGCGAAAGTGAATTTGGACAAGCCTGGCGTGTTTTCATCTCGAACGGACAAAGTCTGGGCGTCGGAGGAAGCGGCTGTCGCGGCAAGTTATGCCGAGATACCAGCGGAGTCTGCAACGGTAGATACCCCCATAGAATCTTCAGAAACCACCGAGCCACCAGCCACGTTCAACGAAAGCGCATGGTCGACAGCTCAACCAGGCCAGCCAGCCACTTTGCCGGTGGAGCCAGAAGGGATGAGCGGAGGGTGGCGAGCGGCCAGCGGTCCGGCGCCAACGATCGCGAATAAATCGGAGCCATTGCCCAGGCACCGCCAAGAACTCCCTAAGCTGCCCCCAGCCGCTCCCCCTAAGCCAGCACCGACCAAGGTGACCCAGAAGCCATCCTGGGCACCCGAGCGACCTGGAACAATTCCTTCGCACGCCGCGCGGCCAACCTGGTCGGCAACGCGATAAAGTCGAACCAGATGGCAACCACCACCGTACGTTGTCAGAGCCCTGGCGGTGACCTAAACTCGGTCGGATGGCCGACGTAGAGACAATACCCGCCACGGTTGCCGAAAGCCGTTTGAACGTTGCCGATCGACTGGCAAGATATGCCCAGGCTATCCCCGATTCGCTCGCCGTGGTCTGCTCCCATCGACGCGGAACGAAAATAAGCCAACCGCAACGTGGCCCTTCGGGAGCGCTCTACGAGACGATCACGTTCGCGAAACTCGAGGCGGACGTGACGAGAATTGTCAATGGCATGGTTGCCTGGGAAGTGCCTAAAGGAACACGACTAGCCTTGCTAGTAAAACCAAGCATCGACTTCGTGGCGCTCGTTTTCGCGTTGCTGAGAGCGGGCATGGTCATCGTGCTGGTTGACCCGGGGCTAGGTCGCAAAAATCTGATTCGCTGCCTGACGGAGGCGCGGCCCGAGGGATTTGTCGCCGTCAGCGCGGCACAAGCAGTTCGCACCGTTCTACGAAAACGGTTTCCGCAGGCACGCTGGAACGTAACCGTCGGTCGCCGCTGGTTCTGGGGTGGTAAAACACTCGACGATTTGCGCGCGATGGGAAATACGCATGGTGCGAGCAATGCGATCTCGGCAACAGGCCCAAAGCCCACCCCAGTTACATATGCTACGGATGAGGCTGCGATTATCTTTACATCTGGCAGCACGGGAGTGCCCAAGGGCGTGCTATACACGCAGCAGATGTTCGATACCCAGGTCGTCGAAATTCAAGCCATGTATGGCATCGAAGCCGGTGGAATCGACCTGGGCTGCTTTCCGCTGTTTGCCCTGTTCAATGCGGCGATGGGGGTGACCACGGTGTTGCCGGAAATGGACTTTTCTCGTCCAGGTTCGGCCGATCCCGAAAAGCTGCTGACGGCCGCCAATGACTGGAAAGTTGACCAGGCGTTTGCATCGCCGGCCGTGTGGCGTTTGCTGTGCGACCACTGCGCGCGAACAGGGGCGCGAATCGATTCATTGCGACAAGTATTCTCTTGCGGCGCCCCGGTGCCAGCCAATGTGCTGCAGTCGACGCTTCGTTTCGTCGGTGCCGGCGCGAAGATGCATACGCCCTACGGGGCAACCGAATGTTTGCCCGTTTCGACAATCGAAGCCGCGGAGATTCTTAACGAGACAGCGGAGCGCACCGCCCAGGGGACCGGCGTCTGTGTCGGTCGGAAGTTCGATTCGATCGAATGGCGAGTGATTCGGATCACCGATGAACCCATCGCCAACATCGACGAAACCGAGGAGTTGTCGCCGAACGAAGTCGGAGAGTTGATTGTGCGGGGTCCGCAAGTCTCACCGATTTATGTGACGAGTACAGCCGCGAACAAAGTTTCGAAAATCGGCATGACGAGTATTGAGTACTCAGTACTCAAACTCGAAGAAGCGAACCAATCCGAAATCCCCCCTTGGCATCGCACAGGTGATGTTGGCTACTTCGACGAACATGGTCGATTCTGGTACTGCGGCCGGAAGTCGCAACGAGTGGAAACGACGGAGGGACCAATATTCACGGAGTGCGTGGAAGCAATCTTCAACCAACACCCCCAAGTAAGCAGATCAGCGCTTGTCGGAGGTGGTCCGCGCCCCCATCAACGTCCGGTTGTTATCGTCGAACTCCATCCTGGATTGAGACCATCGGCGTCCCACACCCGAAACGATCTCGCAAAACATTGGAATCAAGTTCGATTGGAGTTGGTTGAAATCGCACTTGCTCATCCAATTACACGGGGCATCAAGCTGTTTTTGCACCGCGACTCGTTGCCCGTCGATATACGACATAACGCGAAAATCAACCGGGAAGAATTAGCGAGATGGACTGAAGCACAACTGCGGATGACGGCAGCGACGCAGAGCGTCGTGGTCTCCTGTCCCCACGCAGAGCGTGGGAACGAGGGAAGTTAGATGCACGCACTGGTCACTGGCGGCGGCGGTTTTCTCGGTAGCTATATCGTCGAGGCACTTCTGGCCCGCGGCGATCGGGTTCGCAGCTACGGGCGTGGCGACTATCCGCTGCTCGCAGCAAAAGGTGTTGAAGTGGCTCGCGGCGATATTCGCGACAGCGCGGCGCTCGCCGCCGCTTGCGAAGGCATCGAATGCGTCTTCCACACTGCGGCCATCGCGGGCATCGGAATGGATCGCGACGCCTACGATTCGACCAACCGCACCGGCACGGAACTACTACTCGCCGCGGCGCGGCGTAGCGGCGTGGCACGTTTCGTTTACACGAGCAGCCCCAGCGTAACCTTTGCGGGTAAGGATCAATGTGGCGCGAACGAAAGCGAGCCGTACGACTTCGGCTGGATGGAAGCGAATCGGGCTTACTACTCGTACACCAAGGCTTATGCCGAACAAACGGTGTTAGCGGCGAACGACAGTGTCTTGGCTACCTGTGCTCTCCGCCCCCATTTGATTTGGGGACCGCGCGATAGCCACCTGATACCGCGGCTCCTCGAACGAGCACGACGCGGCCGACTCCGGAGAGTCGGTGCTGGAACGAACCTTGTCGACATCACCTATGTCGAGAATGCTGCCGAGGCACATTTGCAAGCGGCCGATGCGCTAGCGAATGGGAGCCAATCGCCAGAGTCGTCGCCTGCCGGGAAGGCTTATTTTATTTCCCAAGGAGAAGCCGTGAATTGCTGGCAGTGGATCGACGAGATCCTGGCCTTGGTGGGGTTGCCGCCCGTGCAAAAAAACATCTCGCGCATTGCCGCCGAGCGGGCAGGCGCGGCATTCGAATTCGTATATCGATTGGCGCACCTTCGAGGAGATCCACCGATGTCGCAATTCCTGGCCGCTCAGTTGAGTACGTCGCACTGGTTCGACTTGTCTGCAGCGCGGAACGACTTTGGCTACCAGCCTCGCATAACAACCGCGGAGGGAATGCAACGGTTGGATGAGTGGCTCCGCAAGGCACGCTAAACCGCAAGCGGCTAGTTCGCGCAGGCAGTCAAATATGGCCGTGCGCAGTGGTCCGCCCTAGCTGGAATCGGGGGCTCGGATTACAATCGCCAGATTACCCAAACATCGAGGAAAATAGCCCGTGTTGCGAACTCACACGTGCGGCGAACTGCGTCGCGAACACATTGGCAAGGAAGTCACGCTTTGCGGCTGGGTAGATAGTTACCGTGATCATGGCGGTGGGCTGTTCGTCGATTTGCGCGATCGATACGGGATGACACAGGTAGTGTTCAACCCGCCCGACACGCCGCAGCCGATCATCGACGAAAGCAAGACGCTGCGGGCCGAGTACGTGGTTCAGGTGACCGGTAAAGTAACCGAGCGCCCAACCGGGATGGCGAACACCAAGCTGGCGACCGGCGATGTCGAGTTGCGAGTTACCGGCTTCAAGCTGCTCAACAAGAGTCTCACGCCGCCAGTCTCGCCGAACGCGAATGCGCAAGACATGCCGAACGAGGAACTTCGGTTGGAGCACCGCTATCTTGATCTACGCCGCCCCGCAATGCAGCAGACGCTGCTGCTGCGCGATCGCATCATTAAGACAATGCGCGATTACTTTGCGCAGTTGAATTTCATCGATGTAGAGACGCCGATCCTCGGCCGCAGCACGCCGGAAGGCGCGCGCGATTACCTCGTGCCGAGCCGCGTGAGTCGCGGATCGTTTTATGCGTTGCCGCAATCGCCGCAGCTATACAAACAGATCTTGATGATGGCCGGCTACGACCGGTATGTGCAGGTCGCCCGCTGCTTCCGCGATGAAGACCTTCGTGCCGATCGTCAACCGGAATTCACGCAACTCGATCTGGAGATGGCGTTCGTCGACGCCGATGATGTGATCGGCGTTATCGACGGCCTCGTCCAAAAGATCGCCAAGCAGGAACTCAGCATTGATTTGAAACTGCCGCTGCCGCGGATGACTTACGACGAAGCAATGGAACGGTACGGTCACGACGCACCAGACCTGCGCTATGACCTGGAGCTAGTCGACTGCACCGACCTCGCGGCCAAGAGCGACTTTCGTGTGTTCTCCAGCGTGGCCACCAGCGGCGGCCGCGTACGCGCGATCAATGCCAAGAAAGGCGGCGAACACTATTCACGCCGTGGCATCGACGCCCTAACGGAATACGTCGCCCAGTTCGACGCGAAAGGGCTGGCCTGGTTCAAGGTGGAAAACGACGGCACGCTAGCCTCGACGATTGCCAAAAACTTCAAGCCGGAGCTACTCAAGGAAATCGGTGATCGTTTGAAGGGCGAGCCAGGAGACCTGCTGCTGTTCGTGGCGGACACCTGGAAGGTCACTTGCAAGGCCCTCTACGCGCTCCGCACGAAGATCGCGGCCGAGATGAAACTGTACGACCCCAAGGCGATGCATTTTTCCTGGGTCGTCGAGTTCCCCATGTTCGACTACGACGACGAGGAAGGCCGCTGGGTAGCGATGCACCACCCGTTCACGTCGCCGCGCGACCAGGACTTCGGCCTGCTCGCCAGCGACCCGGGCGCCTGCCGCGCGAAAGCGTACGATCTGGTAATCAACGGCAGCGAAGCCGGTGGCGGCACGATCCGAATTCACGATCCCGACATCCAACAGCAGGTGTTCTCGCTGCTCGGCATCGATGAGGCGACGGCCGACGAGCGGTTTGGATTTTTGTTGCGAGCGCTAAAATACGGCGCACCGCCACACGGCGGCATCGCATTGGGAATCGACCGTTGGGTCATGCTCTTCGGTGGGCTCGACAATATCCGTGACTGCATCGCGTTCCCCAAAACGCAAAAGGCGAGCGACCTCATGACCGGAGCACCCGGTACCGTCGAAACGAAGCAGCTCAAAGAACTGGGAATTAAGCTGGATATCTAAGCACCACGGCTCCGCCCAGGGTGCGAGCAAGGAATAGCACGATATGAGTCAGAATCTTTGTCGACGAATCACGCTGCTGATGGCGCTCGTGGTATTTGTCGGATGTCAGGCCGGAACGAAATCGCCCGCGACTGCGAACACGGTGGCTCCCGATTCTCAACCGGCGACTGTGGCCGCGGCGCCCTCCGCTGCCGCACCGGCGTCCTCAGCTCTCTCGCCAGAAAACGGCCCCACCACGCAGACCGTGTTTTATCGCGCCGACAGCAATCCCACCGGCATACCACCAGTCCTGCTTTCTAAAGGGGATGCAGCCGCCTGCAAAGTGAAAGTCGGCGATACGATGCCTGAGATCGAGCTCTCGCAACTTGGCGATGCCAAAAAGGCAAAGCTTGCCAGTTTGTTTGGCAAGAAGGCGACCGTCGTGGTGTTCTGGAGGGCTGATCGACGGATGTCGCAGCAACAATTGGCCGATGTCAGTAGCGATGTAGTCGAAATGTTTGGCAAGCAAGGAATCGCGACGGTTGGCATCGCTGTCGAGAAAACGGCCAAGGAAGCGGAAGCTGCTCTGAAACAAGCGAAAGCCAACTTCCCCAACTTGATCGATGCGGATGGCAAAGCCTTTGCTCAGGTCGGCACCGATCGGTTCCCGCGAACGTATGTGCTCGACCCCAGCGGGAAGATCGTCTGGTTCGATATTGAATACTCCCCGGCAACGCGACGCGAATTGCATCAGGTGCTGCGTACGGTCACGGGCGAGAAGTAACCCTCACGAATGACGGAAGTCGCGTCGATGGAAAAAACCAAAGTCGCCATTATCGGCCTCGGCACCGTGGGCCAGGGCGTTGCCAAGCTGCTCGTCGAACATGGCGACCGCACCGCCCGGCACGCCGGCCGCACCTTGTGGCTCGAGAAAACGGTCGTCAACGATCTCAAGAAAGCCCGCAGTTGCGACCTGCCAAAAGGAGTGTTGACGAACAAGGTCGATGAAGTCGTCAACGATCCGGAAATTACAGTCGTCGCGCAATTGATCGGCGGACTAGAGCCCGAGCGATCGATCATGCTGCGGATGCTCGAAAATGGCAAAGACATTGTCACGGCGAACAAGGCTCTACTCGCCGAGCATGGGCCGGAGCTGTTCGATCGGGCGCGCGAGCTAGGCCGCTCGATTGCGTTCGAGGCCTCGGTCGCCGGAGGCATTCCGATCATCACGAACATCAGCCAATGCTTGTCCGCCAACCAAATCCTGTCGCTCGATGGCATCCTCAACGGCACGACGAACTTCATCCTCAGCAAGATGCACGAGGAAGGCGTCGCGTACGCAGACGCACTCAAGGAAGCACAGCGACTCGGCTACGCCGAGGCCGACCCCACGCTCGATGTCGACGGCAGCGACGCGGCGCAGAAGCTCGCTATCCTCGCTCATCTTGCGTTCGGTGCCCGCGTCCATTGGAAAGAGATTCCCCGCATGGGAATCGATCAACTGGATGTTAGCGACGTGAAGTTCGCCCAGGAGATCGGCTACCGAATCAAGCTGCTCGCGGTCGCGGAGCTAGACGGCGACACGCTTGAACTGCACGTTTCGCCAACGCTGGTCAGGCGCGGACGCCCGCTATCAGACGTTAGTGGCCCCTTCAACGCGGTCCGCGTGGTGGGAGATGCTGTGGGAGAACTCATGTTCTATGGACAAGGCGCTGGGCAAATGCCGACGGCTTCGGCTGTGGTCGCCGATATCATCGACACCGCAGTAGGCCGGGCGGGAATAACGTTCCGTACACTCGAACTGTGGTCAAATCGCAAGGCTCGCGTCACGCCGCGCGAACATGCCAAAGCAGATGGCCGGTTCTATTTGCGAGTGAACGCCGAAGATCATCCAGGCGTATTGGCCCAGGTGGCGAATGTGCTCGGAGCGAATAAGATCTCGATCTCCAGCGTGCTGCAACAAGAAATCGTAAGCGCCGATGGAACCGTCCCGCTCGTGATCATGACGCACGTCGCCACGGAAGGAGCAACGCGGAAGGCATGCGCCGAGATTAATAAACTATCCTGTGTTCGCGGCAAGACCATTCGGATGTGGGTGAGAGATTAGAAAGTAAATTAACCACGACGACACGACGAACACGACGGAGAGCTCAATGCATGAGCCAGTTTCGGGCGAGACAGAAGCAATTGGGACACGTCTTCTCGACGCGGCATTTGAAGTTCATCGAAAACTTGGGCCAGGACTATTGGAATCGGTTTATGAAATCTGTGTTTGTCACGAACTTGCAAAAATGAGAGTCGCATTTCAGCGACAAGTCTGTTTGCCTGTTCAATATGATGGAATACAGATTGATGCAGGTTTGCGCCTTGATCTGATCGTCGCGAATGAAGTTATCTGCGAAATCAAAGCCGTCGAAACAATTATTCCTGTTCATGAGGCGCAACTATTAACTTACCTCAAACTAACGGGTAAACGTTTAGGCTTCCTGATTAATTTCAATGTCCCATTACTCAAAAATGGAATCAAACGTATCGTCCTGTAAAAGAATCGTTGTGCTCGTCGTGTCGCCGTGGTGAATCTATGAAATATGCAATTGTCATCCCAGACGGCGCAGCCGATGAGCCGCAAGAATCGCTTGGCGGCAAGACGCCTCTTGAAGCCGCTCACACTCCGAACATGGATCGCCTGGCAGCGATGGGCGTCGTCGCGCGGGCCTGTCACACGCCGAAGGAGTTGCCCGCCGGGTCGGAGATCGGCAACCTTAGCCTGTT
>CAZJWY010000126.1:0-15600 GCA_964549545.1 uncultured Planctomycetaceae bacterium | reverse complement strand
GCCCTCTGTGTCTCCGTGGTTATTCTGAAATGGGAAAGTTATTATTGAGTCGTTCGTAAGTAGGTGCCGCGAGCCGAGCGGCACCTGAAACGGAATGCCCAAGAAAGGCCCAGCTCGGCTCGCCGGGCCTACTTGCGCTCGTGCATTTTTTACCGGCTACAGTGGCTCTACCACTTACACGGCACCCTGCCGTTTAGGTTAACTTGTCTGCGAAACTATGCCGACCAAAACGGATATGCTAGGCTCGTTGCCAGTTACATAGCCGACCCATTTTGGGTCGGAATCCTATATAACCAAATCATCCCCGCTTTCAGGCTGAATCGCGCTATTTGTCCCGCCCAGGATGGGCGGGCTATGTGAATGAAATACTCGCGTGAAAATTCTCTTTGCTACAACCGAAGCGGTGCCGTTTTGCAAGACTGGCGGACTGGGCGATGTCTGCGGCAGTTTGCCGTTGGAGCTAGTCAAGCTGGGGCACGAGCCAGTCGTGATCTTGCCCGCGTTTCGCCAGGCGTTGAATTCGGGGCGGCCGATCGAGCCGACCGGCGTCCGCTTCGAAGTGCCGATCGGCAATCGAACCGTGTCGGGCACGTTTCTCAAGAGCACGCTGCCCGGCGACAAGGTGCCGGTGTACCTGGTTCACCAGCCGCAATACTACGATCGCCCCGAGCTCTACCGTGAAAACGGGCATGACTACAAAGACAACTGCGAGCGATTCGTCTTCTTCTCTCGCGCGGCGCTCGAAGCTATCAAGACCTTTGACCTGCGGACCGAGATCATCCATTGCCACGATTGGACGTCGGGACTGATTCCTGCGTATCTCAAGACGGAGCTCAGCGGCATCCCGCCGTACGATTGGATCCGTAGCATCATGACGATCCACAACATCGCCTACCAAGGCAACTTCTGGCACTGGGACATGGAGCTCACAGGCATCGACTGGAAGCATTTCAACTACCGTCAGATGGAGTTCTACGGCAACCTCAGCTTCCTGAAGACGGGGCTGGCATTTGCCGATGCGATTACGACCGTGAGCCCGCGCTACGCCGAGGAGATTCAGCACTCGCTGGGCTGTGGGCTGGAAGGGCTGCTGCAGCAACGTCGCGACGACCTCACCGGTATCATCAACGGCGTCGATTACAGCCAGTGGAACCCGGAAACCGATCGCTACTTGAACGGCCACAACTACGACGTAAACAACTTTGCCGAAGGCAAGGCGGCTTGCAAGGCGGCGCTGCAGCACGAGATGGGCCTGCCGCAGGTTCCCGATCAGCCGTTGATCGCAATGATCGGTCGGCTCGCAGACCAAAAAGGCTTCGACCTCGTGGCGAGCCTGATTCCGCAATACGTGCCGAACTCGACAGCTCAATGGGTGTTCCTCGGCTCAGGCGAGCAGCACTACCAACAGATGCTCACCGACCTCGCCCGCCAGTATCCGGATAAGATTGCCGCGCGGATCGGCTTCTCCGACGAGCTGGCCCACCGCATCGAAGCCGGCGCCGACATGTTCCTGATGCCGAGTCGCTACGAGCCATGCGGCCTCAATCAACTTTACAGCCTGAAGTACGGCACGGTGCCGGTGGTGCATGCCACAGGCGGCCTGGCCGACTCGATCACGAACGCCACGGATGAAACCTTCGCCACAGGGACGGCGAACGGCTTTAGCTTCGACCATTACTCGACAGGCTCGCTGGCTGACGCGCTGGATCGGGCATGCGGCCTGTTCCAGAATCGGGATCGATGGGTTCAACTGGTTCGCACGGGGATGCAGCAAGATTGGTCGTGGAGCCATAGCGCTCGCCAGTACGACCGGCTTTACAAACAGATAGTCGCCCGGGCAACTACGCCGGTCTAAAACCTGCTCGACATTCTTACTTCCGGTTTCGTTGCTAGTCTTGTGAACCACAACGACACGACGGGCACGACGAAAGATTTTTGACAGGATAACAGGATTAGCAGGAAGGACGGGATGAAAGAATGTCACGCATTTATATCCTGTAAATCCTGCCGATCCTGTTATCCTGTCCTTTGCCCCTTCTTTTTCGTCGTGTCCGTTGTGCCGTCGTGGTCAGCTATTCCAGAGGGGTCGCCCTGTTGATCGGAAAGCTAGTTTTTAACGACTTGGTAAACTGGTTGGTCCGGCGGAGTCAAAAACGCTGCTCTAGGCCACCGCTTCAGCCGATAAATCTGCTGGTTCGCGACTTGCAGCACTACTTTGCCCGACTCCGCATAGACGCATTCCACGACATTACGGTAGGATCGATAAATTCAGGATGATCCCGTTTACTAGCGGTTCGGATCGAGCCGCGTCGCCGTCAGTTGACATCGCCAGGATAGCACCCATGAGTCCGAACCTTCGACTGGTTATCGTGCTCCACAACCACCAGCCGATCGGTAATTTTGACGGCGTCTTCGAGGCCTCGTACATCGACAGCTACCGTGCGTTTCTCGATGTGTTCGAGGACTATCCGAATCTGCCGATTGCGATTCACACTAGCGGCTCGTTGATGGAGTGGCTCGCCGCGCGTCACCCGGAGTATTGCGATCGCCTCGCCGCACTCGTGGCCGCGGGCCGGCTGGAGATCGTCGGCGGCGCGTACTACGAACCGATTCTAACGATGATTCCGCCGCGCGACCGCGTCGGGCAGATTCGTCGTTACTCCGAGTGGCTTGCCGAGCGGTTCAATACCCAGATCAACGGCATGTGGATTCCCGAGCGGGTTTGGGAACAATCGCTCACGAGCGACCTGGCCGAAGCCGGCATCAAGTACACGATCCTCGACGACTTCCACTTCAAAAACGCCGGCCTCGGCGAAGACGAACTGCACGGCTACTACATTACCGAAAACGATGGCGATTTGGTCTCCGTCTTCCCTGGCAGCGAGCGGCTTCGCTATACGATTCCCTTCCAGGAACCGCAGGCCACGATCGACTACCTGCGCCCCATCGCCGAGAAGCAGCCCGGCGCGGTGGTCGTCTTCGGCGACGACGGCGAGAAGTTCGGCGTATGGCCCGGCACGAAGGAATACGTTTTTCAGAACGGCTGGCTTCGCCGGTTCCTCGATACGCTGGTCGAGAATCGCAGTTGGCTGAGCCTCATCACGCCCTCCGAGGCGCTGGAGCAAGTGCCGCCGATCGGCAAGGTTTATATTCCCGAGGGAAGCTACCGCGAAATGACCGAATGGGCGCTCCCGACCGAGCGGCTGAAAGAGTTTATCCATCGCAAGCACTCGCTCGAGTATGAGGGGCGCTGGCACGAGGTGTCGCCATTCGTTCGCGGCGGCTACTGGCGCAACTTCAAAGTGAAGTATCCCGAGACGAACGAAATGTACTCGCGGATGCACATGGTCAGCCGCCGCCTCCATGAACTGACTTCGTGCGATGGCGTGCCCAACGCGCTGGCAAATGGCAACGGCAAGCGCGGCAATAGTCGCTTGAGCGTTCAGTCTCTCCTCGACGAAGCCCGCGCCGAGCTCTACCGCGGTCAATGCAATTGCAGCTACTGGCACGGCGCGTTCGGCGGCGCGTATCTGCCCCACCTACGGAACGCCGTCTACCAGCACCTGATCAACGCCGACAACCTGCTGGACGCTGCCGAGCATCGCGGCCTGGCCGAAGGTGACGAGGCCTGGGTCGAGCTGACGTCGGAAGATTACAACTTCGATGCCCGGCCCGAAATCCGCCTCGCGAGCAATCGACTGCTAGCGCTGGTTGCGCCGTCGCATGGCGGCCACTTGTACGAGCTGGATGTCCGCTCGATTTGCCACAACTTGCTCGCCACGCTCACCCGTCGCGAAGAGGCGTACCATGACTCGGTACGGGCCGGCGAATCTGGAGCGTCGGGCGATGTCGCCAGCATTCACGACCGCGTCGTCTTCAAGCAGAAGGATCTCGATCAGCGATTGCAGTTCGATCCGCATCGCCGCAAGAGCCTCGTCGATCACTTCTATCCGATCAACGTGTCGGCAGCCGAAGTCGCAGCTAATCAGTACGAGGAGCTGGGCGATTTCGTCTCGGGCGCTTACGAAGCCAAACTCCGCCGCAATCCCACCCGGATGCAAGCGCAGATGTTGCGCAAGGGCCGCGCTGGTGGTTCCACGATCCAGATCACCAAGGGCATCACGCTCGAAGCTGGTAGCCAAAACTTGCAAATCGCTTACGTGCTCGAAGGCCTGCCGCCGGGCGAATTGGTTCACTTCGGCGTCGAGTTCAATTTCTCCGGCCTGCCGGGCGGTTGCGACGATCGCTACTTCCACGACTCGCGCCACAACGCGTTGGGCCAACTTGGCTCGCGGCTCGACCTCAAGGACATCGAGTCGATCAGTCTCACCGACGAATGGCTGGGGATCGATGTCGAATTGCAATCCGATCAACCGATGCACGTCTGGACATTCCCGATCGAGACCGTCAGCCAATCCGAAGGGGGCTTTGAGCTGGTCCATCAATCGGTCGTGGTCCACCCCCACTGGTACATCCGAGCCGGCAACGACGGCCGCTGGGTGACCACGATGAACCTGTCGATCGACACCTCAATGGCCGAGAAGCGCCCGGCTTACGCCGAAGCGGTAGCGACGGTTTGATGTCGCCCCGTGCTAGATAGCCGACCCATTTTGGGTCGGTGGGGTCACGCTTCAAAACAGTGCTGTGTGAACAGCACAACTCGCGGCGGCGAGTAACCTATGACTGTCGCCAATCCGACCCAGAATGGGTCGGCTATTTATCTGGCGTGCGATCATTCGTGCTTGCGGCCAACTGCCACCAGTCGACCGCTCGGTCCAGGTCTCCATTGAACTGAACGGTTGCGAGTAACGGCGACGTGCATCGCCGTGCGAGCTCCTCAGCATTGCTCTCCACGCTGGGGTCGTCCGCCATTTGCTGGGGCGAGTTTAACACCACCCCAGCCACGCCCAGGCCATCGCAAATCGCGTCAGCCGTAATGAGCGTTTGCAGCGTCGCATTGATCGTGCCCAGTACGTTGGCCGCCACGATCACCAGAGGAAAACCGAACTCTGCTGCAAGGTCGGCGTTGTAACCGGCATCGCTGATCGGCGACATCAGGCCGCCGGCGCCTTCGACGACGATAACATCACATGTTCGTCGCCATGGCTCCAAGCCGTCGCACAACAACTTTTGATCGACAACGCGGCCCTCAACTCGAGCGGCCAGGTGCGGCGCCAACGGCGCCGCGAATCGTTGCGGACAAACCTGCGCGAGCATCCCCGGCCGACCAGCCGCTTCCCATAACGCGACAGCATCGGGAGAAACTAGCTCACCGTTTTGTATCTCGCAGCCACTAGCCACCGGCTTGTAAACGCCGACTCGCATCCCGGCATCACGCAACGACCGCGCGATGAGCGCGCCAACATACGTCTTCCCAACGCCCGTGCCAGTCCCCGTAATGAACAACCCGCGCGACATTCAACCAACTTACTTGGTGCTTCTGAAGATTAACCACGGAGACACGGAGAGCACAGAGAGAAGACATTCAAGAACCGCAGATGAACACAGATAAACGCGGATAAGAGCAGGATGAATTCTTTGTCTTGAACTATTAATTTTATTATCTGCGTCCATCTGCGTTTATCTGCGGATAAACTTCTTCTCTGTGCTCTCCGTGTCTCCGTGGTGAATCTTTTCTGAATTAGATTCCTAAAAACTCTTCCGCCGCCTCGCGCATCGAAACAGTATCCGGCATGATCTCTGTCCATCGGCGGAACGCCAGCGCCGTTTGTTGCACATAGAGCGACAGCCCATCGATGATCGGGCAACCGCGCTCGGCCGCCTGTTGCGTTAGCCACGTGCGCGACGTGTTGTATGCCACATCGGCTACGACGACCTTCGGACCGAGCGATTCGATGTTGAGCGGCAGTTTGGCCTCCGGCTTGGTGCTGCCGAGAGACGTGGCGTTTACGACGACGGCTGTGTCGGCATCGATCGCGAGCGGGTTGCCGCTGAGCGGGGTGAACATGCCGGTCGCGCCGCTTTGCTGGCCGATGAGCGCGGCCAGCTCCTGACCCGCGGCCTCCTTGCGACTGGCCACCGTGATCGCGGCAACGCCGGCGTCGACCAGCGCGATCGCAAGGACCCGCGCCATTCGCCCCGCGCCGAGAATGACGGCAGATCGCCCTGCGGGATCGATGTGCTGCTGTAGCAACTCGACGAAGGCCGCCCCTTCGGTGTTGTCACCGACTAGCTTGTCGTCTTGCGATGTAATGCAGTTAACCGATCCACCGCGTCGGGCAACATCGCTGACGTCGTCGAGCAACTCGACGACAGGCGCCTGAAACGGTTCGTCGACCTTCACGCCCCGAAACCCCAGCGCGCGAATGCCGCGAATGGCGTCGCCCAGCTTGGCCGGCTCGACCTCGAACGTCATGAACCGCCAGTCGAGGCCGGCCTGCGTGAAGGCCTGCTCGACGAGGTAGTGCGTCGGGTTGCCGGCCGCCGGATTGGCGATCAGGCAGCATTTTTCGATGAGTGTCGCGCTAGGCACGGAAACTTTCTATAAAGCCGCGACCGTCGGTCGCGAAACGCGGCGAATGCAACTGAACTCCCCTTCACTTGATGAACCGATTATTCTGACGCTTACCAGGACCCCACGCAACGCCGCTCACCTTTTGGATGCAATAGCCACAAGAAACACAAAAATGCACAAAAAGTCTTTCGTGACTTTTCGCGTTTTTCGTGGCTACTCAACTGATCGTACATTTGCGGTTATTCTTTGAGAAACTCACGCAGAGGCGCAGAGAACGCGGAGTTTCGTAGGTCAGGCTGTGCCTGACATTTGGAGCTTCGGATGTGCGAAAAGATGTCAGGCACAGCCTGACCTACAAACTTTCCCTCCGCGCTCCCTGCGCCTCTGCGTGAGGCTGTCTTCTGATTTCCCACAACAAATGTCGAAAAATCGACCCGCTTGCCCCCACCCTCTGCACCCGCTACGATAGCGAACGCTCTTGGGCGGCAGTTTGCCCGTGATGCCTGGCAGTAGTGCCGGGCGCATGTAGGGAAGTCGGTGAGATTCCGACGCGGACGCGCCGCTGTAATGAACGCAACCATCGACCGATCGAATGCCACTGTTCGGGCCACATGCCCGGATGGGAAGGTGATCGGGCGAAAGTTCTAAGCCAGAAGACCGGCCCCGGAGCAAAAACCCGCCGCACGTGTGGTGGGTTACCGATTGCCGTCCTCGCGATAGGGACGGGCCGGATCTGGCAATTCGCCCGCTGTCGAAACGTGCCTCCTGTTGCACGTTCCATCGGGCGCTCGCTGGCTCTCGCCCTCCCCGCGTTCGCTGTGAACGAGCGTGCTTGCGCGGACGAACAAACCTTGGCCTCGCGTATGGGCCGCGCGGTGTTCACAGCCGTAAAAGGAGAGTTGTTCTAATGAGTTGCAAGTTCAAGATTGTTGTCGCTGCGTGCGCAGCTCGCGCCGTCGCCGTCGGAATGGACGGGTTGTTGCTGCGTCGCTTGTCTCGACGCTGGGCAATTGCTTTGCTCGTGATCATGGCCTTTCCCCTGGCGGCGAGCGCTTCGCCTTACACGTCGTTCAACTTTAGCGACATCGATTACTGGGTGGGGACCGGCAGTAACGAGGCCGCACTGGTTGTGGATTTCAAAACATCCAGCGGCGACGCTAGCTATGCCTGGGGCTACAAGTGGGACGGCACGGCCACTGGAGAAGATATGTTCCGCGCGATCGCCGGAACGACCGTATTACGCCAGCGCGACGGCGGACCTTTCCTTGGCACCTTCGCCGGCAGCGATGCTAGGCTCTATCTGCGCTCCAGTGCGTTCGGCAGCGGCCTCGGTAATTCCATTTTCGGCATCGGCTACGACTTGGATGGCGACGGCGGATCGTTTGTCTCCGGCTACGAAGGAAACGAGATCGGTTATGCCACCGACAGCGATGATTTTTATCGCGAAGGTTGGTTCACCGGTTACTGGAGCTACTGGATTTCTGAACCGACTGCGCCTGCCTGGGGTTATTCCGGCCTCGGGTTTTCGAGCCGCCAACTTACCGACGGCTCGTGGGATGGCTGGAGTTATGCGGATTTCAATACGGGTGACTTTGGCGAGCCGGCTATTCCGATGGCCGCCCAAGTGCCGGAGCCAGCCACGATCGTGGTTCTAACTATGGGAGGTTTGGCAATGCTTTGTTATCGTCGATCGCGAATGAATGTAAGGTTGAGTGTTATCGCGGCAGTGGCTCTGCTGGGTATTCAAACGGAGTCGCACGCCGTTGGCATCTATGATTATCAATATCAGCGCTCATTCACGCTGCCCGCGCCGACGGTCGACTTCTCAAGCGTTTTGTTCGATGCTTTGCCGGACGGCCGGCTTCTGCTCTTGAACAACGCGACCGTTTCCATCGAAACCGCTCCCAAGAGCGCCTCGTTCGTTGTGCTCGGCGACATTTCAGGATTTTCGCCTCTGTCCGGTCCGTCGTTTCTGGCAATTTCTCCCGATGGAACTCGCGCAGCGGCCGGCTCGAATGGCGGCGGTTCGGTAGTCGTTTTCAACACCGGCAATCCTGCCAGTTCGACCAGCTATGCGGCCGCCGATTTTGGCGCGGAATGGCTGGATAACAATCGCCTGGCTATCTCAAGTGGGTTCGGAACGGCCAAAGTCGAGATACTCGATACCGCGACTTCCACTGTCACACCCGTGGTTACAAACATCGTTGGCGCTGCAGGCGGAGTGTCGTTCGACACCGCGGGAAATCTTTATGTCGGTAATGGCTATGGCAGCAACGTCGGCGTGATCAAATCGTTTGCCGCCGCCGATTGGCAGTCCGCGCTCGCAACCAGCACGCCGCTTAACTTCGCCACGCAAGGTACGCCTATCGCAGATTTGCTTTCGGCCTACCCGGTCGGCTTCGATGCGACTGGCAACATGTTCGTCGGCGGTGGCGATTTCTTTGGCAATTCAGACGATATCGGCTACGCCGCGCTCGTCGATGTCAGCGCCGTCGTCGATGCGCTGGCCAATCCGCAGGCCACGCCGCCGATCACCGCGTCGTCCTCAGCTAGCGTTCTTCGCAAGTTCATCAGCCCGCCAGATACTATCGACGGAGATCAACCGCCGAATTGGCTCTACAACGCAGCAACCGGCGAGCTGTATCTGAACTATGTGTACGACAGCAGTGGCGTCGTCAGCGTTTATGTTGCGGTGCCCGAGCCTTCGTGTTTCGCGTTGCTCGTCATGTGCAGTATGTTGATTGTGGCTCGACCTGGCAGGAAGTCCTATTGGTAACTGCGCAGTGAATGAGCCCTTGGGTGCCATGGCCACTGCTCGGAGTGGCCATGTTTTGGCAGTATTTCGGCATGCCCACGCAAAGCCGTGGGCATGGCACCCCTGTCCCGTGAGGTCATTTGTTGCGCAGGTATCAATAATAATCGCACGAAGCTTGGAAGTATAACCATGAAACGACAATCAAACGTTAGAGTGCGGCGGCAATGGGCTGCCGCCATTTGCACGGCCGTGGCGCTCTTGAGCGCCACTTCGACCGCCGCCGCTCAGTCGCCTTACGCCACGGAGTTGATTAGTCAAAACGCCGCGTATGGCGGAAGCAGCTTTTACAACGATCCGACTGCCGTGCTGGGCGAGCCAACGCGGATTGCCGTCAACAACGATCCCTTACTCGGCGCCAGTCCGTATCACATCAAAATTGTCGAGCCTGCCTACAATCGCGATCCCGCCGGCAACAATGTTCTTACCACGCTGAGCCGCAAATCAGACGGCGCCGGCGGCTTTACCTACGGATCGATCACGGTGAAGTTCGATCACCCCGTGGTCGACGATCCAACCAACCCCTACGGCATCGATCTGAATGTATTCGGCAACGCGTTTTATGTCGGCAGCGACTACGTCCGCGATTCGACCGATATGCGGTCGTATAATCTCATGGGCGGCGTGTTCGAGGAGCCGGTGGTGATCTCGGTCAGCCCTGACAACGTCAACTGGTACACTTACACCACCGGCCCTTACGGCGATACGCCGTTTCCCACGCAAGGCTATGCCTGGAGCGGATCGCAGCATGATGCCACTGGGAACGGCTGGACAACCACCGCCACCGATTTCACGAAGCCGGTGAATCCAACGCTCGATCCGATACTTAGGACATCATTCCTCTCCGCTGCCGATGCGATGAGCACGTACCTCAATTCCGGGGGTGGCACCGGAATCGACCTCGCCCCATCGGGCTTCGCGTCGATTCAGTACGTGCGCGTCGAATCGACGCAGCAGTTTCGCGACGGCGAAATCGACGCCTTCGCCGACGTGCGGCCGATGACCGTGGGCGAGTCGCTCTCGATCACGCCAGATAACATTACCGCCGGCACCAAACTCTACTTCCAAAACGCACAGACGCCCACGCACACCGCCATCATCGCCACCTTCACCGCCGTTAGCGGCTTAGCGCAACTAACTACCGCTCCCGTCACCGACCCAACCCCCCTCGCCGCGCTTCCCGCGGGGA
This sequence comes from uncultured Planctomycetaceae bacterium, assembly GCA_964549545.1. GTDB lineage: Bacteria > Planctomycetota > Planctomycetia > Pirellulales > Lacipirellulaceae > JABDGM01. The sequence continues at coordinate 5,124 of CAZJWY010000126.1, read as the reverse complement.
ACCTGCTCGCGAGCTACGAACTCAATGTCGCACCGCTCATCGGCAACGATCCCATCACGTTCGCCACCGACTACGAACTCTCGCCCGGGCCGACCTATTCCGGCGCCGGCGACAGCCTGCAATTGTTCGATTGGAGCGGCAGCGCGTGGCAGCCTGTGGCCCATACATTCGACGCGCTCACGGGTCGAATCGTCGTCTTGAACTGGACCGATTCCACCGCCACGTTCGCCCTGTTCGACACCGCGACCACGCTCGCCGGCGACTTCAACCACGATGGCCGAGTCAACGCCGCCGACTACGTGGCCGGTCGCAAAACTTTGGGCAGTTCCTATTTCACTGAGCAATACGGCCTGTGGCGAGCAGATTTCGGCAAGACGCAACTGACGGCGGCCGCGGGCACCGGCTTCGGTGTCTCGACAATTCCCGAACCGGGTACTTTCGCGCTCGTAGTGTTTGGCACTATTGTCATCCTGAGGGAGCCTAGGCGACAGAAGAATCTGCGTTGCTGTTAAGTAGATTCTTCGTCGTGCTCAGAATAATATGCTCCTAATCAACCGAATGATTCGAATGCGACCCAAGCAGCCAATTCGAAGCGGTTTCACGCTCATCGAGCTGCTCATTGTCGTGGCCATCATCGGCACGCTCGTCGCGCTCTTGCTACCCGCGATCCAATCCGGTCGCGAATCGGCCCGCCGCACGCAATGCCTCAACAATCTGCGGCAGATGGTCCTCGCCGCTCACATGTATTGCGACACCCACGCCGGTTCCTATCCGATCGCCTATCACACAAAAACCGAAGGCGACACCACGTACAACTACTGCTGGGACATCAGCACGATCACAAAGAAAGATCAACCCGCCACGATCGCCCCCGGTATCCTCTGGCGCGACGACACTACGCCGCGCGACATCAATCAGTGCCCTTCGTTCGTCGGCAAGGCCAACTTTCCGATCGAAGAATACACCGGCTACAACTACAACACGAGCTACATCGGCCACGGCGACTACGAGAGCATCCCGCAACCTGCCCGGATGAAACAGATCGAGAACCCGACACGCACCGCGATCTTCGGCGACGGCGAATACAAAGCCGGCGCGAACAAGTTCATGCGCGCCCCATTCGACAGCCCCGGCGACGACACCTTCAACGGCCGCTGGGCCGGCACGCAAGGTTTTCGTCACCTTGCCACGACAAACGTTGCCTTCTGCGACGGCCACGCCGACTCGCTCGTCGACCGCTACACCGAGACAGACGACTACAACGCCGCCAACAATTTCACCCCAACCACCGGCTTCCTCTCGCCGGATAATTCGCTCTACGGCGCGCCATAATTCGTTGCTTCTGCCAGAAGAATCACTTCGGTGACCCCTGAGGAGAGCAATGGACGGGATAACAGGATCGGCGAGATTCACAGGATATAGACCATTAACATTCTTTCATCCCGCCCATCCTGCAAATCCTGTTATCCTGTCCTGCATCTTTGCTATCGCGAGGCCCATGTTTGCTGTCAGTGACGATGATCACCAGACAGCTTCTGGTTTGGCGAACTCGCCGTCCATTTTCGTCGGCAAACGCCACACATGGCTGCCGTCGCGGTCGGTGAAGTAGAGCCGCGACTCGCTGCGCTCCAGCGGATTGCCGTCGGCCCACAAAGCATAAAACTGTGGATTCGCACCCACTGGTCGGCGCGGGTAGGTATGGTTGACTTTGCTGTCGTGTGTTAGCTGCTTCAGCTTCGTCCAGGTTTGTCCTTCGTTGCGACTGGTCCACATCACGATCTCGCCGCCGCTGCTCCACGGTTGCGGCCCGGGCTCGGTCGTGGCAATGATCCGCCACAGGCCATCTTCGATGTACAACGAACCGTAGTCGTAGTTGTGATCGCTCGTCGTGAACGGTCGCCGCTGCCACTCGTCGCCGGTCCAATGGGCCGTAAACCATTCGCGCGGTCCATTCTTCGGGCCTGGCGCGTATCCACCGCTTGTCAAATACAACACGATCGGTCGATCCGCGGAGTCGAAGCTGATGTCCTTCAAGTAGACGAGCTTGTGTTGAGCTTCGTAGTCGAACACGAGGGCGTCATTGGATTTTTCTTTGATTGGCGTTTCAACAACTTTCCCCGCGGCCGTGTGCCACGTTTTTCCCATATCATTGGTTTGCAGATAGTACAGATTGGTCCGCGCGTTGAGGCCGAGCGGCGTTGGGTGGTAGTTGAACGCCGTCGCGACCATGTCTCCGCGCCGATTGCTGACCTGGTAATGCCCCATGTCGACTGCTGCGAGCAGAGTAGGGGAGGACCACGCTTTAAAGCCCTCTCCCTGTGGGAGAGGGTTGGGTGAGGGTATTTTCGTGGTACGCGATTCGCCCTCACCCCGGCCCTCTCCCGAAGGGAGAGGGGGAATTACGGGACTCGTCATCCAGTGCAAAAACCGCCGACCGTTCGTGTAGCGCGTGTGCAGAAACAGAAAGCCCTTTTGCGGAATGTACCACGGCTGACTGTACGAAAAGTTGGTCCGCGCGATCTCGTCGAATTCGTCGATCGAATACGGCTCGGTGCTGCGGAAGATATATGAATTGTTCGCCGGCCCGTGCGAATTGCAGAACACCCACAGGTGCCCCGCGTCGTCAATCGAGAGCGTCGGGTTCTCGTGCGCGTCGCCGGTCGGCTTCACCATCACCACCCGCGGCCGCGGCACCTGGCCCGTCGAGTGGTCGAAATACGATACCATCTCGGCCAGCTCCTTCGCCCTGCCGGTCGACCCGCCGTAAACGAAGAACGTCTTGTTCGCCTTGGCCGAGTAGATCGCAATCGGCACATGCTGCTGCGGATACGTGGCGTACCCACCGCTGTACTTGTAGACGAACTCATCCTTCGTCGGCTGGTTCATGTACCAGATGCCGCGGTAACCGTCGACCTGCTCAGCCGGCGCGGCGAAGACCGCAGTACACGCGATTAACGAAACAGCAACCACAAGGAGAAATCTACGCGGCGTCAGCATGTAAATAGCTCTTTCGTTGTAATGCACTCCGCTGAGTGGGCTGGCGTCGTAGTTACCTATCGTTTCTCTGTCCAATTCAATAACGGGCCATCGAGCAAGAGCGAAACGCTGTTCAAGATGTTGCGGCCCAGATAACCGTATGGACCGTCGATTATCAAAAACTGACCGCGAAATGACTTGCCAAGAAACAGAATTTCCAATTGCGCTACCTGAGCCATGCTTCTGGTCCCGTCGAACGCTTCAACCTCGTATTGAGCGGAGGTGGCGGACCTATCCAACAGATCGACAATCGCGGCGTGCGGCAGAAATGAGACATCGGCTCCTGTATCGATCAGCAGTGGAACACCTGACACATTCCGACTTGTGACAGGCGATCGAACCGTAACCGAGGCCACGGGGGCCGGCGGTCGGAATGCAGCTTCATCATACGCCGTCATCCGCCACCTCACGGATCTCCATATCGAAATCCGGCGATTGTTCCGGATGCGCCAAACGCGGACTGTTCACACGCGCCGCGGGCTGCGATTTCTCTCGATCGCAGTTTTGCTCGTCGATGCGGAGATGAACACGCACACCGTCGGGCAAAACCAGAGGTTCGAGTGGCCGAAACACACCGTGATCGTAGATGGCATCAAAGTCGTGAATCATACCCGCTATTCTAGCGACAACGACTTGTCGAATAAACTATGCCGTGCAAACAGCGCGGTTGTCGGCGAAAACGCCGGTTCCGACCACTTCAATCGTATTCCCTTCCTAACGCTCCTCACTAAACAGATCGGCAGGAACAGCAATATGAGGATACAAATCATTCGATCGAAGTAAACCATGGATCGCACGGATGCATAAAGAAAAAGGCACCGACGGGGAAGATTCGACCCGAGAAACCGGTGTAATCCGTGGTCGAATCGCTGCTTCCCAGAGACGAATCGACTTTTCGTCTCGCCCAGTGAGCACCATGCACAAAAAACCGGGGCGTGCGGGAACGCCCCGGTTTCTGGTAGGTCAGGCTGTGCCTGACGAGTGGAGAACGTTTCGGCTAATGCCGTGTTAGCTCCTGATTGATTTTCACATACACAGTTTCATCTGCCGGCTCGACACGAGCTACTGCAAATCCTGCTTTATTCACATCCGAAATCGCAGAGCGAATGGCATCTTCTAGTGTACTAGCCTCGCGCGAAAACCCGATTGCTGCAATGCCTTGTCGGCTGAAGGGCGTCCCGTCGTCACAACCAGCCGCGTACAGCGCATCGGCGGTACGCTCATCCATCTCTTGGATGTCGCTTAGCACAACTTGAAAATCAAAAGTGGGCATTTAAGCGAGCAAGGTCGTGTGAGGACACCGATCAACTTGTCGGCGAATCCACCTGGCGTGGTTTTCCGGGTTTCTTGGCGTGCTGAATACTTGGAGGATACATCCATCCCGTTCACGGTACGAACAATAAAGTGCGCCAAAGCTATGCGCCCTGGCGCTCGATTTCACAAATTCCCAACCACGTTCTTCAGCGTATTCAATTGCTGCCTGAATGTGTTTATTGGGAAGCCGTGCCATGGCCCGCCAACGGCGTCATTTTATTTATTAATCCAAGAACCCAACCAATTCACCGCTGCGGCTCGGTTGCTGCAGCTTGCGAACCGCTTTCGCCTCGATCTGGCGAATGCGCTCGCGGGTCACTTTGAAAATGTGGCCGACTTCTTCCAGTGTGTAGCTGTAGCCGTCGCCCAGGCCGTAGCGCAGCTTGATGATCTCGCGTTCACGGTAGCTCAAAGTCTTGAGCACCTTCGAAATCTGGCCGCGAAGCATCTCCTGGGCAGCACCAATGGCCGGGCTCTCCGCGCCCGAATCGGGCAGGAGGTCGCCGAAGTGGCTGTCTTCGCTGTTGCCGACGGGCCGATCGAGGCTGATCGGGTAGCGGCTCATTGCCAGCACGCGGCGAGCTTCTTCGATCGTGCAATCGGCCGCCTTGGCGGTCTCTTCGATCGATGGCTCGCGACCCAGCCGTTGCAACAACTGCCGCGATACGTTCCGCACGCGGCTCATGGTTTCGACCATGTGAACGGGAATACGAATCGTGCGGCTTTGGTCGGCCACGGCCCGGGTGATCGCCTGGCGAATCCACCACGTGGCGT
>CAZJWY010000125.1:0-15677 GCA_964549545.1 uncultured Planctomycetaceae bacterium | reverse complement strand
CCGTGCGCGCCGCCAGATCGAGGTGTTCCAAGAAAACGGTCGCCTCGTTCTTCGTGTTTTTGTTTAGCCCGATCTCGCCGATGCCCAAGACACCCGGCCGATCCAGATATTCGGGAATCATCGCGATGACCTCGCGCGAAAGCGAAACGTTCTCCGCCTCCTTCGCGTTGATGCACAGCCACGTGAAGTGCTGCACGCCGTACCACCCGGCTCGCTTAGGCTCGAACCCAATAAGCTGCTCGAAATAGTCCCGAAAGCCGTCGACGCTGCCGCGGTCGTATCCCGCCCAAAACGCCGGTTCGCTCACGGCAACGCAGCCCATCTTGGCGAGCGTTTCGTAGTCGTCGGTCGTCCGCGAGACCATGTGAATATGTGGATCGATATAGTACATAGCAACCAATCACCTACCGCTCTTCCCATCCTCAAAACTAGGTATCCTAAACGCCCAACTTCTCCCGCCAATCATCTTCAAACGGCCGGCTGAAAATCAGCTGCACCTGCTCCGCCCGGTCCTCCTCCGGCCGCAGCAATACCTCAATCGCTGAATAAATCTGCTTTCTACGTGCCTCCGATTGCAGCGATCCGCTGGCCCGATCGAGCCGATCGAGCGACGCTGCCACTTCGAGCAATTTAGCTCGAATCGGCAGGAATTCCTGCTCAAACACCTCGTTCGAATCTCGCACCTTCGCCATTGCAGCACCCGTACAATCCGGTAACTTTTACCAGTCATCATTCCCACTTCAGTTTCGCTGCAATCGGTCGAGTTTGCAACGCGGTCCGAAAAAGAGGCCGCCGCGACGAAGGGGCTAATTCGGTTGTTCTCGTTATGCAGTTCGCCCCGCTTCGAGTGTCACCACTTAACGCCTCGTGCCGATAATGCGGACTGGGGAATTCTACGCAACGGACGGCGGGATGAACGCGTGATCGGCGACTATTTATTTCCAGATGCCGTTTCCGGCATCGCTCGCACAGCGCAGGTTTTAACCAAAACCCCGAACCGCGCCGTGCTCCCTGTCATGCTCGCGGGCCTCCAATCGACCAGTGCCGAGATTCGCGCTGCAACGATCCGCGCCGTGATCCGCCGGCACGAGCGCCCGGCGCACGAGCAACTGATCGAGCACTTTAGCTTCCTAAGTAAAACCGACCGCTTGGTATTGAGCGAAGCTCACCGAGCCACGCCCCACCACGCCGCGCCCGCGCTCAAATCCGCGATCCTCCAAGGCGACGCGACGCGCTGCAAGAACGCTTGCCGAATCATCTCGCTTTCCGGCGACGTCGACCTGATCGCCGTCCTCGTAAAAGCTGTCGAAGACAGGAAACATCGCTACCGTGGCGACGTCGCTCTTACGATTGTCGAGTTAGCCACTCAGGTACAGCGTGAACTCTCGCTGTGGGCATCAGGCAATCGCAGCGCTCCGCACGATCCCTCGTTCAAGCGCCATCATCTTCTCGTGCCGCTTGAACAGTCGATATCGCGATTCGCCCAGCATCGTCGGCAAGAAATCATCGACGCCTTTCTCTTATTGGCCCCGGTCGACAATGCCACGTTGCAGAAAGTCCTCCGCGACAATAGTCACCCCTGTCATTCCGCGGTCGTCGCCGAACTACAGGCCACTCAGGACCTTGGCATTCTCGAACGACTCGTGGAAATGCTACGCGACACCGACGCACCGCCCGCCGTGCTCAAGGTCATCTCGCGACGCCGAGACGAGCGGTTCGTAGATGTCCTGCTCAACCAGATCAAGCGCCCCGTCCCGATTCGCGTTCTTCACAACTTGAAAAACCTCAACCACATCGCTTGGCTGGAGGAGCACCGCTCGCTATTGCTAAAGGTAGACGGTCGTGCTCAAGCAGTTGCAGTGGAACTTGCCCTCACCAGCGGCTTGAGTCGGTCCGCCGTTTTCGAGTTCTTGGCTTACTTACTGCAAAATGGCCTCACGGAAGCCCGTCGCGCGTGTGCTCAGTCCCTGACAAAATTCGACGGGCCGCAAGCCGATTCACTCGTTTTCGAATTGCTCAACGACCCAGATGCCAGCGTTCAATCCTCCGCCGTCCGACAACTTCGCGCGCGACACGTGCCAGATGCGTTGGAGCGGCTCGTCGCCTTGCTCGACTCGCAACTTCCTGAAGTTCGCGATGCTGCCCGATCATCGTTGGCCGAGTTCAATTTCACTCGCTATCGCACGATGTTCGATCTGCTCGATGAACAGGCAGCCCATTCGACCGGCGTCCTCGTTCACAAAGTAGACCATTCTGCTCAGCAGAAACTGGCCGAAGAGCTATCTTCTCCTTCGGTCACGACCAAGCTTCGCGGCATCGAAATGGCGCTTGCCATGGAAGCCACGGGCGATGTCGAGCAACAATTGATCAGCCTGGTCGATCACGAGAACGTCACGGTCCGTCAGGCCGCGGTCATGGCGCTTTCCAATTGCCGCGGCAACGCCGTCATCTCCGCTCTCACGACGGCACTGGCCGATGCCCACCATAGCGTGGCGGAAGCTGCCCGAAGGGGCCTGGCGGCGCTACGAGAAGAACGGCCCGACACAACTAAACTACAAGGCGTAAGTGAGTTGATATGAATCACATAACGCTGAGCGGCCTGCAACTGCTCGCCGAGCAATACTACTACAGCCACGAATGGCAGCAACTAAACAAGCTGCTAACCGCTAATTGGCGTGAAGTTCTGATCCTCGCCACGGTAACACTGCTCGTAATCATAACCGTCATTTGGCAAACAATCTCACGCCGTCGTCGCCGCGACTTCGACTACGATAGCCCCCCACGATTGTTCAGCGATCTCTGCCGTGCTCATCGGCTAAACTGGTCGAATCGTCGCCTGCTCAAGCAGTTGGCCGTTGCCCGGGGACTGAAATCACCAGCGGCGCTGTTCGTCGAACCAGAATACTTCGACATGACCAATGTCCCGTCGGCTCTCAAAGGATCGGTCGCGGAACTAAGATCGCTACGCCGCCAGTTGTTTGATTAGTAGTGGCCGTGGGGCAGACAGTCTTGTCTGCCAAGCTCTGGCCACGACTGACAGACAAGAATGTCTGCCCCACGACGATTCTAGCTAGCGACCTGCATAGCAAATCGCCACTAATCCTTCGGATCAGGAGCCGGGCGAGCCGGTGCCGGGCGAACCCGGAAGCCTCCCACTGAAATCGCCGGCTCAGTGCCACTCGCGCGGGCCGGGAAGTCACTTGCTTTTGCTCCTGTGCCCAATTGAACCGTGCGGTCCTGCGGCTTGTAGCCCATCTGGTCGAGGAACTGCGTCAGCGTGATGGTTTGCACGCCGAGAGACGCGGCCGTCTTGCTCATATCGTGGAAGCCCTGCGCCATCGCGCTCTTAATCGCTGAATCAGGCACATCACCCAGCACAAGGTAGCGGGTGTTGGATGTGATCTCTCCGTCGATCTTGCCATCCTCCTTGAGAATGGCGTCCACCACTCCGCCGTTGACTGCAACCAGATCACGAGCCAATTGAACATCGCTCTGACCGTCGCCATCGATGTCGATCACGCCCGTAAAGGCAAAATGCAATTTCTTGCCTCGATGCCAAACCTGGCTGTAGACGTTGTCGCCCGTCAAAATCGGGTTCGTCGGATCGTCCTTCGTGATTCGCGCCTCGGCTGTGTGCTCATCTAAAATGCGAGTCACTTCGATGCTTCCCTTCTTAGCTGCCTTGGCCGCATCGTGCTGGTCCGAATCAAACACACTAAATGTCACCTGCCGACGTAGCGAATCAGCCGAGCCAAGATTGATCCACACCGTGCCATTCTGATTGACCCACGTAACACGGCCATCCGCGATTTCGAAGCTGCCCGGTTCGTCCTTGCGCTGTTCAGCCAGGTTGAGAATCTGGCGAGCCTGCTTGGTTACCTGCTCCTCCAGAGACTTGATTCGCGCAGCTCCCTTGGCGACTTGAGCTTCATAATCGGCACGTTGGCTTTCCAGGTTCTTCTGCACATCGCCTTGAGCCTTTTCTAGCGTCTTACGGAACTCCGCAAACGCATTGCGCTGTGCCGCGGCATCTTCCTCCGCTTTCTTGCGAGCTTCACTGTATTCGTCGATCTGCTTCTGGGCTTCCGCTGCTCTGGAAAGCAGAGCCTTGGCCTGTTCGCTGAATTCCGCTTTAAGCTTTGCCTCGCGGGCCGCCGTGGCTTGACCTTCCGCATACACGCTTTCAAGCACCTTGCGATACGTCCGACCAGCTTCGTCCCCGATAGCGCTGCCATAGGCTTTCATATCCGCTTCGCCAGCCTTCTTCGTGTCGGCCGTGCTGGCGTTCCGCTCGACGCCAATCAATTGGCGCAAATCTTCCAAATCGGTGGTGAGCGTCGACACCTGCGAGTTCTTTTCATTGACCGACGACTGCAACGCCACCGCGCGGCCGTCGGCCTCGCCATAGTTGCGCCATCCCAGGTACGCAACTACCGCCGTTACGAGAAAAGCAAAAATGAAGATGATCAAAAAGATCTGCAGGGTCTGGTCTTGCCGCGCCGGCATGGCGTACCTCGACTGTTCCTAATAAAGCCGCTCCGAGGAAAACTTTTCCTCGCTGGCTAACTTAAACTTCGTGCTGCTATTTCAATAATATTCACAGCCGCTCGCGGAAGCACCCACTGGCGAGAAGGTAAGCGATCGCTATCCGCACAGCACCGCTCGAATAGCGCGAAAATAACTGGACAACAAGCAGGCAGAATCGCCCTAAGTCCAATTTAGTTAGGGGATTACTGCGAGTCAACGAAATGGATAAGATGATGTTCCATGTCCGATTAGTCTGATTTTGCCGCTGGTAACTATGCCCCATGGCCTCGCGATCCAAACAGCAACAATCCCTGCCCGGCCTGGAGGCCGACGACCAGCCCCCCAAATCTGGCAAGAAGACCGTGAAAGCCAAGTCGTCTGCCTTTGCCGAAGTTGAGCTCGCTCCACTCGCTGAAGGCAGCGAATCCTGCCCGCCCCACCCTCAGGCGGTCGACATCAAGGGCTGGAACGTCTACGTCGTTGACTCCCATTCGCTCATTTTTCAGGTCTTTCATGCTCTGCCCGAAATGAGCAGCCCCCGCGGCGAGCAGGTCGGCGCCGTCTACGGCTTCGTCCGCGACATGCTTTTCCTGATGGAAGAGAAGAAACCCAACGCCCTGATCTGCGCGTTCGACCTCAGCGGCCCTACGTTCCGCGACGAGTTGTTTGACGCCTACAAAGCCGAGCGGGGCGAAATGCCCGAGGAGCTTGTCGGCCAAATCCCCAAAATCGAGCGAGTCCTCCAAGCGCTCGGCATTCCCGTCTTGTCCTACCAGGGTTACGAAGCCGACGACATCCTCGCCACGATCGCTCGCGTCTGCGACGAAGCCGGCGCGAACTGCTACGTCGTCTCCGGTGACAAGGATTGCCGGCAGCTCATCACCGACCGCGTCGCGATCTACAACATCCGCAAAAACCAGATCTTCGATGCCGCCGCCCTCCGCGACGAGTGGGGTGTCGGCCCCGACCAAGTTATCGACTTTCAGGCGCTCGTCGGCGATAAGGTCGACAACGTCCCCGGCGTTCCCGGCATCGGCCCGAAAACCGCCCAACAACTTCTGGAAACCTACGGCACACTCGACAATCTGCTGGAACACGCCGCCGAAGTGCCCGGCGCCAAAGGCAAGAAACTAGCCGAGTGCCGCGATCAGGCATTGCTCTCCCGCCAACTCGTTCGCCTCGACACCAACGTACCGATCGTTCCCGATTGGGACGCCAGCCGCGTCGGCGGAGTCGACCACAACGCGATTAACGAGTTGTTCAACGAGTTCGGCTTCCGGTCATTCGGCGAACGCGTTGCCAAACTCAGTTCAGTCCCACTCTCGGTCGCAGCCGCCCCAAAAGGCAACTATCACCTCGTTAACACACCCGAAGCGCTCGCCGACCTCGTCGTCCAACTTAAGCAACAATCGCTCATCAGTTTCGACACCGAAACCACGCATGTTCAGCCGCGCTGTGCTGAGATCGTCGGCTACTCCTTCGCGTTCAAGTCGGGCGAAGGTTATTACGTGGCCGTTCGTGGCCCCGCCGACGAACGCCTTCTCGATCCGCAGGAAACCCTCGAAGCACTCCGCCCTGTTTTAGAAGACCCCAAAATTCGCAAGCTCGGCCAAAATCTAAAATACGATGCAATCGTCCTCCGAAACGTCGGAGTAACGCTTGCCGGCTTAGCCTTCGACACCATGATCGCCAGCTACCTACTCGACGCCGGCGGCCGCAGCCACAGCCTCGACGACCTCGCCCTCCGCTATCTCAACCACACCACGATCAAGATCGACGAACTCATCGGCAAGGGCCGCGACCAAAAACGGATGGACGAAGTCCCTATTACCCAGGTCGCCGACTATGCAGCCGAGGATGCTGACATTCCCTTCCAAATGCATCCGATCCTGGCCGATAAGCTCGACCAGATGGAACTCACCCGGCTCAACGAAGAGGTCGAAGTTCCCCTGATCGATGTACTGGCCGACCTCGAATTCATCGGTATGCGGATCGACCCCGCCGTGCTAGCCGAATTAAGCACCCGCTATGGCGAGCGCCTCACGCAACTGGCACAGGAAATCGAGGAAATCGCCGGCCATCCGCTAAACATCGGCTCGCCCAAGCAACTCGCCCAGGTCCTCTTCCAAGAACTCGGCCTTCCAGTCGTCAAGAAAACCAAGACCGGGCCAAGCACCGATGCCGACGTCCTCGAACAACTGGCCCCCTCTCACCCGCTGCCCGCGAAAATCGTCGAGTACCGCCAGTTTGCCAAGCTGAAAAACACCTACGTCGACGCCCTCCCGCTGCTGATCCATCCGCAAACCGGTCGCGTTCACGGTTCATTCAACCAGGTCGTCGCCGCCACCGGCCGACTCAGCTCGAGCGAACCCAATCTGCAAAACATCCCAATCCGCACCGACGAAGGCCGCGAAATCCGCTCGGCGTTTGTCCCCGGCTACCCCGGTTGGAAACTCCTCGCCGCCGACTACTCCCAAATCGAGCTGCGGATCCTCGCCCATTACTCACAAGACCCCGCCATGCTGGCCGCCTTCGAACGCGACGAAGATATTCACACGCTCGTCGCCAGCCAAGTCTTCGGCTTACCGCTTAGCGAAGTCACCTCCGCCCAACGCCGCAGCGCCAAAGCCGTAAACTTCGGCGTCATCTACGGCCAAAGTCCCTTCGGCCTCGCCAAGGGCCTAGGAATCTCTCAAGAAGAAGCCGCCTCGTTCATCGACGGCTACTTCCGCACCTATCGCGGCGTCGCCGAGTTCATGGTCGACACACTCGACGGCTGTCGCCGCGACGGCTACGTGACCACGATCCTCGGCCGCCGCCGCAGCATCCAAGGCGTCCGCCCGATCGACCAACTCACGCTCCTCACCGATCGCCCCAGCCGCCGCCCGCTCACTTTGCCCGAGCGCACCGTGGTCAACAGCGTCATCCAAGGCACGGCCGCCGACATGATCAAGCTCGCCATGCTCGCCATCAGCCGCCGCTTAAAAAGCGAAAAATTCGCCGCCAACATGCTGCTACAGATCCACGACGAGTTGGTCTTCGAAGCGCCTCCTGAAGAACTCGACCGCCTGACCACAATGGTCCGCCACGAAATGCGCTCCGTTCTCCCCCTCTCGGTCCCTCTCAAAGTCGACGTAAAAACCGGCAACAACTGGGCCGCCTGCGAGTAACCTCTGTAGGACGGGCTTCAGCCCGTCATCTAGCAACTCCCTCTCCCTTTGGGAGAGGGCCGGGGTGAGGGTGTCTTGGAATGGTATTAGTCCCGCGCCGCTTAACCAGCCAAAAATCCCCCCCCGCCCACGAACTGACATTTACCTCGCCCAGTCGTACGAGTTAGATTGGCGACGCGCGAAGAGGATCTTCGTCATCGGCAAATCCATCCATCGTTGCGGAGTCGTCATGAGAAGTTTTGCCTTGCTCTTGTCTGTGTGCATGATCGTTGGCGTTGGTGCGCTCCATCATCATCTGTCGGCCCAGGTAGTCGTCGAGCCACCCGTCGTTTCGCCAACTTACATCGCCGTCCCGCCGGTTCAACAAGAAATCATCACGACCGCCCCGGCTCCAAACTACGTTTGGGTCTCCGGCCATTGGGATCGCACCCCAGATACCTGGAAGTGGAAGTCCGGCGAATGGGTACAGCCGCCGTTCGGCAACGCTTACTGGGTTCCCGGCTACTGGCAACATCGCAATGGTAAGTATGTTTGGCAAACCGCTCACTGGGCCGCCGCCAATCAAGGCGTCGTGGTCGCCAAGCCTGTCACCGTGCCCACCGTTTACGAAGAACTAAAGCCGGCAGCACCCGCTCAAACCAACGTCGTATGGCAACCGGGCCATTGGGAATGGCGCGGCAGTTGGTTCTGGGTTCCCGGCGAGTATGTGCAATCTGCTGCTGTCCCGAATGCGGTCTGGGTCCCGGGCCAATGGCTCGCCGGCGCCGGCGGCAGTTGGCAATGGAGCCCCGCACACTGGGCCGCCGCCTGACTTTCTATTGCGGCTTATATTGATATTGAATAACTCCCGCGAGCGGGGGCGTCCTCGCCCCCGCTCAGTCGTTCATCATCAATGAAAGCATCCATCAATCAACCAATGAAAATCATCGGCCTCGTCGGTGGCATCGCCTGCGGTAAGTCCCTCGCCGCGAAGTTTCTCGTCGAGCTGGGGGCCGTCCACTTAGACGCCGATCACACCAGCCACGAGGTTCTTGCAACCGACGCCGACGTCCGGCAAGCGATCGTCGATCGTTGGGGCAAAGGCGTTCTCGCCGCCGATCAATCGATCGATCGTGCGGCGATTGCCCGCTATGTCTTTGCCCAAAATACGGCCGGACAGGCCGACCGCAAGTTTCTCGAAGACCTGCTTCATCCACGAATCGCCCATCGCCTGGGAGAACGGGGCAGGGAGGCTGCGGCCGCAGGTAAGCCAGCCGTCGTCCTCGACGCCCCCCTCCTTTTAGAGGCCGGTTGGAAAAAAATGTGCGACCTCGTCCTCCTGATCGACTCGCCGCGCGATCTTCGCCTTGCCCGAGCAAGCACCCGCGGCTGGTCTGAAGCGGAGTTCGACCGTCGCGAAGCCGCCCAATGGCCAGTCGAGCAAAAACGCCGCGAAGCCAATGTTATTATCCCAAATAGCGGTTCAGCCGATGATCTCCGCCGAGCCATCGACGATTTCTGGGCACAATATGTCGCGGCTGGCAATTAAAACCCCAATCCCGCGAGCCGGAGCGTCCCCGACCCCGCCCCTTATCCACGAAAGCATCAAGCCCCCTCTTTGCAGAAATCAGCAAAGCATATTTCTTTCCATGCCAGCAACTGCTTCATCAATGAAGTTTCTGCATACCTTGCCCAAACACCAAACTTTCGCCTTTTCAACTTCACCCCCGGCATGACATAATGGAGCCGTAGAGGCACCTCATGGCAGGCCGTTCGAGCCAGCCCTCCGAGATCCATCTTTTTCATTTTCCCACCCCTCGGCGCCATCCGCGCGCCCCGCTCTCTTCTCCCAGGAGCGAACAACTCATGGCTGATCAAGCGAACCGCGATACGCGGCCCACTCGCCCGCGTACCCCCATGCACCGCCGCGTGCGCCCCGCCGATGGCAACGGCGAAGTAAAAATCGATCGCGAGCTTCTCGCCGAGCTCGATCGTGAAGAACCACTCTCGCTCGCTGAAGAGCTAGACAAAGCCGCCGAGCGCGTCCGCCGCGTCGGCGCCGCGATCGCAAAAGACGATGCGCAAGACCGCAACGTCCATATCGCCGAGCTGCAGCGGATGACCGTCCAGGAATTGGTCGCCACCGCCGAAGCCGAGCAAATCCCCGATATCGTTGGCCTCAAGAAACAAGAGCTGATCTTCCGCATCCTCAAAGAACGGGTAAAGCTCAAAGGCCTGATGTACGGCGAAGGTACGCTCGAAATCCTCCCCGATGGTTTCGGCTTCCTCCGCAGCCCCGACTACCATTACCTGTCGTGTCCAGACGACATCTACGTTTCGCCGAGCCAGATTCGCCGCTTCGGTCTTCGCAACGGCAATACCGTCGCCGGCACGATTCGTCCGCCTAAAGAAAACGAACGCTACTTCGCGCTCCTCCGCGTCGAGGCGATCAACGGTGACGACCCCAACCTTCTCGCTCGCAAGGTTTTCTTCGATGACCTCAAGCCGGTCCACCCAGACAGCCGCATCGTCATGGAAACGACGCCCGACGAAGTCGAAATGCGCGTCGTCGACATGATCGTGCCGATTGGCTTCGGCCAGCGCGGTCTCATTGTCAGCCCGCCTCGCGCCGGCAAAACGATCCTGCTCCAAAAGATGGCCAAAAGCGTCCTCACGAACTATCCAGACGCCTACGTTATCATGCTCCTCATCGACGAGCGACCGGAAGAAGTCACCGACATGGAGCGCCAAATCAAGGGCCCCAACTGCGAGGTCATCAGTTCCACGTTCGATGAAACCTCCGCCCGCCATGTCCAGGTGAGCGAAATGGTCATCGAAAAAGCCAAACGCATGGTCGAGTACGGCCGCAATGTCGTGCTGTTCCTCGATTCGATCACTCGCCTGGCCCGCGCCTGGAATGCCGAATGCCCCCACTCCGGCAAAATCCTCTCCGGCGGCATCGATGCCAACGCCATGCAACGTCCCAAGCGCTTCTTCGGCTCGGCTCGCCGTGTCGAAGATGGCGGCTCGCTCACCATTGTCGCCACCGCCCTGGTCGACACCGGCAGCAAGATGGACGAAGTGATCTTCGAGGAATTCAAAGGCACCGGCAATCAAGAAATCATGCTCGATCGCCGCCTCGTCGATCGCCGCGTCTGGCCTTCGATCGACATCAACCGCAGCGGCACCCGCAAGGAAGAGCTGCTGATGGACCCGGAAGAACACCGCCGTATCGGCCTCCTTCGCCGCGTCCTCAATGAAATGAACCCGCCAGACGCCATGGAACTGCTCACCACCCGCCTCCGCAAAACAAAAACCAACGCCGAATTCCTCATGAGCGTCAAAGAGTAATACATAGCCCGGCCGTCTCGGCCGGGACGTATTTTCGGAATGGTCGGCAACACCGGCCGGAACCGACCCAGAATGGGTCGGCTATATAAAACCACATGCCCAACTTCATCGCCTTTGCCGACCTCGAGCCCAAAGACCGCTATGGCATCGTCGTCTCCCGCTGGAACGAAGCCATCACCCGCAAGCTCCTCGACGGCGCCGTCGCCAAGCTGCAAGAGCGGGGCGTCGCCGACGACATGATCGACGTCGCGTGGGTTCCCGGTGCAATGGAAATTCCGCTCGTCGCCAAGCGCCTCGCCAAACTCGGCCGCTACCAGGCCATCATCTGCCTGGGCGCCGTGATCCGCGGTGAAACCACTCACGATCAGCACATCAACCGCGCAGTCAGCAACGCCATTACGCGGCTGTCGATCGACGCCAACCTTCCCGTGTTGTTCGGCGTATTAACCTGTGAAACAATGGAACAAGCCATCCACCGCGCCGGCGGCAACGTCGGCAACAAAGGCGCCGAAGCCGCCGAAGCCGCGTTGCAAATGGTTGGCCTCCTGAAAAACATCCCGTAAAAGCGGGGAGCGTGGAGCAGGGAGCAAGGAGTAAGAAAAAACTCTGGCTCCCCACTCCATGCTCCCGGCTCCCCGCCCGTATGTCCCGCCGCAGCCGAGCCCGCGAAGTCGCCCTCCAAATCCTCTTCGAGGATGATGTCAACCCGCGCGCCACTGTTGCCGAAATGAAGTCCTTTCTCTCGGGCCGGTTAAACAATCCCGAACTCGAAGAGTTTTGCATGTCGCTGATCCTCGGTGTCCGCCGCAATCAGGGCGAGCTGGACCAGCTCCTCGGAAAAACGGCCGACAACTGGAGCCTCTCACGAATGGCCTCGACGGATCGCAACGTCCTCCGCCTCGGCGCGTACGAAATCATCTACACCGATACGCCCGACCGCGCCGCCATCAACGAAGCCGTCGAGCTAGCCAAGCGCTTCGGCAGCGCCCACTCGGCCCAATTCGTCAACGGCATCCTCGACAAGTTCCTCCACCGCAAAGCCCCTGAAGGCAACTCTTAAAGAGCGAACCCACTCCTCGCTATCACCCCGCCACTTAGCGGCGGCGTTTACGCCGCGCCCCCTCTCGCCCTCTGTCCTGCCTGCCGGGGCCCCCTCCTTCCATTGACACCCGCCCCCATTTCCCCTACCTATCTACATTAGATTATTCGAATATTCTTTCCTCGCAGCCTCTCGCCGCGCTCCTCTCATGCTCCACTCCCTCCGCCAATTCAAAACGGAAATCTTCCAAGCCCTCGCCCATCCCTCTCGCATCGCCATCGTCGAGTGCCTCCGCGACGGTGAAACCTCCGTCGGCCAGCTCTGCGAAAAGGTCGGCATCGAACAAGCCAACGCCTCTCAGCATCTTGCCGTTCTGCGGACCAAACACATTGTCGAAACCCGCAAGAAAGGCAATCAGATTTTTTACCGATTACGCAGCCCCTTATTCGGCGACATGCTGGAACTCATGCGGCAATATTTTTTTGACCACATGAACGAAGCCATGCAAATGCTCAAGCAAGAACAACGACAAGCGACAAAAAACAAACCAAAAGCGAAGATTTAGCGTCGGCCGCAAGGCCGAATCTACACCACCCCGCTTAACGACCACAATAAAACAGTCCACCCAAACAGTCACCAACAATCGAATTTGCAAGCTCTAGCCGGATCGCCACGCGGTCCGGGAAACGCCAACACAACTTCAACCCCACCAACTCCCACGCGCGGTTGAACCCTCCAATCCACGATATCTGACACCTCCCCATGCCCCCGATGCTCCCCAAAAGCGTACTCTGCCTCCGCAACTACACCTGGCACGACTTCTCCGGCGATTTGTTCGCCGGCGTAACGGTCGGCCTAGTCGCGCTGCCCCTCGCCATGGCTTTCGCCATCTCATCCGGCGTGCCGCCCCAAGCAGGCATCTACACCGCTGTCGTGGCCGGCTTCTTGATTTCAGCTTTAGGCGGATCAAAAACCCAGATCGGCGGACCAACCGGCGCTTTCGTCGTCATCGTCTATGGCATCGTCCAGCAACACGGCATCGATGGTCTCTGTATGTGTACCCTCATGGCCGGTCTGCTTCTGCTGCTGCTCGGCGCCACTGGCCTGGGATCGGCCGTCAAATACATTCCACGCCCCGTCATCGTCGGCTTCACCAACGGCATCGCCGTCCTGATCGCCAGCACCCAGCTCAAAGATCTCTTCGGCTTGAAGATCGACAACGTCCCCGGCGAATTCGTCGAGCGAATGGAAGCGATCGCCACTCACTTCACCACGCTGTCCTGGCAAGCCACGTTACTCGGCTGCGCGTCGATCGTCCTGATCGTCTTCTGCCGCAAATACGTCCGCCGCATCCCCGCGTACATCATCGCAATGGTACTGGGAACGGCTCTTGTCGCGATCACTGGGCTGGCCGTCGAAACCATCGGCTCCCGCTTTGGCGGCATTCCCACCGGTCTCCCCTCGATCCGCCTTCCTCATTTCGACACAAGCAAGATCGGCGTGCTATTCCCCTCCGCCCTCACGGTCGCGCTCCTGGGCGCTATCGAATCATTGCTATCGGCCGTCGTCGCAGACCGAATGAGCGGTGACAAACACAACCCCAATGTCGAGCTCATGGCCCAAGGTGTGGCCAACCTCGCCTCGCCGTTCTTCGGCGGCATCCCCGCCACCGGCGCCATCGCCCGCACCGCCACCAATATCCGCTCCGGGGCCAAGACCCCCGTCGCCGGAATAATTCACGCAATCACGCTCCTCTGCGTGCTGCTGTTCGCCGCGCCGCTAGCCAAATTCATTCCCCTCTCGGTGCTCGCCGCGATCCTGCTCGTCGTCTCCTATAACATGGGCGAATGGCATGAGATTCCCAAACTGCTCAAGCTCACCTGGTCGGACATTAGCGTCTGGGCCATCACTTTTGCACTTACCGTCTTCGCCGATCTCACCGTGGCCGTCGAAACGGGCATCGTGCTCGCCGCTCTCATGTATATCCGGAAAGTCTCCGGAACCACGACGGTTACTCGCGTAACGGATCAATATGTTGAAGAAGGTTGGATGCACGTTCTCCAGGGCAAGCCGATCCCAGATTATGTCGCCGTGTTCCGTATCCACGGCCCATTCCTGTTCGGGGCCAACGAGAAAATCCTCCATATCGCCGAGTGCTTGCGGGAGCTTCCTCCCATTGTCATCCTGCGGCTGCGAAACATGACCGCGATCGACGCGACCGGGCTTTTAGCCCTCGAAGACCTTGCCGATAAATGCCGCGCTCACAATCGCACTCTCATTCTGTGTGGTGCGCAACCACAGCCGGCCAAGCTAATGCGACAAGCCGAGTTCGAAAGACACGTCGGCCAGGCGAATATCTGCCCCAACCTTCACGCGGCCTTGGAACGAGCGATCCTCCTCCACTATTTCCACTCAAGCAATCACCACCAAGCCGTGCAAAAGCACCCACAAAGACTTTAGCGTCGGCGGCAACGACGAATCTCCCCCAACACATATTCCTAAAGACGTGTTTTGTAATTGCGAAATTGCGAATTGTGTGTGCCGCTCTACGCCATTACCCCTTCGGGAGCAGGAGTGCGACATCTATGAATCGAAGAAGGGGGAAGAAGTTCCGTTCTGGTGGCGGGTCTGGCTCGATCCGCAGATCGGAGTGCCCGCGCGAGTCGTCGTTCTGAGCGGCGAGGCGGGGAAAGAGCCTCAGGTGGAACAGGAGTACGACGTCATCCAAGCGAATGTAGAACCGCCGCCCGGCTTGTTCACGTTTGAAGCGCCAGAGGGCTTTGATCGGACGGAAGTAACCGAAGCACTGCCTACGCGGTCGATCGGCGCTTTCAGCAGTGGCTCGAGCGGTAATCGCAGTGTTTCGTTGTGGGTGGCAATCAAATTGAGTGACAAAGCGGTGCTGATGTGCTGGTCGCAATCGACCAAGACGAAAGAAAGCCAGGAGTGGTTCAAGGACATGCCTCGGATCGCGCTCGAAGGTAAATCGCAGCGCGAGTGTAAGGAGCGGGCCCTGTATGAAACGATGTCTGGCGGCCTGCGTTGGCGATGGTCGATCATCACACCCAAGGACGGAAAGCCCATTGGCACGGATTCGTTGGCGCTGAGCTTTTCAAGTTCGGGCGACAGCATGAGCATGGGCGATCAGCCGCTTGTTTTTCTAGGTAGTCGACTTCCAGAAATGGTCGAGCGTGTCCAGCAGCGTTCGCTTGAGGAGAGCGGCGAGTTGAAGAAAGCACTCTCACTGGAACAACTTCAGTCCTCCCAGAGCCCATAAAATACAACACACGTTAGCTTAGCGTCGGCGGCAACGCCGAATCTCTACCAACACCTAATCCTAAAGACGTCTCTTTATAACTGCGAAATTCCCCACTGGCCAAAATTTAGTTATCAAAACGCAGAAACGGGTCAGAACTATTTTGGAGAAAAATTGTTCTGACCCGTTTTTGCGTTTCGATTGAGACAGTGGAACACCATTCCGGCAGGGCAAATCCGTTTGGGTCGAGGCATCTCGGCAGTTTAACCGATTGGCCACACCAAGAAAAGAGGCCTGACCCGAATGGCACTGCCGGCCATTTTTGTGGTGTTTGTGCGCAGCACGAAATGCACAC
>CAZJWY010000124.1:0-15986 GCA_964549545.1 uncultured Planctomycetaceae bacterium | reverse complement strand
GATTAGCCGGCGGGCGCTAGCCCCCGGTTTTGTTAGAGCTTCTAAGACGAAATTACTGCTTCGCAATATCCAATAGTTCGATCTCGAACACCAGCATCGAGCCTGGCTCGATCGGCGGACGGGGTGGCTCCATGTCGTACGCCAGTTTCGATGGCACGAACAATTGCCACTTATCGCCGACTTTCATCTTCTGCAGTGCTTCCTTCCAACCATCGATCACCTGCCCCACGCCAAACTCGGCCGGCATGTTGCGCTTGAACGAGCTATCGAACTCAGTGCCGTTCAATAGTGTGCCTTTATAGTTGCACTTCACGCGATCGGCGATCGTTGGCGAAGCGCCGCTACCCTGCTGCAAGACCTTATATTGCAAGCCGCTGGCGGTCGTCTGCACGCCCGGCGCCTGGCGGTTGCGCTCCATGAACTGCTTCTCTTCCTGCTGATTCTTCGCCGCTTGCTGCTGCATCCGCATGATCGCCCTCTGTTCCATCTGCTTGCCAAATGCTTGCAGCGTCGTCTCAAGCTGTTGCTCGGTCCATTTCGGCTGAGCACCACGCAGCGCATCGTTGATGCCGGCCATCAGCGCCTGCATATCCACCGGAATCTCGTTGTCCTTCAAGTTCGTGGCGAAGTTGCGGCCCAAGCCATAGCTGACTTGCTGCAAGAACGCCGGATCATTCGCCGGCGCAGCGCCGCCTGGTTGACCACCAGGCTGCTGTTGCCCAAACCCAGGCTGTCCCTGTGGCTGCTGACCGCCAGGCCCCTGCGGCAAATCATTCTGTGCAAAAACATTCATAGCGGGGATCAAACCTAATACAAACAAACCTAGCCAAAAACGCTTCATGAAAACTTCCATTACTCTGGGTTCGAAAATCGGTTTATAGGGAATACGGCAATCGGTGGTCTAACCGGCGCCGCGACAAACTCCCCCACTCGGTAAATCCGGCACCTTGCCCTGGTTGCCCATCACTCCGCAAATTCCAGATTGTAGGCAACCCCGCGTTCGCCGCTATACTGATTTAGAGGCCCCATGCGAGCTTTGTTCGTGCCAGCGGGGGTGGTTGGCCGATTTTCCATGTATTTTCCCCTGGAAACAATACCTCTGACTCGTAATGAACCGGCCTCCATTTAGTTTTCGAGCCAGGCGACACTTCTCGAGCCCCGTAGGGCCCGCGAGCCGAGCGGGCCTTCGCCACCACCCTCAAGCCGCTTGCGGCTTAGCGAAAAGTCGGCCTCGGCTCGGCCGCCCCACCACAAACGCCTTCACGCTCGTCGAGCTACTGGTCGTCATCGCGATCATCGCGATCCTCATCGCCCTGCTCCTCCCCGCCATTCAACAAGCCCGCGAAGCCGCCCGCCGCATGCAATGTGCCAACCACCTCAAGCAAATCGCGCTGGCCGCCCACGGGTACGTCGACGTCCACAAGCTCCTCCCCCCCTCCGGAATCGTCGCCGAGAAAACGCTCAACTACGGCGGTCAGCCTTACCCCGTCTTTGATCAAATGTCTGGCAAGATGTTTAGCTGGGCCGTCATCTTGCTTCCCTTCATGGAGGAAAACAATCTCCACGATCAGTTTGATCTATCGCGAACCATTCTCGAACAACCGAACGAGCCGCAAGAAACGAGCGTGCCAACCTACCTCTGCCCTAGTGACCACGCCCGCGGCCGCGCCTACAGCCACCCCACGTACACCGCCGGCAAACGCTTCGCCAAAGGCAACTACGCCGCCTACGGCTCACCGATGCATACCGATCTGCAACTGCTCTATCCGGGAGCATTGATCTCCACCGGCCAGAAGACCTCTCGCGTCACCGATGGCCTGAGCAAAACTCTCTGCTTCACCGAGGTCCGCACACTCGACGACGAACGAGACGAACGCGGCGTCTGGGCCCTTCCCTGGAACTCTTCCACGCTTCTAGCGCTCGACATGCATCCAGACACGAGCCTGGGTTACTTGGTGCAATACGTTCCGATCAATCTTTACGCCTATCAGGCTCAAATGCCTAATACAGTCGGACCAAATGCAGACGTGGTGCTCGACTGCCCCGCAGACCTGGCCGCCGACGCCCAGTTGCAACGCATGCCCTGCCTCAAATGGAATTGGCCTTTAGGGCTTTCTGGTTATATTTCGGCCGCCCCGCGCAGCGGTCATCCAGGCGGCATCAATACCGCCTACCTCGATGGCCACGTCGACTTCCTGGGCGACGACATCGATCCCTTCTCGCTCACCTATCTCATCGATATCCGCGATGGTGAGGTGCCCAGCTATGGCGGATAATTCCCAGGCGCATCAGCCTGCCTCTCAGTCCCCGCTGGCAATCAGCCTGCTCGCGGCGGGGATTGTGATTCTTATCGTTTCTTTCTTTTGGCCGGGCCAGTCAGCAAGTCGCGCCGCTTGGTCGCCCGAACAAGCCCAGGCCTACCAGGCCGCTTCCGTCAAGCTCCATGGCCTGTCGCAGCAAAATATCGGCGCGACTGGATCAAACAAAGAAAAGGCCCTTCGCGAACAACTCGCTAAGGCGGAAGCCGAGTACAAGCAAATCCGCTCTCAACTCGACGCCGCCATCGATCAGCCCAGACACCTGCGGCTCATCCTCCGCATCTTCGGCACACTGATGGCGATCGCCGGACTCGTCCTCATCAACCGCCGCGTAGAAAAGTAAGGTAACCCTACTCCCTCTCCCTATGGGAGAGGGCCGGGGTGAGGGTGCCTTGAAATCCGGCTCCTCAGCCGGAAAAACTGCCCCGCCTATCGTAGCGCCAACTCCGGCGGCGGCGGACAGCTCGGATTGACCCATTGCATCACTGCCGACCAATTCGCGCTATCCGGATCGTTCTGCACATAGCCATAGATCGGCCGCACCACGGTCCAACCATCCTTCAGGTGAACCGACAACACCGGATCGCTCCGCCGCCCTGCAATCACTTCGGCCACATACACCTCGGCCGTCTCCGCCGCCGCGACTTTCCCATAGCCGGGCAGCCGGCTGCTCCCCACCATTCGCCATAGCTTTTCTTCCACAACTAGCGCTCGCGTCGCGTCCGTGAGCGCATGCGCTAAGCTATGGTGCTGATGATCAGGGCTCACGAACACATCGGCCCCGTACAGCGTATGCCCATCCGGATCGTCGTCGGCAAATGTCCCGCGCGCCGTGAGCACGTCCCACGGATCGTCGATATGAAAGTCCTCCAGCCGCAGCCGCAACGTGAAATGCGCCCCCGCCACGCTCGCCGTCGGCAAGTGCTCCGCAATGAACTGCCCCTGTGGAAACACTCGCCGGTGCTCCGACAATTCCTCCACTGTATACGGCGTATCATGCGGATAAACCTTCCGGCAAATCTCGGCAATCGGAGCAAAGTCCTCTGTCCGCATCTGCCGGACGCGGTATTCGTTCGGATCAAACGCCATCGCCAGCATTCCTAACCAAGCGAACTACCAAATTACATGCCACCAAATCGCCAAAAAGCACAACCGATTTAGCGTCGGCCGCCAGGCCGAATCCCCCACCAACCCGTGCCCCCTAAACACGAAAAGACAATTTGCTACAGCACCCCCAGCAAACAGCACGCCGCCAGGTTCATCCCGGTGGTATCCCAACATCGAGGCTAACCCCCACCGCTCGCAGCTTGTGCTACAGCCTCTACCGCGTCCCCGCCCCGCCCGCCTTCTGATCAAGCCGCACAAACGTCCATTGCTCCTGCTTGTCCTTCCCCAGATGGACCAGCATCGACGTCTCCGGCTGCGTCAAGTTATAGAGCAACACGTCAAAGACCACATTCGGCCGATCGGCTACGATCCAAGCGACTCGCTCCGTCCCTTTATCGACCGATCCTTCGAGCAGTTGCACATTCTTATACGCCGGATCGTAGTAGTTCCCGCGCACCACGCCCGCTTTATTCACGGCAAGCTGAAACAACATCACATTCGACTTATCTCCACCTCGCGTCGCCTGATACACGCCGAGCGGCAACCATTGCGAGTCGGCATTCGGGGCCGCCCCTTGGCGCGTTCTGTTTGACACGCCCTTCCGAGCAATGTTCACCGCCGAATCATAGTACTTATCCGCCGCCGCAACCGGCCGGCCACACAGATACACGGTGTTGCCGTCATAAATGAGATCACCGCCATACATATATTGATAGTCGGGCAAGTCGCCCCCCAACCAATCGGTCACTTCGGTCCAGCTCGGCGTCGACCACACGTCGCGAACATACCCGCGCGTGTTCCACGCCTTCGGACGCTGAGCAAACCACGCCGGACTAAACGCGCTGTAATCCTGAAACGCCGATCGTGCCGCATTGCCCGCCACTCTCAGATCAGCCGCCAGGTTCTGCGCGCCGGCCTGCCCTTCGTACCCTGCCGGGCTCTTTCCACCGGCTACATGCATTCCCATATCCGAAGGCAAGCCACTAGCGCGCGGCGGCGGACCAAACTGGCCCGGCTGAAAACCGCCCATCCCGATCCCCATCCCCGTCAGTTGCCCCGCGAAGGCTTGCTCCCGCTGACCTTCTGTTTCCGCAGCCGGCACACTAATTGCCTGTTCGCCCCCCAGCGGATTGTACGGCGTGGCGGGAGTCTTCATATTCAATTGTGGCGCTCCGGCATTACCATACGCCACGTCTGCGCCCGGAATAGACTCAAACCAAGGCAAGCCTGCGTCGTAGGCGTCGCCCATCCCATCGCCACCACCCCAGCCACCACGGCCCGCGATTCTACCGCCGGTCCCGCGCGCCAGCAGCACATCGGCCATCCCCATAACAACCAGCAATGCGACAAACAATCGACGCTTCATCTTTTTACCTCAAACCCGGGGTGGTACGCCCTGAGTCTTCGAAGGGCGTGGAGCTAGACGATTCAGGAAACCACACCGTTCCCAAAGCGTCAGGGCGTGCCACCCATTCATTTCAATTCCCCAACGCCACCATATATTTTAATAGTAACCACTTCTCGCCGCAGCGCGGACAGCGGATTTCACTGCCCGTTGAACTTCCCGTCATATTGAGGAAGATAAACGGACCTGAAGTGGTTTCAAAACCGGGAGCTAGCGCCCGGTGGCTGACGCAATCAGCCGGCACGCGCTAGCGTCCGGTTCATTCGGCGAGTCTTGAAACCGCTCCGAACCAACCTGCCTTTCGCTCCCATCGGAAACGACCATGCCCAGCTCGAACGAACCCGATCCCCTCCTCTCTGGCAAAGAACTCCCCACCTTCAAATTCGAGCTTGAAAAATCAGAGGGCAAAGTCATTGGCGGCAGCATTGGCCGCGAAGCCACCGTCGAGCAACTTCCCATTTCCAAAGGCATCGCCGGCGTCTCGATGGTCCTCGAACCCGGCGTCATGCGCGAGCTTCACTGGCACGCCACCGCCGCCGAATGGGCGTTCGTCATCGATGGCCGCGTTCGCACCACCGTCATCGATCCCCAAGGCCATGCCGAAACGAACGACTTCGAACCGGGCGACATCTGGTACTTCCCCCGCGGCCACGGGCACGTCCTCTGCTGCCTCGGCGACAAGCCCACCCATTTCATCCTGATCTTCGACAACGGCTACTTCTCCGAGTTCGGCACGTTCAGCATCACTGACTGGATCGGCCACGCGCCGCCCGCACTCCTCGCCAAAAACTTCAGCCTGCCCGAATCCACCTTCGCCAGCTTCCCCAAAGAGGAAGTCTACTTCGCCCGCGGCCCACAACCCTCCGCAGCGCAGCAACCCAACCTGCAAGGCCGCGAAGAGCCGCCCCTCACTCACAAGTTCCGCATGCTCGCCGAGCCGCCTCATTCGATTCACAAATGCGGCCGCGAATGGCGTGTCGACTCGTCGCGATTCCCCATCGCCACCACGATCACTGGCGTCGTCCTCGACCTTGAGCCGGGCGGCCTCCGCGAACTTCACTGGCATCCCACCAGCGACGAGTGGCAATACGTCATCGCAGGCCAAATCAGCGTCACGATGTTCGGTTCCCACGGTCGCTTCCGCACCGAAACGCTGAGCAAAGGCGACGTCGCCTACATCCCCCAAGGCTTCGGCCACTCGATCGAAAACATCGGCAACGAACGCTGCCGCATCCTCATCGGCTTCAACACCGGCCGCTACGAGGCAATCGACCTCTCTCAATGGATCGCCGGCAACCCCGTCGAAATCCTCGTCAGCAACTTCAGCCAACCAGCCGACGTAATCGAAAAGCTCCCGCACGAACGCGTTTTCATCGCCCCATAAAGAAGCTCGTTGGGAATTCCCCTCCCTAAAGAGGATTATGCATCTGCTTGCGGGCCCCGGAGGGGCCCAGGCGTGTAGCCAGGGACGTCAGTCCCTGGAAAGAGATCAAATCGAGATCGAAAGCCCTGTAAGGGCGACATGAAAAGCTTAGCGTCGACTCTCGATGTCGCCCTTACAGGGCTTACCAGCGAGCGAAACGATTCCGGTGGCTGACGCCACCGGTTACATGCCGCCGCCCCTCCGGGGCTGAAACATCACGTTTTGATTCTGCTGGCACTTGCATAATCCTGGATAGAGAGGGGCCAGGGGAGGGTTCAACAAAGGATAACCGCGGGATAAGTCGAGCTCCGCAAACCCCATCATGAATATCGAGAATCGGTGAGCCTCGACTACATGTCTCTAACGATTCATGCGTCTCCCAGCCAGTGTTGGCACGCCGTGGTCGGCATACCCGTGGTTGCCTCTCTATGAAGAAACAAGCTAAAATTGAAGAGCCTCATCACCACCAAGGCAAATCCCATGGTCTATCAAGGCACGGTACATAACGGGGTCGTGGTATTCAAAAACGGCGTGCAATTGCCGGAAGGCGCGCCCGTGCGCGTCGAACTCTTGCCGCAACCAACAACGCCCGAAACATCGAAAACCCAAGACGCTCGGTTGGACCCTGTCTGGCAAATGGGAGAGTTGGCCATGGAAACGGGCATTCCCGATTTGGCCGTGAACATCGACCACTACCTGTACGGACATCCGAAAGCAAAAGATGTCCAATAGTGTGTCTCTCGACACGAGCGGCTGGCTCGCCCTGCTAAACGCAACCGAGCAATTCCACAACCTCGCAAACAATCTCTGGTTCGACCTCGGCCGGCGCAACTATCGTATCGTTCTCACTGATTGGATCATCGCCGAAACCGGCAACGGGCTAGCCCGCTCACACGCGCGAAGTCGTTTTGCCGACAGCGTGAGCCGCATTTTACAAAGCCCGCTGGTAGATGTCGTGATCGTTGATCTGGCTACCCTTACCCAAAGCAGTCGATCGTTACCAGCAATTCCAGGATAAAACCTGGGGGCTTGTCGATTGCGCCAGCTTCCTGGTGATGCGCAATCGAGGTATCACGGAAGCCTTCACTACTGACCGCGACTTCGAACAAGCCGGGTTCACTCGTTTAATAAAAGACTGAGCAGTTTTTCGAATGAGTACTCCAAGGGTGTTTAGCACCGGGTGCCACTGGCTCTGCCAGTGCTCGTTCAGCAGCCAGGCAGCTTCTAACAATTGCCCAAAGCATGCATCAGCCTACAGTCCCCCCTCTTCTCCGTGCCCTCTGTGTCTCCGTGGTTAATCGCATTCCAACCGCCTAAAAAAATCCAAAAACTCCCCTCTAGTTTTTGGCCGCGCACTCCGTTACCATCTCACCCATACTACTGTACACACGTTCCCTTCACACCAAGCTTTGCCCAGAAATTCGCATCAAGCCCCAAGATAGGCAACTGGCGGACAACCGCTGCCCAACCGCTTGCGGCTTAGCGCGATTTTTTAGGCAAAGCCCCATACACCAGGAGTGCCAGGCTTCTTCCATGCCTCCCTCACCCCGCCCATGCCGCGCGCCTACCACGACCTCCGGCCAAATGGACCAACTGCGCAAAACCCCGGGGGGAGAATTGTGCGCAGTTGGGTACCTCCCGCCGAATCGCGCAAACAAATCTCAACCCCGACAATCACCAATGACCCCCAAACCCCACGCAGTTCCCAAAATGCAACTCGTTTTGGAACACACCATCGCCGGTCGCGCCGTGTTCTACTGCGTCCCTCGCGAAACACCCGATCCAAAACCAGCGACTTCTGGAATAAAAAATCGACTCGCCCCCCAGCACCAAAATCCGCACTCCGCCTCCCCTTCCCAACCGATCCACCACGCCGGGCGACGCAAATCCCTCGCAAATTCCCCGACACCTGACACCCGACACCTGACACCTTCTCCTCCCCCCGACATTGAGCCTCACGCCAAACTCCCCTATATTGACGGACTTGCTGAACATTCGCGTCTTTGACAATTCGAACCCCAGGAAAGAGTGAGTACTCACGTGACCAGTCATCTGAACGCCCCCCACGGGGGCAAGTTAGTCGACCTGCAAGTTTCCGCCAGCCGCGCCAAGGAAATCAAAGAACAATCCCGCGATTGGCCCTCCTGGGACCTCACGCCACGCCAGGTCTGCGACCTTGAGATGCTCTCGAACGGCAGCTTCTCGCCCCTCACCGGCTTTCTGAAGAAGGCCGACTACGAATCCGTTTGCAGTAAGATGCGCCTGGCCGACGGCACCCTCTGGACCATGCCGATCACGCTCGACGTCTCCAAGGAGTTCGCCGAAAAGATCAAGCCCGGCCAGTACATCGCCCTCCGCGATGGCGAAGGCGTCATGCTCGCCGTCATCAAAGCCGAAGACATCTGGGAACCAAACCGCGAACAGGAAGCCGAGCAGGTCTTCGGCACCAAAGACACGACCCACCCGGCCGTCAACTATTTGATGAATCAGGCGAAGCCGGTCTACATCGGCGGCAGCGTCGAGTGCCTCCAGCCTCCGCTCCACTACGATTACAAAAACCTTCGCCGCTCGCCGAAGGAACTCCGCGAAGAGTTCGCCAAGCGCGGCTGGACCAAGATCGTCGCCTTCCAAACTCGCAATCCGATGCACCGCGCGCACCACGAACTCACGCTCCGCGCCGCCAAGGACGAAGGCGCGAACCTGCTCGTTCACCCGGTCGTCGGCATGACCAAGCCGGGCGACGTCGACCACTACACCCGCGTTCGCTGCTACCAGGCGCTCATGTCGCACTACCCGCAGAACACGGCCATGCTCTCGCTCCTCCCGCTTGCCATGCGAATGGGCGGCCCGCGCGAAGCCATCTGGCACGCCATCATCCGCAAGAACCACGGCTGCACCCACCTCGTCGTCGGCCGCGACCACGCCGGCCCCGGCAAGGACAGCACCGGCAAGCCGTTCTACGGCCCGTACGATGCTCAAGAGCTCTTCAAGAAGCATCAAGAAGAACTCGGCATGACGATGGTCGACTTCAAGCAGATGGTCTACGTTCCAGACGAAGACAAGTACTATCCCGTCGACGAAGTGCCGCAAGGCAAGCAAACGCTCGACATCAGCGGCACCGAGCTGCGTGATCGCCTCGCCCGCGGCACCGAGATCCCCAACTGGTTCTCCTACGCCAGCGTCGTAAAGGAGCTACGCCGCAGCCATCCGGCCCGCGCGCGCCAAGGCTTCACCGTCTTCTTCACCGGCCTTAGCGGCTCGGGCAAGAGCACGATCGCCAACGTCCTGCTCTCCAAGCTGCTCCAGCTCGGCGGCCGACCGGTCACGATCCTCGACGGCGACCTCGTGCGCAAGAACCTCTCGAGCGAGCTCGGCTTCTCGAAGGAACACCGCGACATCAACATCCGCCGCATCGGCTACGTGGCGTCGGAAATCACCAAGCACCGCGGCATCGCCGTCTGTGCCCCAATTGCCCCCTACGACACGACGCGGAAAGACGTCCGCGCAATGATCGCCCCCCACGGCGGCTTCATCCTCGTGCATGTCAACACCAGCGTCGAAGAGTGCGAGAAGCGTGACCGCAAAGGCCTCTACGCGAAAGCCCGTGCCGGCATCATCAAAGAGTTCACCGGCGTGAGCGACCCGTACGATGTGCCAGCCGACGCCGAGATCGTCATCGACACGCTGAAGCTAACCCCCGAAGAAGCCGCCCAGGAGATCTACCTCCGCCTGGAAAAAGAAGGCTACATTGGTGCGGAAGAATAGCGTTAGTAATAGCGCCTCACGGACTGGTCGCTTAAGCGACCAATCCAATACGCTAACGAGTACAAAAAAAGCCAGTTGCGGTCTTCCGCAACTGGCTTTCCTTAATTTTGATATGCGTAGCCGAGCCCACTCAAGCCGCCGCTTTCTTCCCATTCTTCGCTTTTGGCGTATCCCGCTTCGCCTCATCGATCACCTTCCCCTTTTCGTCGACCACGATCTCCGTTGCCTGTCCTCCTTTGATCATCTCCAAGGCATAACGAGTTACCGGCTTATCGAGCTTCACGACCTTGCCATTTTTCGTTTCGTACGAAACTTCAAGCCGCTCCATCTTGCCAATCTCCGCTCCCTCTTGCTTCGTAATCTCTTCGAACCGCATCATCACCTGCCTAGGCGCCGACTTCTTCGTGATGGGAACCGTGCGACCGAGCATCGTACCGTCATCCGCGATGTTGGCTTTCTTCCGCGACTTGCCGTCGCGGTACGCGATGTCCCAAACCGTGACGCCCCCCGCCTCGACCGATGCCAGCTTGTTGATCACGGCGTTCGGGAAGTGATAGACGAACGTGGCCCGCACTTTCTCGGGCAGCTTTGTCTCGCTGATCATGGTCTCTTCAGCGGGCTGAGCTTTGGCAGCCGCCTTGTCTGCCTTGGCGTTCGCGCCTTCAGCCGGCACCGCAACGCAAGCCAGAGCCAACACACCCACCGTCAACCGAACGAACTTTTTCATGTCACGATTCCCTGGAAGTTCGCAAATCGCCGCCACAACACTCGAATTCTAATTCCGCCAGCCCAGCTACGCCAGAGAAACCACGTAGCACGGACTTTAGTCCGTGTATTTTTCGTCCTACACGGACTGAAGCCCGTGCTACGAGGACTCCCGTCGCGACGATTTGCCGCCATGCCTATAATTCAACACCCAAGATCGGCGCAAAACCGCCGAACAATTAATCACGGACAATTGTAATACAAAATACTATGTGGTTCCCCTTCAGCTACCAATATCTGATCATGGTCGCTCCCGCGTTGCTCTTGGGTCTCTGGGCCCAGATGCGGGTAAAGTCGGCATTCGCTCGTGCTGAGAAAGAGCCCGCTCCCATGTCGGGCGCGGCGGCCGCTCGCTACGTTCTCGACTCGGCTGGCCTGCAGAACGTAGAAGTAGAGCCCGTCGACGGCTTTCTCACGGATCACTACGATCCGCGCGCGAAAGTGCTGCGCTTGAGCCCACACGTCTACCAAGCCAAGTCGATGGCCGCCGTCGGCATCGCCGCGCACGAGGCCGGGCATGCGATCCAAGATTCAAAACGGTATGCTCCCCTTGTGATGCGCAACGCCATCGTTCCGCTGGCCAGCTTTGGCGGTGGCGTCAGCATGACCTTGTTCGGAATCGGCTTCATGCTGAATAACTCGATGCTAATCAACATTGGCATCATATTCTTTAGCGCAGTCGTGTTCTTTCAGGTCATCAACCTGCCGGTCGAGTTCGACGCCAGCAACCGAGCCAAAGCCCAGCTAGACGCGCTCGGAGTTGTACCACGCCAGGA
This sequence comes from uncultured Planctomycetaceae bacterium, assembly GCA_964549545.1. Taxonomy (GTDB): domain Bacteria; phylum Planctomycetota; class Planctomycetia; order Pirellulales; family Lacipirellulaceae; genus JABDGM01. The sequence goes on along the minus strand of CAZJWY010000124.1, from coordinate 4,427 downwards.
TCAGCAGTTTGTCCGTGAAGTATTGAACGCCGCCGCCTGGACATACGTCGCCGGCACGCTTCAGGCCGTGTTGACGTTGCTGTACTACATCATGCGATTTTCCGGTAACAGCCGGGATTAGAATCAGAAAGCAAGCGACCATTCGTGGCACGACGGTTGCAGCATAGAGACCAAAATCCTCTAATCTGGACTCGAGTCTTCTCTTTAACTGCTTCCAAATGTGTCACCCCGGCATGGGCTTCCACCCTATCGGTCTCATTTCGACCGGATGGAACGTATGAAGATCGCTTTTGTTGTGAACGATGTTCAAACCGAGTTGGCTCAATTTACCACAACGCGGCTAGCCATGGCCGCGGTCAACTTGGGGCACAAGAGCTACACGTTTGGCGTGGGCGATTTTTTGTGTGCTACCGATGGGTCGATTCACGCGCGGGCGCGGGTGGCAAAGGCGAAGAGCTACAAGTCGCTCGAAAAGTTCCTGGCCGACATCCAGTCGGACGATCATCCGGCCGAGTCGATCAACCTCGATGAGATCGACGCGGTGCTGCTGCGTAACGATCCGTCGACGGATGCGATCGAGCGGCCCTGGGCGTCGTCATCGGGGATTTTGTTCGGGCAGCTTGTGGCCAATCGGGGCGTGATGGTGCTGAACGATCCGGAGAACCTCAGCCATGCGATCAACAAGACTTACTTCCAGCAATTTCCGGAAGAGGTGCGGCCGAAGACTTGCATCAGTCGCTGTGTCGATGAGTTGAAACGATTCATCGACGAGCAGCACGACCGTGTCGTAATCAAGCCGCTGCAAGGGTCGGGGGGAAAGAATGTGTTTTTGCTTGGTCGCGACGAGCGGGCGAATCTCAATCAGATGCTCGATGCGGTGCTGCGCGACGGGTACTGCGTGGCGCAGGAGTATTTGCCGGCGGCGGCCGAGGGGGACGTGCGGCTGTTTGTGATGAACGGTCGGCCGCTGGCGAAGAACGGCAACTATGCGGCCTTTCGGCGGGTGAACAAGACGGGCGACGCCCGCAGCAACATGCACTCGGGCGGCGAAAGCGAGCCGGTCGAAGTGACCGATGAGATGCTTCGCCTGGTCCAAGTCGTGCGGCCGAAGTTGATGAACGACGGGATGTTCCTGGTGGGGCTCGATATCGTGGCGGATAAGCTGATCGAGGTGAATGTGTTCAGCCCAGGCGGCATCGGCAGCAGCAGCGAGTTCGCGGGAGTGGATTTCGCGCGTGTGATTATCGAAGACCTGGAGCGGAAGGTGGAGTATCGGAAGTATTACAACGGGCGGATGAAGAACGTCGAGCTGGCTACTTTGTAGTGGGCACGCTTGGTGTGCCGTGATACCGTAGCTCGAGACAGTTGCTTGGGGAGAGGCACGTGTTGTTGGAGATTCGGCCTGGCGGCCGACGCTAAATCTTTAATCTTTTGTGCTCCTTTTTGGTTTGGTGATTCTTGCGTCGTCGACGAGGCGGCGAACCACTTCGTGGGGGTCGTTGGTTTCGTTCATCAAATCGAGTTGCCGCTGGGCGGCGCTGGGGTTGCGGGCCATGGTCATGCAGTGATCGAGGTAGTTTTCGCAGTTCAGCTCAACGGCCGTTCTGCGCAGCCTTTCCACAAGGCCAACGACAGTGTCCTCGACGGTTGTGGATTGGTAGGTATCGGTGTTGACCAGCTTGGCCTGGTTGCCGAAGCGGGCGGCGCGCCATTTGTTTTGTTGCACCATCATCGGATGGCTGTCGTGCTGGTAGGTGCCGTTGTCGATTTTGTCGGAGAGGGCTTTGACGAGGCACTGGACGAGCGCGCTGAGGGCGAGCGTGTCCTGCAAATTGCCGGGCATGTCGCAGACGCGGACTTCGACGGTGCCGAAGCCGTGGTGCGGGCGAACGTCCCACCAGATCTCGCGGACGGTGTTGATGAAGCCGGTCTCGATCATGTGATTGACGAGCCAGACGTACTCGCTCCAGTTACGCATGAGCGTGGGCAAACCCGCGGTGGGCAGGCCTTCCATGACCTTTGATCGGTGCGACTGGAGGCCGGTGCGGCGTCCTTCCCAAAACGGGCTGCTGACGCTGAGTGCGAGGAGCGTCGGCAGATGGCGCATGATGCGGTCGGAGATCATGACGGCTTTGTCGCCCGAGTCGACGCCGACGTGGATATGCAGGCCGAACGTGACGAGCCGGCGGGCCATCTCTTGCAGCAGGTTCACGAGCTGCATGTAGCGGTCGTCGGGGGTGATTTTCTGATCTTGCCAGGTGGAAAAGGGATGAGTCGCGCCCCACCAGAGCCGCAGGCCGAGGGTGTCGCAAGCGGATTCGACGAGTTCGAGCTTGGTGCGCAAATCACGCTCCGCATCACCGATCGTGTTGCAAACGCAGGTATTGATTTCGAGCACGCACTGCATCAACTCGGGCTTGAGGCTATCTTTGATGCCCTGATGCTTTCCTTCGGCGATGAGCTGGCCGTACAGGTTCCCAAAGGCGCTAGTAAGCGCCATTGTGTTGGCATCGACGAGGCCGAGTTCGAGTTCGATGCCAACGGTGGGGCGTTCGTTGCGATGGAAATCGATTTTGGGCATTGTTTGGGCATTTAGCCCCCGGTCATTGACCGGGGGCTAATTAGGTGACGACCGGGGGCTAATTAGGTTTTGACCATTCGAGGACGGTGTGGGCGAAGATTTTTGCGCCGACGGCGAGGCAGCGTTCGTCGATGTCGAAGGTGGGGGTGTGGAGGCCGGGCCAGGGACCGTTGCCGTTAGTCGCGCCGAGGCGGAACATGGTGCCGGGGATGCGCTCCAGGTAGTAGGCGAAGTCTTCGCTGCCCATGCTGGGGCGGGCCATCCACTGGACGTTTTCTTCACCGAGCAGGTCCGAGGCAACTTTGGAAACGAGGCAGGTTGTCTGGTCGTCGTTTTGCACCGAGGGGCTGCCGTGGTGGAAGTTGACGTCCAGCTTCGCGCCAGTCACTTTCTCAATGCCTTCGGCCAACGTGCGAATGTGCTGAACGGTTCTTTCGCGGACGGCCGAGTTGAGCGTTCGGACGGTTCCTTCCAGCAGGACTTCTTCGGGAATGACGTTGGAATTCTGCCCACCGTGGATTTGGCCGAAGGAGACGACGACGGCGTCTTGGCTGTCGGTCGCGCGGGGGACAAACTGATAGAGCGTGCTGATTAGCTCGGCGGCGGCGGCGATGGGGTCGTTCGATTCGTGTGGCCGGGCGGCGTGGCCGCCGCGACCGCGCACGGTGATCCGCATGTCGTCGCAACTGGCGGTGAGCGGGCCCGACTTGAGGCCGATCGTGCCGGCGGGGCGCGTGGGGTCGACGTGGGCGGCGATGATCGTATCGACGCCTTCCAGCGCGCCGGCGGCGATCATCGCTTTCGCGCCGCTGCCCGTCTCCTCGGCAGGCTGAAAAATTCCACGCCAGGTGACCGGCCAGGGGAGGGCGTGGTCGCATTCCAACCGATCGAGCGCTAGAAGGGCGCCGAACATCGTGGCGGTGTGGGCGTCGTGGCCGCAGGCGTGCATGACTTCGGGAACGCTACTGCGATACGGAGTCTGTTTCTGATCCTGGATGCGAAGGGCATCGATGTCGGCTCGCATGGCGATGCGTCGGCCGGCGCTGGGGTTGCGACTTTCGACAACGATGCCGCAGCCTTCGGGGCCCATGCGGACCGAGAGGCCCAGTTCGTCGAGGAGGCGGTAGAGGTGGAGGCTGGTTTGTAGTTCTTCGCCGCTCGGCTCGGGGTGGGCATGTAGATGGCGGCGGAGCGCGATCATGCGGTCCATCGATTCGTCTACCGCGGCGTCGATCTTTGTTCGCCAGTCAGCGGTCATGATTCACCACGGAGACACAGAGAGCACGGAGAAGTTCAATAGACTTTGATTAGGTCGTGTGTCGTTGGTCCCGATCAAGCATGAAGACAGTGCTGTTCTGCCCCTCAAGATACCAATTCTCGTAGCCCATAGATGTGCATAGCAATTGAACGCATCCATTTTCCAAGTTCAAGGTCAGATCACCAGTGATCGGTGCAACTTCAACCGACACTATAATTTGGCTCTTTATCAAACTTTCAATTTCGCTTTGAGAATCAAAAGGGTTTGGCAGACCAAACTGATGCCCATGGTCTTGATTCGTAAGAAACGTTCCATCGTTCCCGACATATCGGAGCAACGCACCGCAGCTAATAACGTATCCGCCATCGATATTGATCCAGCAGTGTGAATACTCTGCAATTTGGAAACTCTCGATTCGACGGCCAGTTAAGAGCTGCTGGATCATCTTGATTGTCTTCTCCGTGCCCTCCGTGTCTCCGTGGTTATTTTATAAACTCCGGTACCACGAGTTGCGGTAGGACACCTGCCTTGTGGCCTGCGGCTAGGAACTGCGTAACTGCTTCGCGACCGCGGGGGCCGAAGTCGATT
>CAZJWY010000123.1:0-16048 GCA_964549545.1 uncultured Planctomycetaceae bacterium | reverse complement strand
CTGCGCACAAACACCACAAAAATGGCCGGCAGTGCCATTCGTTCCTGACACCTTTATTTATCCTTTGATACATCAATGCCAATGAAGATTTTCGGAGCTTCAATGACGGAACCGTCCATGGAAGGGACCCTGTCTTGCGGATGCGAGCTGGGCGCCGGCGCGCGGCGGCCGCTCTGGCGTCTGTTCGGGTTAATTCCAAGAGACCGACGACGATCCGGCTTCTCTACGGCGTCGTTGGCGCCAAGAGGGAATCGATCTATCGCCGGTCGCGCCAAGGTGTGCCGCGCAGCACGTCTCGGCGATTCGCTCATTGAACTCTGAAAGTGTCCTTTCATACATACAAGAAGGTAATGGCGGCGATAGGGTGAATATTAGGAACAGGTTTTGCATTAGGTTTCTCGCCGTGATTTCCTTTTTTGGCTGGACGGCTTTTTTTTGGAGGACGAGGAGACCGATGCTATGACTACAAACGTTGCGAATCGGGAAATGTCGGACATTGTGGCAGATAGCGTGCGAAGTGGGGTCTTGGCCGCGGCGGCGACGACTGCTGCGGCGGGGATCTGTGGTCAGTTGGAAGGTCGCCAGCCGATTGGTCCGATCAATGCGGTGAGTCACATTTTATGGGGCGACCGGGCGGCGCGTCAGACGAAGTTTTCGTTGAAGCACACGTTGACCGGTGCGGCGCTTAATGCGGCGGCGGTTACATCCTGGGCGCTGCTGCAAGAGCTTGTATTTGGTAGGAAGCAGCGTCGGTCCACAGTTGGAGAAGCGGTCACCGAGGGAGCAACGGTTTCTGCGTTGGCTTATGTGACTGACTATTACTTGGTGCCCGATCGGCTGACGCCCGGGTTTGAGAAGCGACTATCGAATAAGTCGCTGGGGACGATTTATGGGGTGCTCGCGATCAGTCTAGCGATCGGTGCGCTGGCGCGGCGGTAGGGCTGACACCTGCGAGTGTGGGGAGGGTTGTGGTGGTTGGAGGCGTATTCCGCGACCACCGGTCGCGGCTTTCTAAACAGTTGTTAACCAAAATACTCCTTGATGCCTTCTAACACTTCCGTCGCGGCGACCGCGGCCAGGATCGTGCCCATCACGCGGCTGATGATGCTTGCTCCGCCTTGGCCGATCAGGCTCGTGATCTGGCTGGCGAATCGCATCAGGGCGTAGGTAATCGCCACGACGACGAGCATGAACACGGCGGTTACGATCTGTTCGTCGACCGTATAGATATCATTCTGCGTCAACAGGACCACAGCCATCATGGCGCCGGGTGACGCGATCGAGGGAGTGGCCAGCGGAAAGACGGCAACGTCGCTCGAACGATGGATGTCATCTGCTTCCGCCTCCGGCTTGCTCTCGCCGAAGATCATCGTGAGCGCGAAGAGAAACAAGATAATGCCGCCTGATATCTGAAAGGCTTGCAGCGGCACTCCCATCGCGTTGAGCATGGTCTCGCCGACGATGATGAAGAACAACAAGATTCCGGCAGCCACTGCGGCGGCGCGTTTGGCGGTAGTGCGGCGCTCGTCGTTCGATTGCCGCCGAGTGGCCGAGATGAACACCGGCACGGTGCCGATCGGATCGATGACGGCAAACAGCAGGACGAAGTTGCTAAGGATGGTTTGAGCGTCTGTCATGGGAAGTATGTGGAGAGCTATAAATGCGATGCCAAGTTAGGGAAAGCATACAACATTTGAGAAATGCTGGTGGGTAAACGCAGGCCGCACGAGTTGCAAGCAAAATAGCCCTGTTATTGAGAACTGCGCGGTAATTGGACCGGATAAAAGCTCTCGGCTATCGGCTGTCAGCTATCGGCCAGAAAACAATAGGCTCAATCGCCGCGCAGTCTTCAATAGCAAATTACTCTTTTTTGTGCTCATGGGCGCGTGTTGGTTGAAGATTCGGCCTGGCGGCCGACGCTAAATCTTTTGTGTTCTTGGTCAACCCAACCCGCCAGTCAGCGCGTGCCAGGTCTTACGATAGTGGCGAAAAGCCTTTCGTCCGGCGGCCGTGAGACAATAGCTGGTGCGTGGCTTTCGATCCACGAACTCCTTGGATTCTTCGACATAACCGGCTGAGACAAGTTTGGCGATGTGGGTGGAAAAGTTGCCCTTGGTCAGACCGGTCGTCGAGACCAGAAAGCCAAACTCCATCCACTGACCTTCGTTGAGAATCGAAACAATTACGAGTCGTGACGCCTCGTGAATGACCGGATCGAGCACGCCGTTGCTTGAGCCTTTGTCGGAACGCATCACTCGCGCTCCAAACTGGCGGGCTCTTCAATTTCAGCGGCTGACTCGCGGGCCTGCGCCCAACGACGCCACCGTCTGACAAGCAACGCGGCCGCGGCAATCGCTGCCAGCATCGACAACACAGCGAGCAGGATAGGCGCGGGCGAAACTCTGTTGAGTTGATAGTTAGGAACAAAGATATAAAGGCCGCCCGTGGCGACAATGCCCGCGGCAAACACGAGATATTCCCAAAAGCCCGACCGCAGGAAGCGATTCACGAAAAACACGCTACCGGCCAAGATCGCCAGCCGCGTCCCCCAGATCATGACGCCATAGCACACGCTCTCGGGCACATGCCCTTTGAGGGCCTGCCAACCGATGAATTCGAAGAGCACGAACGAAAAAGCGATCGCGAGAAAACCGAAACGCCGGCGACTGCCGTGCTGGGCGCAGGCATCGCTGAAGGGGCTTTGTCGACCGCCCAAGCGGCCACGACGTAGCCACGTCCACAAGAAATAGTAAGTCAGTCCAACACCGCCCCACGATATGAGCAGGGCCAGACCCGCGACAGTCCATTTTGCCCAGCCGGCAAGCGACGCGTCTGTGGCGATGATAAAGCTGCCGATGCCGATAGCCGCCACGCCGAGGCCCGCCAATAGTGGGGCGCGAGATAGTTCAATCGATTGCCTGGCATGAAGTGCCGCGTGGCGGGCATTGTCGAAGGCGACAAGCGTACGGGTCGGAAGCTCGAGGGGTTGATCGGGAGTTGCGGCCATTGCGTCACCTGAACAGACTAGTTTGCCACACAGACCATACTAGGCAACTTTAACCGGTATGTCTATGACAAAAGCCTGGAGCAAATTACTTTATTCGTTCTCGCTGGGGGGCGGTGTTGGTGGGAGATTCGGCCTGGCGGCCGACGCTAAACTGCGTTTGTTCTTTGATCTACTGCGGAACGCAACTTGGTAGGTTGCTCTAGCAGAGATACAATTCGCGGCCGCAGGTGGCGACATGTAGCGTTTGCATAAAGCCGCGACCACCGGTCGCGGGATGTGGATTGAACCAACCAAAAGTGTCGCCATTTTTATATCCGCCGCGCACATCCCGCGACCACCGGTCGCGGCTTTATGGGATTACCGCATCAACGAATGGGTAGGGACGAGAACCTTCGCCGCGGCGTTCGTTGTGGCGCTGGATGTACAACTGCGTGTTTTCCCAGACTTCGTCTTCGAAAATGTACGATCGCCAACTTCCTTTGCACCAGACGGGCCCCAAGTGCGGCGTATTGCGGTGGATTGCTTTGGTCGTTTGATCCTTAAGCCACTTTACGGTGTTGTCGATCTCGCACTTGGTATAAGTCAGCAGTAAATGCGTATGCGTTGATTCGATCGATGCGGCGGCAATTTGCCAGTCAGATTCGGCACGGCAACGAGCGATTGTATCGACGACCAACGATTGCATACTTGCGTCCAGCCGGACCGCTGGATGTTTTTGGCGCTCTTCGGCCATTCGTTTGCGGGTTGGATCGCCGGGATGGAGTTTGTGGGGCTCGATGAATCCCAGTTCTTCGTCCCAGGCTTCGGACTAATGGCCACGATCGTCGCCGGGGAGCCAGAGGCCGTAACCCGAGATCACGATGTGATAGCCAAGGGTCTGGTGCATTTATAAAGCCGCGACCGCTGGTCGCGGGAACGGGGTGGCGTTGGTAAAAGTGGCGACGATTATTATGGCGTGGCGCACATTCCGCGACCACCGGTCGCGGCTTTCTAGGTTGGTGCGTCAACGGCGCGTGCCGAGTTGCTCGTGGAGTATTTCGATTTCGCGTTGTACGTCCTCTTGTTTTGCTCCCACTTCTCCTAGCAACAAGACGGCCAGCCCGAGGGCGGCTTCCGCCTCTTCGGTGCAAATTTGGGTGACGCCGATCTCCTCGAGCCAGGCCCGTTCTTTCAGGTAGCGGGCCCGCGCAAATACTCGCAAATCGGGATTTAACTCTTTGGCGGTAATGATGACTAATGTTCGAACGAGGAAATCGGGAGTCGTGGCGAGCAGGTATTTTGCATCGACGATACCGGCCGCTTCGAGAATGTCGCGGCGGGTGGCGTCTCCATAGATTGCCAGTTTGCCCTCCGAGGCCAGATCGCGGACCGTATCCAGATTCAGATCAACAACAATGGGCTCGATGCCAAATTTTTGTAAGATGGCAGCCGCCGTTTGGCCCACTGGCCCATAGCCGACGATCACTGCCTTGTGTGCAGGAGTTGCCGTAGCGTCGTCTTGTGGCGCCGTGAGCCTTTCGTGCGTGTATTTATTGATCTCGGCGCCGCCGACTTCGGATCGTTGGCTCAGGAGTCGCCACAGTCGCGGATGAGTACGCAACCATTTCTCCAAGGGGTCGATTGCCCGGAAGAGGAGCGGATTTAACGTAATGGAGATGATTGCACAGGCGACCAAGAGGCTTCGTGCCTCGTCTGACAATAGCTTGTGCCGAATCGCCTCGTCGGCCAACAAGAAGGAGAATTCACCGACTTGCGACAAGGCGATCGCCACGGTAATCGCGCTTCGGAAGGAATATCTCAAGCTCCAAACGATAACCAGCGCCGTCAGCGGCTTTGCGATCAGGACAACCGCCAGCAAGAGCGACAGGAACAGGGGCTCGCGAAGAATGGCGTAGGGATCGAACAACATACCGACGGCCACGAAGAAGAGCACGGCAAAGGCGTCGCGCATGGGGAGGGCGTCGGCGGCCGCCTGGTGGCTTACCTCGGTTTGGCCGACGACCATGCCGGCGAGAAACGCGCCTAAGGCCATCGAGACGCCGAAGAAGACGGCCGATCCGGTGGCGATCGCCAACGCCAATGCCAAAATGCTCAGCGTAAACAGCTCGCGCGAGCGCGTGCGGGCGACTTGCGCCAGCAACCAGGGAATCACGCGTTGACCACCTCCGAGCACCAGGATTGCCAGGGCGACGATCTTGAAGGCCGCCATTGCTATCGACCCGATGATGCTCTGGTCGCTTTCACCCCCACGGGTAACGATGCCGGCGATGGCCGGCAAGGCCACGAGGACGAGCACGGTGAAGATATCTTCGACAATCAGCCAGCCGACGGCGATGTGGCCTTGCGAGGTGTGGAGGACGTCGTTGTCCATCAACACGCGGATCAAGACGACCGTGCTGGCTACTGAGATTGCGATTCCGATGATCAACCCCTCGCTCACGGTCCAACCGATGGCATAAGTGGCGAGGGTTCCAATCAGCGTGGCCACCGTGATCTGGCCGATGGCTCCCGGGAGTGCGACTTTGCGGACGGCCCAGAGATCGCGGAGGTTGAAATGCAAGCCGACGCCGAACATCAAGAGGACGACGCCGATTTCGGCGAGTTGGGCCGCCATGTGCGAGTCGGCCACGACGCCGGGCGTATTGGGACCGACGATGATTCCCGCCAGTAAATAACCGACGATGGGCGATAGCTTGAGTCGTTCCGTCACCAGACCCAACAGCAAGGCCGCGGCGAGACCTACCGACAGAAAAATCAGGAGCGCGTATTCTTCAGGCATGACCTACCCATGGAGTTATTACTCAAGCGTCTTTCCAAGTAATGCCAAGTATAGGAATTCCCGGCTGAACCGCGAATACAACAAACTGTAGAAAGCCGCGACCGGCGGTCGCGGAATGGGTGTCACGTTGGTAAAGTGGCGATGGTTTTCGTTGGCGTGATGCACATTCCGCGACCAGCGGTCGCGGCTTTCTACCAGAGTTGCCATTGGTGCTGGGTGACGACGTAGATTCCTAGGAGGAGGTTCGTCACGGCGTGGGCGGCGACGCAGTCCCAGATATTGCGGGTGCGGACCATCAGCCAGGTGACGAGGCTGAACCAGACGGCGGCGGCTAGCAGTTCGCCGGGGTGCATCAGCATGGGCACTGCCGTGCCGACGATGGCGGCGGCGGCAGTCAGAGTGCCGAAGGGGACGGTCCACCAGGTTTCGCGAACGAAGAGCCGCATCAGGAAGCCGCGGAGGAAAAACTCTTCAATCACCGGGACGACGAGCGCGAGTCCTACAAACCGGATCGCCAGGAAGGTGTAAGCCCACAGGGGCGTGGCGGCGAGCTCTTCGAGCGGATTGAAGGAGGGGCGGTCGCCCAGACCCAGAAAGCTATCGAGGCCGAGGGGCGCGAGGAGCCTGCGTTCCAGGTGGAGCTGGCAGAGGCCGATCCAGAAAACGACGCCGACAACGCCCACCCCAATCGCCAGCAGCGAAATCTGGAAGGGAAACTGCCGATAGCCGGGGAGGACGAAAAGCATCGCCGCGATGGTCAGGGCGATTTTCACGGTGTAAACGACTGGATAATAGCGGTATTCGAGGCCGAACCAGTTGTTGTTTACCGCCGGCCGAACCGAGCCATCGGGCAGCTTGGTGCCGGGCTTGGGTGGCCCTGGCTCGAAGGAACCGACCACCATGTAGACGATAAAAGGGAGGAGGAAGGTGAGCCAGGGCATTTTGACGAGAAGCTGAGAAGGGGGCTCAAACGAGATCGAAGCAGGTTCCTGGCCAGAATCGCTTCGGGGGGGGACAGGTTGATCTTGCCCTTTTTTTCGCGACGTATTAGAAGCATCGTTGGTCAAAATCGGGTTGTCTTTCGTGTTGGAGTGTCCGATTCGTGGTGCTGGCGATGCTCGGCGACTAACCCGGGGCAATGGCTCGGAAATATACAGCCTTTGGGCCCTGTATTTGATCCCCGAAAGGTGTACCAAGGGAAAAATTGTCGAAATTGGGCTAGTCTACGTACAGGAACCCATTACTATACATAGTTCTCCCACCGTTTTCAGGACCGTTGCCTCGGCAGGCGGCGGGACTGTTTCTGTCAGGCGCTTGGGCCTGACCACGACGGGCGGCCACATTAAAGAGAGACCCTTCCAATGGAAATCGCACCGTAACAACTGGCCGGCGGCCACGTGCCGCTCCGCTTTGGCGATTTGCATTGCGATGGAAGTTTCCGCCCGGCCTCACGTTTAGCGATCGGCAAAATCGCTCGGCGTGTTCCCTTTAATCGTTTAATACCTGCCCTTTGCGGTAGGTGCCATTACTAGCGAGCACATACAACGCCAGCCAACGCTGGTGCGGTGAGATCAGAGCCATGGACCTCAAGAAATTACGAAACATTGGTATCTCGGCCCACATCGACTCGGGCAAAACGACCCTGAGCGAGCGCATCCTGTTTTACTCCGGCCGGATCCACAAGATTGAGGACGTACGCGGCGGCGGCGACGGCGCTACGATGGACTTCATGGAGCTCGAAAAAGAGCGCGGCATCACGATCACCAGCGCCGCGACCAGCCTCAAGTGGGAAGGCTATGCGATTAACCTGATCGATACGCCGGGGCACGTGGACTTCACCGTGGAAGTGGAGCGCAGCTTGCGCGTGCTCGATGGGGCGATTCTGGTGCTCTGCTCGGTGGGTGGCGTTCAGTCGCAATCGATGACCGTCGATCGCCAGATGAAGCGGTACAACATTCCGCGCCTGGCGTTCATCAACAAGATGGATCGCACGGGCTCGAACCCAGAAAAGGTGACGGAGCAGGTCCGCGAGAAGCTGGGCGCCGACGCTGTGATGATGCAGATTCCGATCGGCCGCGAGGAGCATTTCGAGGGCGTGGTAGACCTGATCACGATGAAGGCTTTCCACTTCGATGGCTCAAACGGCGAGAAGGTTCGCGTCGAAGAAATTCCGGCCGACTTGAAAGAGGAAGCCGCTGAGGCGCGCCATCACATGCTCGAATCGCTTTCGATGTACAGCGACGATCTGATGGAGAAGCTGCTGGGCGAAGAAGAAGTACCTGAGACGCTGATCCACAAGATCGTGCGCGAGGCAGTGATCGGCCAGGGCTTCACGCCGGTGTACCTGGGCTCGGCGTACAAGAACAAGGGCGTTCAGCCACTGATTGACGCGGTAACGCGCTACCTGCCCTCGCCGCTTGATCGTGCGTACACGGCTCTGGACCCGAAGAATCCTGGCGAGAAAGTCGCGCTCGATAGCGATCCGAGCAAACCGTTCGTCGGCATGGCGTTCAAGATCATGGACGACGAGTTCGGCCAGCTCACCTTTACGCGTGTTTACCAGGGCACGGCTAAAAAGGGTGAGATGTACTTTAACCAGCGTACGGGCAAGAAGGACCGATTCAGCCGCATCGTGAAGATGCACGCCGATCGTCGCGAGGATATCGACCAGGCCGAGGCCGGCGATATCGTGGCGATCATGGGTCTTGAATGTGCTTCGGGTGATACCTACGCTGCGGAGCCAAACTATGGCACGCTCGAGAGCATGTTTGTGGCCGAGCCGGTCATCAAGATGTCGATCAATCCGGTCAGCCGCGACGGCATGGATCGACTCGCGAAGGCTCTGCAGCGCTTCCGTAAAGAAGACCCGACGTTCAACGTTTACACCGACGAAGAGACGAGCGAAACCGTCATCGCCGGCATGGGCGAGCTGCACCTGGAAATCTACGTCGAACGTATTCGTCGCGAGTATAAGGTCGACGTCGAAGTGAGTGCTCCGAAGGTGAGTTACCGCGAAGCCCCGACCGTTGCCTATGCGTTCGATCATAAGCGCAAGAAGCAAACGGGCGGTTCGGGTCAATACGGTCATATCAAGGGCGTGATGGGTCCGATGACCGACGAAGAGCGCGCCGAGGCTGAGGGCGAGTTACTGTTTCTCGACAAGGTCGTTCAGGGCCGCATTCCGAAGAACTTTATTCCCGCTGTTGAGAAGGGCGTTAAGACCATGATGGCCAAGGGGCCGCTCGCTGGCTTCCCGGTCGTCAATTTCAAATTCGAGCTGCAGGACGGTTCGTATCACGATGTCGACAGCTCGGACATGGCGTTCCAGCTCACGGCGCAGGAGCTGATGCGTGAAGAGTTCGGCCGCATGAAGCCTGCCCTGCTCGAGCCGATCATGCTTGTGGAAATCGAATGCCCCGAAGCCTTCCAAGGTTCCGTGGTCGGAAATATTTCCTCCCGCCGTGGCGTGATGACCAGTGCTGAAACGGTTGGCAAAACGACGAAGATCATCGCCGATGTGCCACTATCGGAGACGTTCGGCTACTCGACGGACCTTCGCTCGATGACGCAGGGTCAAGGCACGTTCACGATGGAGTTCAGCAAGTACCGCCCGGTGCCGATGAGCATTCAGACTGAAATCATCGCCGAGCGCAAGGCCGAGTTGCAGCCAGCGTAGTTGGAAGCTTTTAGCCAGAAAAACAATTAGCCCCGGGCGATTCGCCCGGGGCTAACTTTTTGCGCTGCATTTAAACGACCATACATTCTTGCGAGATCGGCCGTGCGATAGCATGCCACAAGAAATGACCGTGCTGATTACAACCAAGCTGAGCCCCGTTGGTTCGGGGATTGCTGAGAACGTCTCTGCTGCCCCACTCGCCGAAGCGCCGGTGATATTACCGAAGCTTGCGCGCCAGGCGGTGAAGTCGTCGGGGCTGACGTCGCCCGTGATGCCGAGGGCTCGATTGGGCAAATCGTAGTTCGTACCGAGCGTTTTTCGCCAGATGACGTAGTCGGCGGCGTCAACGAAGCCGTTGCTGTTGTAGTCGCCGACCAGTACTGCCTGCGGCGTTACTGTCGTCAACGTGCCAGCGAAATCCCAGATCAGGCGTTTTCCCTCTGTGTTTGGGACGACATATTGCACGTAGCCGTCGAAGCGGTTGCCCGTAATCTTGAATGTTCCGGGTTCGGTAATCAAGGTATTCTCAAGAACCATAAACTGAAATTCGATCGTGCTTTCGAGGTCGATCGAAGTAACGACGCCGTTGACAATGGTCACCGTGCCTTCCAGCGATAGAACGTTGGCGGTCTGCGGATCCCAGCGTATATAGTTTATATAGCTAGGATTAGCCGGGTCGTAACCAATGCCAACAGACAGGCTGGTGATGTTGGCGACGCCACTGCCGCTGACAAGGTCGGCATCGTCGTACTGAACGCTACCGATCCGGAAATCCTCATCGTTGGGAAAGCCATCGAACGTGGTGCTGCCGATGGCCGCGCTTGGATTGGAGATCAGGTGAAAGCGCTGCTGCGTTTCGCGAGGCGGGGGATCGTAGAGATCCATGCGGTAGAACCCGTCGGAGAACTCCTCGTAGTAGGCCGTGTCTCCATCGGCGATGCCCCAGAGATTGACCGAGCCGGCCACGACGTGGCGCGGAGCCGTTGCGACCGCACCCAACAACAGCATCACTCTCAATAGCCGAATGTTTGAGTACATCAATCGAATTGGTAAGGCCAAAACCAATATGGAGAGCCGCTCGCCGCGGCGAGCGGTTCCCGAAGTTGGCTTGCTATCGAGCTTCATAACATGCCTGTCGATGGATCACTTGCGTCGACGTCGCCAGCCGACCAACGAACCCGCGATCAAGAGAAGCGCGCCGGTCGCTGGCTCGGGGATGGCTGTAGCGACAATCGTGCCGCTGTAGGTGGTGGTGATGTGGAGAACGGCCACATCGTACGTCACCGAAAAGCTCACCGGGATCGTGAGCACGGCGCCATAGCCAGAACCCGAAAGCGTGCCCGTGCCGGCGTTCGCCAGCAAGCCTGGAAATAGTGTAGTGACCATGTCGGTGATTGGCGGAGCTGCGCCGTTGGAGTAATAGATGAGTCCGGAAGTGAAATCGGTGAGGGTGCCAGCTTCTTCGAATACTCCAGCCGTGAGTGGCTTGGGAGCGCTGTCGGAAAGGCTGATCTTGAGGTCTCGAATGGCGCTTTTTGATGTGGTGCCATTGACCCCCGTCAGATCGGTCACCGACCCATAGTTGGCCGGGGCAAAATCGGTGGGATAGCTTCCCGGATTATCGGGCGTGTAGCTGGAATAGTCGTCGCCGGGTTGCCAGTTGCCGCTGATCCCCGCCACGAGCGAGGTGCTGGGCAAAAATTGAATCGTCGTGGGAGTGACATCGGCCAGGACCATGCCGCTGTACGAAGCCGTGAAGGAGTCGTCGCCTTGAGGCGTCGGATTTGGCACTGGAATGATTCCGAAAACCGGGTCGATAGATGTCGAAATAGTGAGTGAACTGGCACCTGAGTCGACGATGAACGGCACGGTCTCCGCACAAAGCGGGCCGGAAGCGCACGCAACGAATGTTGCGATAAAAGCAAAAGCGATCAGACGTTTCATTAGACAGGTCTCCTTATTTCACAGAGGTGCAATAATCCAGGAATAAATCTCACTTCGAAAATCGCGTGACGATTACTTGGTGAAAGCTGTCGGCTATCGGCTGCCTGCTATCGGCTAGAAAAATAGTTCTTGCTCACCGTGAGCTTCTCAATAAAACCAGTCGTGTTATTTTTTCACAGGCGACAAATTCTTGATCACGATGTCGCGCAACCGCTCGTTGGCGCTGGTGCCGTCTTTGTTGTTCGATAGGTTGGCAAGGACGACAATCGCGATGTCTTCTTTCGGTGAATAGCCCATGTAGGAGCAATAGCCGGGCACGTCGCCGGAATGGCCGATCCAGCCGCCAAGCTCGCCCAGGCAGAAGCCGTATTGGATATTCATGTAATTGGTGGGAAGCCAGTTGGTCAGTTCCTTGCGAGACTTTTCGCTGAGCAGCTTGCCGGTGGCGAGCGGTTTGGCCGCCTTGAGCAAGTCGTCGACCGTCGAGTACATATTGCCGGCAGCGCCCGACCACGAAGAGCTGTAGGCCGTGACGTTGTAGAACGTCTTGCCATAGCCGAGCCACTTGTTTTCGTAGCCGTTGCGGTAGCTGCTCGGCGCGGGGGGCGGAACGGCGGCTTCTGTGAGATAGTCGGTGTGGTGGAGGCCGAGCGGCTTGATGACGCGCTCATGAATAAACTCGGCAGAGGGTTTCCCGGTAATTTTTTCGATCACTTGTGACAACACCACGGCGTTGGTATTCGAGTAACGAAACTTTTCGCCGGGTGGGCCGTAGGAAGGCTTGGCGAATGCATATTGGAGAATTTCGGCGTTCGTGAACTGATGCTTTGGATCACCGACGATCGCCGCTTGGAAATCTTTGTTCTCGATCGAGTTAAACAGGCCGCTCGTATTGTTGGCGAGTTGCCGAATCGTGATCTTGTCCCCAGCCGGAACGCCGTCGACGTATTTCGCTACCGGGTCATCAAGCGACAACTTGCCTTCATCGGCTAGCAGCAAGATCGCGGTTCCCAAAAATGGCTTGGAAACACTGGCGATCCGCATGTGGAAATCGCGCTCCATCGGCTTCTTGGTGTCGACATCAGCGACGCCAAGCGTATAGACCGTTGGTTTTTTGTCGCCTATCGCGATGCCGATCAGCGCGCCCGGGCACTCCATTTCGGCGAGTTCATGGCGACATTCTTCGACCAATTTGGAATCGTCGGCTGCCCAAACGCCGTTGCACGCGGTGATTAGAATCGCTGATGGCAGAAGTAAAAACCGGATTGGTCGAAGTCTGGTTATCATTTGATTTCGCTAATGTGCGATCATGGGCTATGCCTAGTAGAGCTCCCAAGCTACGACTCCCCCGTCGACATATTCAAGGCGTAATGTATTACTGCAAGCACTGCTCAGATCCGGGCGTCGAATTAATCGGCGCGCATGTCGAAGCAATCGACTGTCACCACCTGCTCATGGGGTGACAATAGGTGCTTGCCTTTCTGTGTACAGTCGCAAGTTTGATCGCGTATGCTGCGTAGATGGAAGATTGTCGTTCCACGCGCTCGCATTGCCGAACTACGCGAGCCTTGCAACGCGTGCTGGATAGTGGCATGACGCTCATCGAGTTGCTGGTCGTCATCGCCATCATCGGCGTGCTGGTCGCGTTGCTCTTGCCTGCGATTCAAGCGGCTCGCGAAGCGGCCCGGCGATCGAGTTGCCTCAACAACATGCGGCAGATCGGGCTGGCAGTACACAACTATGTCAACTCGCGACGAGCGCTCCCGGCAGGATACGAATTCAAGATTCTGGCCGACACATCGATCGGAAATCATGGCGCCGTCGTCAACGGGTTCTTCACGCTGATCTTGCCTTACCTGGAAGAAAGCGTGATCCATGACACCTACGATTACACGCAAGGATACGATCACCTGGTCAACCAACCGGTCGTTAATACGCCGGTTCCGTTGTATCAATGCCCGTCGACGCCGGGCAATCGCCAGATGAAGATCGTGAACAACCTGGCGTTTTATGCGCTCGGTGTTCCCGATCAAGGGCGCACCGGACAGGCAACCGATTACTTCGGTATTCGCGTGGTCGTCGACAAGGAAACGAAACGCTTCAAGGGAGTCTTTCGCGCGATCTTTCCGCTGAGCCCCATGTTCGAGCCGGAGCAGCCACTCAAGCTCAGCCAGATCACCGATGGCACGAGCCGCACGATCCTGCTCGTCGAAGCAGGAGGCCGGCCGGAACGGTACGCCAACGGTCAGCCACTGGGAGCGCAGAATTATTACGCAGGCACTTGGGCCGGCGTGAACGGCGAGATGTTTTACGCCATCGATCCGAAAGTAACCACCGCGCCCGCCGCCGGCGACTGCTTCCTCAATTGCAACAACTTCTATACGCCCTATAGCTTTCATCCCGGCGGCGTGGATATGACGCTCTGCGACGGCTCGGCCCGATTTCTTCCCAACGAGATCGACTTTAATTTGTGGTCGGCGCTCGCCCAACCAGACGACGGACAGGCCATTACATTGCCGTAAAATTCGACTGCATAATTTGGGCTGCTTGGATAGGAAGACCGGATTTCCGCGGGCCTAGTTTCAGGGAACCTCGCAACAGCATTTTTTGCCTGAAAAACAGGCCCTTTTGAGGTGCCTTGCGATGGGGTCCGCGACCTGAGATGATCGTTTCAAGCCCGCAGTGGATTGTAGCGCGGCTCGGTCGTCATTCGGTGGATTCCCTCGATGTTTTCGCTTCAGAAGTACTTTAGTCAGGATGCGAAGTTTTTCGATCTGCTCGAGGCCAGCGCAGACGAAACCCAATCGCTCACGCGGCTCTTGGTCGAGCTGCTCAAGAACGGCAAGCACCCGCATCCGCTCCACGAATTTGCCCTCGCTCGCAGCAAAGACAAGCGCATCACCGAGCAAATCAGCGAGGAGCTGGTCAATACGTTCATCACGGGGCTGGAGCGGGAAGATATCGAGACGCTGTCGTACTCGATGTACCGCATCTGCAAGGTGATCGAAAAGTTCGCCGAGCGCTACAACCTGGCCCCGCAGCGGCTGGCAGATGTCGACTTCACGCGGCAAGTGGAGTTGATGCAACGAGCGACCGAAACGCTCTCGCAAATGGTGCGACTTCTGCGCAAGATGCCGCCGCTGGAAACGGTCAAGGAAATGAACGATCGCCTGCAAGGAATCGAAGGGGAAGCAGACGACCTGATGCTCGATCTGTTGCGCGACACCTACGGCGGCAGGTTCGATCCGCTGCAGGCACTGATGGTTCGCGATCTGTACGACCTGCTCGAGCGAGCCATCGACCGCTGCCGCGATTGCGGCAACGCGGTTTCTCATATCGTGCTCAAGAACTCCTAACGCCCGGCGCTACGCATGACGTTGATCTTCGTCGTGATCCTGATAGCCCTGGTGTTCGAGTACATCAACGGCTTCCACGACACGGCCAATTCGATTGCCACGGTGGTGGCCACCCGCGTACTGACGCCGCGCGAAGCCGTCGTCATGGCGGCGTTCACCAACTTGATTGGCGCGTTGTGGGGCACGGCCGTCGCCTCGACCATCGCATCGGGGCTCGTCGATCCGAAGGTCGCTTCGCAAGAAGTGCTGATCTGCGCGCTGGTTGGCGCGATCGTCTGGAATCTGGTCACCTGGAGCGCCGGCTTGCCGAGCAGCTCGAGCCACGCGCTTGTGGGCGGGCTCGTGGGAGCGGCGGTCGCTGCCGCGCGGAGCTGGCATGTCGTGATTTGGACCATGCCTGACGCCGATCACTGGTACCCAAGCAAAGGTCTTCTCTGGAAGGTCGTAGTGCCGATGATCGGCTCGCCGCTGATGGGATTTGTGCTGGGTTACCTCGTGATGTCGTTCTTGTACATCCTGCTGCGCAATTGGAAACCGAAGACAGTGAATACTGTATTCGGCAAGGCCCAGTTGTTTAGCGCGATGGGAATGGGTCTGATGCACGGCACCAACGACGCGCAGAAAACGATGGGCATTGTCGCCCTGGCGCTGGCCTCGGGCACGGCAGCGGGACGAATGGAAAACCTACCGGCGTGGCTCTCGTTTCTCCACGTCAACCCGCCAGAGCCGGGCCAGAACCTGGCCATCGCAATGTGGATCAAAGTGATGTGCGCGCTCGTTATGGCGGCGGGCACGGCCGCCGGAGGCTGGCGCATCATCAAAACGCTCGGCCATAAGATGGTGAAACTGCACCCGGTCAATGGATTCGCCGCGGAAACCAGCTCGGCGCTGATCATTGGAGTTGCATCGCACTATGGAATTCCGGTATCGACCACGCACAACGTCTCGGCTTCGATCATGGGTGTCGGCGCGGCGAAGCGATTTAGCGCACTGAAGTGGACGATCGTCGAACGCATGGCCTGGGCCTGGATTCTCACCATTCCCGTCTCGGCCACGATCTCCTACTGGCTAATGCGACTACTACAAGCACTCGGCTGGGCAACGTAGGTTGCGTGGGACGGACTTCAGTTCGTGCATTACAATTAAGTCGTGTAAAGCATGTCTATTGATAACTGCGCAGTGGATGAGCCCGTGGGTGCCATGGCCACTGCTCGGAGTGGCCATGTTTTGACAGTATTTCGGCATGCCCACGCAAAGCCGTGGGCATGGCACCCCTGTCCCGTGAG
>CAZJWY010000122.1:0-16144 GCA_964549545.1 uncultured Planctomycetaceae bacterium | reverse complement strand
GCCTAAATACCAAAATCACTTACATGCCGCCATGCGGCTTTGGACAGTAAAACTAATGCGCGTCCTCCAGAATTCAATCCCAATCCGCCAATTCTCAGAATTCACTACGGACCTACAGGTGCAATTGCTCTCATACCACACCGCTTTCTAATTCTTACAACCGCGATTTGCGCCGCCATTCCCTGGCTACGCTGGTCAAAACGATTCACACTACGAAGTTTTCTCATCGCAACTGCGGGAGTTGCTGGTCTACTTGGCTTGATCGTGCGGCTCATGAGGAATCACTAGCTCCAACAGAGCTTGCGAGGCCTGGACGGCTCGGTGCTCTGGGGCGACTCCCCTGCCTTTTGTTGTGTGCCAAGGACAGAGTTTGTTTTGACAACATTGATTACCAGCCCCGCCGTATATCGTGTCTGCAACAGTAGGAGCAGTTACGCGGTAGCAAGCTGTCTAATGCTGTTGCTTGTGTTTGTTGGTCCAGCCGCTGCGGACCTCGCCACTCTTGGGACAGACGGGATTAATTCACTTGTTACCGGACTTGATGGAGATGGCGTTCCAATCGGGCAGGTCGAGCCGTATCGACCTGGTAAACTGAATTGGGACACCGATCAAACGAATTATGCTTCCAACACGGTGCCTAGTGGCGTTTACTTCCGAACGGGCGGTGGCTTCGATGCCATGGACTCAGCCAATATCTTCTACCATGCGACCGGCGTAGCGGGGCTGATGATTGGTAAGGATCATTCGGTTACTGGACGGACAAAAGCTGACTATGCTGCGAATAGAGGAGTGGCTCCAGCAGCACTACTTGTTTCCGCAGTAGGGGGTGAGGAGGGGACCACTGCGTTGAACGAGGAGAAGTATTTCCTCTGCGTCTCTGCGTGAGACACTCTTTTATTCCACCAACCCACTTCCGCCTGAACTCACCCGGTGGCCACAAAAAACGGTTGCATTTGGCCGCACGATCTGATATGTTCATGCGTATACTACTCGCCGTCTTTGCCCAGAAATCTACGTCCAGCCCTAGGAGAACTGCAAAGTCGGGGTCTGGTCCATTTTTCGGCCAGTCGGTTACAAGCCAGCCCGCAAGCGCTAACCGAAAACATGGACCTGACCCCTTCGCCTTGGACTTTGCAGTTCTCCTGCGTCCAGCCCCAAGATAGACCCGTTAGCAGAAAACCATTATCCAATCGCCTGCGGCTTAGCGAGATTTTTTGGGCAACGCCCCCTCCAGCCACCGCTGGATAAAGCCGCCCTTTGAAAATTCGAAAAAGTCCTTGCTATCGCCACGTCACGCTCATATTAGATAAAACCCCGCGAGTTTTGCCTGCCGAATTTTTGGACGTACGCTCGGAAACAAGGCACACTCGCAATCCCCTCGGCGCAATATCCAGGAGTTTTGCACCGGTGAACGTGATTTCCAACTTTGTACAGAGGTCGCAACACAATGCTAACGAACGTTTTACAACGACACCCCGAAAAAAACGCCCCGGCAAAACCTTCCCATTCCCCAGGTTTACGACATTTTGCGCGGGCCGGGTCGAATTCATCCGAGCAAAACCATCCAGGAATGATTTGTCATGATGGTAGAGAACTCATTGAATTCGAAAAAATTCGAGCCACACGGTCACCGCAAGCTCGGTTGCCATCGATTCATCTCGAAAAGACCACTAGTCGACCGCCCAATTTCGAGGAAAATGCAGTTCTCGCAGCAACGCACAACTAGGTTGGGTGGCCGAGCGGTGGTCTTGAAATTCTGCCGATCTTCGGCAATGCGTCGTAATCCCCGCGTTTTTCAATCGGACAAGCCCCGTTGGACCCCACTAGAACGGCTGACCGGGTATCGAGGTATCTTCCCTACCCGTCACGGCGAACCTATATGGCACGTCTGCAAATCTTATTGTTGGTCATCCTGCCTTCCTTTGCTGTGGCTGCGACGCCCGCCACCGACACGATTGATTATTCCGTGCCCGAGAATTATCTCGCCATTCCGCCTACGTTGGGGAACCGCGAAGCCATACAGAAGCAGGCGAATGCACTAAAAGGTAAAAATGACCGCGAAACTATTAGAAAAATACTATCTTGGATGGATTCATATCTGACTTACAACCCTAAGGTAGCTTATGAATGGCGCGACTTTGATGATGTCGCCCGAGAAAAATGCTATGGCGGATGTGCCGACCAGGGGATCGTTTGCGGTGCCTTGCTTAGAGCGGCCGGCATCCCCACAGTATGGGTCAAGACCATGGATGTGCCATGGATTTGGGATTTCAAAAAAGGAAGGGCTTTCGAGTCGTGGTCCGGGCACGTGTTCTTAGAAGTCTATCTGGACCAACAATGGGTATTGCTCGACCCTGGGGCGAAATTGATTTACAGCGAATACTCGCCTGAAATGCGCATTCTTCCCGGCAATCGATTTGCTTACCACAAAGGTAGCGACCCAAAGCAGATGGTCATGTCATTGCAGTGGGAAGAATGGAAAGAGCAAACACGCACCTATTTCACAGCACTCGACACTGCGTTGTTGCCTGTAGATCCGAAAAGCGCTGTATCCGTGGTCCCGCAGGTGTATATCATCGGAAATGATCCCTATTACAAAGTTCTCGAGGCCATGGCTCGTAGTAAAGGATGGTCCGTTAGACGGTCGTTTAACACGGACTACGACAAATCGCTTCCATTGACGAAAGGGCATATACTGCTTATCGAGAGCCATCTTAACGTGCCGGTAGTCCCAATTGCCACATTGGAAAAGTTTTACCCTAATGCATCTGGCGGGCTGAAGTCTTCCAATGGCGTCATAGAAATTGATGGGACAACGATTATGTTCGTTGATTTCGCGAATATCTTGAATGCGCTGGAAGACGGAGTCAAAGGCAATTAACTCCCCCTTCCTCCCTCGCTTCGAATGGTACTTTGTCGCTGCAGGCGGTTGGGCTCATCCGCGGCAAACCGGAGGTTTTGCAACGATACAGTTGCGAGTAGAATTGCTGGCCACGGTATTGTCGGTTTTAGCTGGTGCCAGCTCCGCTCGCTCCAGCTCTGAGCACGGGAACTTTACTGTCTTGTAGAACCTTTGAGTAACTACCGGCATCTTGAAAGATGCCGAGCAAAAGCAAAAATCGCTGTAATTGGTGTAAGGTTGGGTGGCCGAGTGGTTTAAGGCACCGGTCTTGAAAACCGGCGTGGCAGTAATGTCACCGGGGGTTCGAATCCCTCCCCAACCGCTATTACTTTTGGGCAACGAAAGCCAGCAATCGACAACACTGCAAAACCCGCGACAATCTCGCGGGTTTCTTTTTTGGATGTCCGGTCGTGTCAGGCGATGGGAGCCCCTGACTGCACCGCTTTGGGAATCGATCTTAACAATTCATCAAACGGGGTAGTCAGGTGTACAATGTGAATGCCGACGCCGTAGGTAACAAAATCATAGCCCCAGCGGAGCGCGCTGCTGCAGCACAAGGAATCTTCGGCAAGGGCGCAAAAGAATTGTCTGCCCTCATTGAGGCAGGCACCGCTGCGATTATCGAGCAAGGTGATGCGGCAGCCGCTACAGGCGCAATCATTAGCACAGACACTGCCGCAGCACTAGATGAAGCCGGCGATGCCCTCAAGGCGTTCAGCGATTCTTGGGCTGCGCTGAAACTCCAAATGGTAGGCGCGTTTGTTCCGGCGCTTGCATGGACGATGAACGCTCTCTCAGACCAACGAGCAACTGGATGTGGTGATGACGGACGCGGTGGGCAAGGTTGTGATCGAACTGGCCAAGACCGCGGACATCCCGTTGGCGGAGCTGAGCAAAGTGTGAGCCGCAAGGCGACGGCCGCGGGGCCGGGATCTTTGACAATTTAAATGGCCCCGGCGCGTCGCGAACGCCGGGGCATTGAAGCTAAGCCTTCAAATACGCTTGCGATCGCCGGCCTCTTGCGCCGGCGGCTTCTGTTCCGCGCCCGGTAGAGTTGGCGGCGGCAGATAAGCGGCCTCATATCGCGCACGATTCAAAGTGTTGACAGTATCGGGCAATTGGGGCGGTTTCGCTGGTTGCCCTCCAAACCGAAATCCTGCCGTTAGATCACCGAATGTCTTACGACGCCATTCCGAAATATTTGGCTCTTTGACGCCAGTCAGCTTTTCAACAAACTGAAGAACCGAGGTATGATCAAACATCTGGCTACAGACCCAACCTCCGGCTGTCCATGGTGACACGAGTATGCAAGGCACGCGAAAGCCGGCTCCGACTGGCAACTCTTTTACGAACTCATTTGATGTGCCTGGCGGTGGAACGGGGGGTGCCACATGGTCGAAGATCCCATCGTTTTCATCGTAGTTGAGAATGAATACAGTTTTCGCCCAGACCTCTGGATTCGCAGCGATGGCATCTAGTTTACTTGCAACAAACGCAGCTCCGGCCGCAGGCATAAAATCTGGATGCTCCGATTGCGTACTAGGAGGAATGATCCAGGACACTGTAGGCAGCTTGTCATTAATCGCGTCGTACTCGAACTTGCCGTCGGGCTCGCGCACCATCCCTCTGTTGTACAAACCTGAATCAGGAGCAGCTCGCTTAAAAGTACGGAAGTGCTCCAGCATGTTGCAGCCATAATTATCCTGCTGCTGATACACCTTCCAGCTTACGCCGGCTCGCTCAAGTCTTTCAGCATATGTTGTCCACCGCATCCCGCCCGCCGGGATATCGTTATTAATTAGTGGCCCGCCTGCCTTCCCCTCCGGGTCGATGGTACCGGTCATCCAGTACATGCGGTTGGGAAACGTTGGTCCCATGACCGAGCAGTGGTATGAGTCGCAAATTGTAAATGCTTCCGCCAATGCAAACTGGAATGGAATGTCGGCTCGTTTGTGGTAGCCCATGACATAGGGCGCGTCCTTTCCATCCGCTGCACGATGGGCCGGCATCCAGTTGTCCATCTTTCCGCCATTCCAGGCAGCGTGCTGCACGCCCCAAGCGTGGCTTGTTGAAGGGATCTTTTGAGCGCTGGTATTCCTCGTATCGAGGTGGAATGGCAGCAAGTATCCCTTGGGATTCTGCGGATCCGGTTGGTAAAAGACCGATCTCCCGCTGGGTAACATGAGGGCATTCTTATCGCCAAATCCGCGAATGCCCGACAGGGTGCCGAAGTAGTGATCAAACGAGCGGTTCTCTTGCATCAAAAGAACAACATGCTTGATGTCTCGCATCGACCCGCTGCTCGGCGAGGGTTCTGCCAGTACGCGTCGCAGATTGGGCGGCATGAGGGCCGAAGCGGCGGCGACGGCAGTGGCCGCTGCGGAACCAAGCAGACGGCGGCGAGTAAATCTTGTCGGATCGGAAATGTTTTCGTCAGGCTTCATGGGGGAGGGCGCGTTTTCCGCGGTTACCAAGCAGGAGGGGCTAGTGATGTAGTGCACTTAAGCAGTGACTACACATTGTAGTGCGTTACGTGTTTGCGCTTAAGCCGTTCGCATTGCCCTGGCGCTTCGTCGTCCGAATGATGCCGCTTTTCCTCTGTAACTTGAATTACATATTGGGACTGAGGCTCTATCGCTTGCTGCATAGCGACGAAAGCTCCGGCGGCGCTGCTCGAAGGCCTTTTATGTATGTAGTAAAGCAAGCCTCGCTCCTCTAGCCGAAGGCACAGGCGATGAAGCCCGTTCAAAGCCGCTGCCAAGGCGATGGAGATTATGAGGTACCACATACCGATGCTCCAAAGGTTGGTGCTGTGCCGCTAGCGCGCTGACGGCGCATTATTGTGCTGGGGTCGCAGTCTCTCGGCTTCCTTCGTCAACTTATCGTCAACGGCCTCTGTGCTCATGCCGGCCATTCTACCGCGCATGAAAAAGCCCGCACCGGCAATGAGCGGTAGGGCGATTACTTGTCGGTCTTTTGAACATACACCCACGCAGCGATACCTAAGAGCATGAGGATCACACCGATATTCCACGTTGATTCTCGATTCCATTCGGCGTTGCAAGCACCTATCTGAAGCGCCGCACCACTTGCAATCACAATTGAGGCGCTGATTGATTTCATGGTTTCCCAAGTTCTTTAGGCGGCTGTTGCTCTCAAGCCTGGTTCCTTGATCGTCCATACGTGGTCCGTTAGACGCGATGGTGGGAGTGAGCGTCAGCTCTCTTGAAATCTTGGGCGTTCACCAGCTCGGCGCAAGACCTCGCTGTCGATGACTTCAATCGCGTTCTCGGCGCAGTCTTTACAAATCCGAACGGCGTGGCGTTTAAAGCTGCCGTCCAACTTCGCCAGCAGAGGGCCGGTTTGTGGTTCCGTCCGGTTGCAGAACGAGCAATGCATGGGCTTAGACATAAAGGCCAGTATAGCGTTATCTCGGCAGCAGCGTTTTAACCATTACTTTGCCCGTCCAAACGCATCGCCAGCGATTGCGGGGGGGGGCCGCTTTGCAGCGACGGGTGTGCCACGCGCACGAGGTATCAGACCTCGCCCCGACCCCTCGGAACGCGTTAGGAGCGATTCTGGGGGACTGCTTTGCGGTGACGGTGCGGCAGAGTAACCAAAGCGAAGAGCGTAAAAAGCATTGTCGAGGGCTCGGGTATGGGAGCCATATAGGTACGAAACAGATAGTCTCGCTGATTGTAGCTTAGCGGATGCCCCATATTCGCCGGCGGTCCGGTGTATCCTTCGCCTAATGGATAGCTTCCCGGAAAGGCAGTTGCCCATTGATATCCATGCGAAGTCGAACTCGACAGAACAATCCCAAGTTCGTCTCCCGCGACGAACGCAGTAGGAGGCAAGTCAATGGGAACCCACAGGAAAGGCTGAACGGATTGAGGTGCGCCGGTCTCAACCGGCAAAAAACCCGCGTTCGGAAACGATGCGGTTGCAGTCGCCAACACATCTTCGGGAAGCGCCCGAGGTACATGGTTGTACGTCCGTACGATCAAAACCTGAACCTCCGCCGGCGAGGTCAGATCACGAATATCCTCAGGCCGTAACGCAAGCTCAAGCTTGGCTAATTCGCCACTGATGCCCACGACAAATGTCTGTGCTTGTCGTAGGTCCGCTGAAACCGAGGCGTAACCGCCATAGGTTTCAAATGATTGATCAAGGACTAATGGACTCGCGCTGGCATTTGTTGCAATGGCAGCAGCGAACAAACAAAGGAGTTTCGCGTTCATTAGCTTCCCCTAAAGAATGAGTAAAGGTACTGGTTGTTTTAATTAAGGGGCCGGCTATTGGTAAATGTGTCACGCCTCTCCTCGCAATTCCTGGGGCATCCCGTGCGATCGTTTTTCGAAGTTACGCGTACGCTGCCTCGACCGTACTTGCCAGACGCCCAAATCGGCCGTCCTTCGCCGCATCTATTGTTTTTGAATCGAGCGTAGACATTTCCGCAAGCGTTAGTGACAGGTCGGATTCGAGCAATTCCCAAACAGCTGCTGACACATCGGGATCGACAGAGATGAACTCAACCACGTCCTCGTGATTGTGGTCCGAAAGCCATTTAAGAAACGTGGGCAGGTCTTTGGGTTGGTTGTAGTCTTCAGAACGGTAATTACCAATTAGGCCAAGAATGAGACAGAACGCCATGTGAATATCGGGTGTTTCCATGCTAAGAGGATACCAAATGCTAATGAGGAATCCTGCGCGATTCCGGCAGTTGGCCCTAAAGTTGACATTTTTAGGCGACGTCGAACATAATGCGGGTGCAATAAAGTCTAGCCGAGTTTTCGGCCGGGCATGGTGGACTAGTCATCCACTGAAAGAGTCAATCTATGTCGGCCTATCCGAAATCAAAGTGTCGCGCTGCTTGGGTGTGGGGCTCGTCCCCAACCCTCCTCCTGCTCTGCATGTCCTGATACGATCGAAATCGCCGGTCTCTCGGAAGGGGCTGGCGTAAGTCGGAGCGTTGTGGGGCTGTTGAGGTCCCGCTCGGCTCGCGGGACCTATCTTATGGAGCGAGAGGAACTTTGACGCTCGAAAACCCCGCCTTGAATGCCGGGCACACCTGGTGGACGCGCCCCAGTGGCGGGCGCGAGGTGATGCGCGTCGCGGCGCCGCTAGTCGTCTCAAGTCTTTCCTGGACGATGCTCACGTTCATCGACCGCATGATGCTCAATCATGTATCGGGAGCGGCGATGGCGGGGGCGTTTTCGGCCTCGATTGCCTGGTTTGCCGTGGCGTCGTTGCCGCTGGGGATCTGCACGTACGCGAATACCTTTGTGGCCCAGTACGATGGCGCGCGCCAACAAAGCCGCATCGGCGTTGTGATCTGGCAGGCCGTGTGGATCGCCTTGGGTTGCAGCTTGTTGTTTCTTGCTGTGTTGCCAGTTGCACCCTGGCTGTTCGGAAAGGCCAAGCACGATCCCGAGATCTTGGCGGCCGAGATCAAGTTCTTCCAGATCATGTGCGCCGGTGGGCCAGCCATTCTCATCTCTCAATCAATCGCCTCATTCTACAGCGGCCGAGGCCAGACGTGGGTTATGATGATCGTCGAAGCGACCATCGATGTGATCTGCATCGTGATCGATTACTGTTGGATTTTTGGGCACTTCGGTTTTCCCGCCTGGGGCGTAGCTGGGGCCGCGTCGGCAACCGTTGTCTGCCTGTGGCTTAAGGCGTTGATTTATTTGATTCTCTTTCTCCAGCCTCGCTACCGCGAGAGATTCGGCACGATCACCGGCTTTCGCTGGGATGGCGCGCTAGTACGGCGAATACTCTATTTCGGCGGGCCAAGCGGGATCCAGATGCTGCTGGACGTGACGGGCTTTACGATGTTTGTCGTATTGGTCGCGCAATTGGGCGGCGTCGCGGCCGAGGCCACGAGCATGGCGTTCAGCGTGAGCTCGCTCGCGTTCATGCCGATCTATGGACTGCATATCGCCACAAGCGTGCTCGTCGGTGAGCGGCTTGGTGAAAATCGCGACGATCTGGCCGCCAACGTGACGATTACGTCGTTACAGATCGCACTGGGATATATGACATTTATCTCGTTGCTCTACCTTCTTGTGCCATCTATTTTTCTGACCGGGTTCTTTAGCCACGATGCCGGTTCGGCAGCCAACCACGAGGAGGTTCGCGAAGTCGCCGCACTGCTTTTGAAGTTCGTCGCGGCTTACAATCTGCTGGACGCCACGCAAATGATCTTCGTCGGCTCGCTCAAAGGAGCGGGCGACACTCGGTTTCTACTGTTCGTGAGCCTGGTGCTCGCCACACTGCTCGCTGGCTTCAGCTACCTCAGCGTCGAGGTCTGGCATTTGAACGTGTTCGGCTGCTGGGCGTTGATCGTGTTTTGGTGCCTGATTGCCGCAGTGACGTATGTCATCCGCTTTCGACTTGGGAAGTGGCGGCAGATGCGTGTTATCGAAACGACTAGCGTCGGATCGAGTGCTTAGAGCGGATTACTTTCTCGTAGGCATAGAGCGAGTTGGTTGAGATTCGGTCTGGCGGCCGACGCTAAATCGAATAAAAAAGCCGGCAACCCATTTGGGTTGCCGGCTTGTAAGATGCAATTCTTAACAGGTCGTGGCGACGTTGCAGACTAAAGTGTATTCCACCACTCGTCCTGGTCATTCAGCACAGCGGCCAGGGCCAAGTCGTTCGACGTAACCACCTCTGCCGTGTCGTCGCTGTAGAGCGAGTCATCGCTGTCGAATGTGCTGCTGTCCAAATCGGCCCAGGTCTGGTCAAGCAACAGCAGATCGTACCTCGATGCCCCGGCAGCCGCCGAAGAGGAGTAAACCACACTGTCGCTAGCCAGAGTGAAGCCAGACGAGCTGTCAGAAGCAAATACAGCCCACAACGCTGAGCTCGAAACGGACGAGCCATCCGCTACGCTGCTACCCACGCCGGGTGCAACGCCAGCCGGTTGCGATCCACCCAGACCACCAAGATCGTCACTCAACCCGGCTGCAGGAGCCGGTGACTCTTGGCTGCCACCCAAGTCGGCGACCAAGGCGGCCGAACCCGAGCCTGCGCCTGGATAGACGTTGCCGTAATTTGCTCTCCATATATTGTAGTCCGCTTGGTCGACCACGCCGTCACCGTTGCCATCGGCGCCAGAGAATGGAGTAACGTTCGTTCCCGACTGTTTCAACCACACGTTGTAATCAGCCGTGTCGACAACGCCATTGCGATTGTAGTCGCCAGGCGAAGCGTTCAAGATGAAGAAGTAATCCTCGACCTCGCCGATCTGGGACGCGCCGACAAACGACAAGCCGGGCTCGCCCCAACGGAACCGCGCCGCGATGGGCCGGATATCCGCGGTGGCCGGAACCGTGATCTGCAGATCGTAGGTTCCGGGGTTGATGTCGGCCTCGCCACCCAAGTTGACGCCATTGAGCGACCATTGCAGGCGTTCGCTCTCGTCGAACAGCAGGTCGCCGTTGAAGTCCATCCAGCCGGTGAGCAAGCCACCGACGCCCATCACGGTAACCCGCAGCGTATTGACGCCGGGCTTGAGGACGCCACCAACCAGAATAACGCCGTCGTCGCCCGCGTCGGCAGTCGAGTCACTGCTCGCCGTACCGTTGACTTCACCGCTGTTCGTGGCGCCAAGCTGGAAGCCAGGGACCACTTTGTGGCGCGGCCCGTTGTCCGCGGCGAGCGTCTGGTTCGGCAAATCGCCCCAATCGCTGCCGGTTCGATCGAACACGCCAAACGTGTAACCGATCGCCGTGCCGCCGGCGCCGACCGCCGCAACTAGGTGACCACCCTGCGCGGCCGTTGGCTTCGTGAGAATCAGCGGCGCGTTGTCGGTTCCTTCGTTGGCGATATCGATATCGATCCAGATGTCGCTGCCCGGCGTGACGTTGGTGAACACAAACGATCCGTTGGAGGCCGTCATCGCGACGACTTCGCCGGAGTCGTAAGCGCCGTTTTGATTCGCGTCGATGAACACGCGAACGCCGGCGGCGCCTGCTTCGCCGTTATTGCGAATTCCATCCGCATTGGCATCGTTAAAGACGACGCCCATCACCATGCCGAGCGATCCCGGCGCCGGATTGCTGGGGAAGGCATTGGTCGGAGCCGTCAGCGCGAAATTGGTGGATTGCGGGAAACTTGGCAGGAAGACATCTTGCACGCCGCTGCCCGGCGACTTGAACTGCCAATCCTGCCCTGGCAGCCGCACGCCGATGGAGAACGTACCGGGCGTGGCCGAGGGCACGGGCAACGTGTAATTGCCGTTGCTGTCGGTCGTCACCGACGTTTCGCCCAGCTCATACGCGCCGTTGCGATTCGCATCGACGTAGACCGTGATGCCCGGCAGCTTCGCGTCGCTGCCGTTGAACACACCATCGTTGTTCAAGTCGGCGAATACGCTGCCGGTAACGGTGAACTGTTCTTGCGTGGGCGTCGCCTTGAGCAGGAAGTTGACGTTCTTCACTGCCATCGGAATCGGGTCGCTCAGGATTGGATCGCCATTGATGTCGATCTGACCTGTATCATACCGATACGGCATCGGGCCGTTCGTCAAAACGCCGTCGCCGTTGGCGTCGCTAGCGCCCCATAGAATCGCGCCAGGTTTATAAAGCTGGAGGGTAGTCGTCTGTGTAACAAAGTCGAAGACCTCGATGAAGTTGTTCGCCGTGGTCGTACTATAGACATTGTCATGATCCGGAGCGAAGAACCAGTCGGGCGTTACCCGCCATTCGGTCTGGTAGTCCTTCATGTAGCCGTCTGGTTGGGTGACATCGTCCAGTATCTCGCGAGCATCTGGATCGGTGATCCGAATCACGTACTCGTACGTCGGATCGACATCGAAGTAGAAGTTGCCGTCGGCGCCGGTCAGGAAGTAAGCCACGGGCGCTGCACCGACCACGCCCGTTATTTTGTCAACTCGATAGAGCGAAACGACAATGTTGGCGGCAAAGTCCTCTTGGTTGGCGATATCGGTGCCGGCATCGTAAACGCCGTTCCCGTTGACGTCCGTGTAATCGGGCCGGCGAATGATGTCTTCGGAGCGCGGCGCATTGGCGTTGTAGCCAAAGGCGTTAAACGCATTGACTTCCTGCACGTAGCGATCGTAGTTGAAGTTGCCATCGCCGTTCTGATCGATGCCGATGCTACCCTGGATGCGCTGCGCCATGGGAACTTCCCAGCCCGAGGTCACATCGCCGTTGAGCCACCGCTGATCCCAGGCATTCTGGCCTTGCTGGAGCGTGACGTACTCGCCCGTGTCGAAGCCAGACTGGAACTTCACGACCTGCGACGGCGCGGCAATCTCCTTGCCATGCCAGACGATCTCGATGCTCCCAAGCGTCATGTCGTTCGGTCCCCAATTTTCGATATGCAACTCCCAGTTGCGGAAGATCGGGTCGCCACCTGGTCCGGCGACGGGCTCGCCGGTAATCGGATTGAGAATCACTGCGGCATTCGTGCTCTCGCCCCAGTTACGATTGGTGCTAAACGTCCAAACAACTGTTCCATCCCCCAGCGAGTTAAGTCCCCCAGGGGTGTCGAACCACGGATTCGCTAAAAACTGCGGCTGATATGGACGGAAACTGCTATCCGCATAGTAATGGTTCAACTCGCTCTGCGTGCCGTCGGGCGAGGTGAGCATGATCCGTAGGGTGTTTAGGTCCGCCGCATCGGAAATCGTGAGCTTGACCTCTACCCATTCGACGTTGATTTGATTGTTCGGCGGCACGACATAATCGCGGTACGAAAGTCCCCGCGTATCACGCGGCCATGAAGGGGCCGATGCTGGATCAAATGGCGCGGGGGGATCGGCATTGTATTCGTTCCAGTAGGCGATGAAGCCACTCTGTGTTCCGATGCCGCCGGGAACGAGCATGCCATTGTTCGCCATTTTCTCGGCGCCGAGAATAGGCAAGCCGGGCGCGATAAACGTCGTCACCGTCTTTTCGGTCATAGGCGCAAGCTGCTGCCCGAGCGTGTGCCACTGTTTGGCCATCTGCACAGCTAGCTCGGCATCGACCACGCCATGGGCATACCCTACCTGGTCACCATAAGCACCGTAACCTTGACTTACGGTGTAACCAGCGCCGTTCGCAAACAGCCCGGGCATAAGTTCGTAGTGGCTATTGATACGACCCAAATCATTTCCGGTAGATGGAGAGCTGCCAAAGGTGCTGGGGCCTTGATCAGGCAAATTAAAGGTGATCGACGGATCGGCTAGAGGATCGAGATACTGCGTCGAGTTTCTTCCCGGCGACAAGAATCCCTCTGGCGGATCGTCATGAAAATACGGATCGGGATCGCGGAAGGGGCCCGTCTGGTTCATCTGCCAAGTGGTGTAGTAATTCGATACGCCGGTACCTGTGGGACCAGACGTGGTGGGCTCGGCGATGGTTACCTGATAATCCTCGACCTCGCCATCGGGCGCGCTGCCCGTGGGAGTTAGCGCCTGGCCCTCCGCGGATGTCAAGCGGAATCGCGCAAAGGACGTTCCCAGTTCGGCATTAGCCGGAATGTTGACGTTGATAACGTTGAATCCCGCGACGACTGGTTGATCGATCAGCACGTGCTCAGCGGGTGTGTTCCACCCCAGGTCTGACTGGTGACTGAAATCAATCCAGGCATTCAGGAAGCCATCGCCTGAGGCCATAACGATGATTTGTGCCGTCTGTCCGCGTCGCAGGACCGGGATGTATACGCCGTCCTCATCATCGATATCGTCGAGGTCGTCCGCATCGGCATTGGCACTGTGAACACCAGGGTTCGCGTCAATATTCGCACCAAGCCGCAGCGCATCTGGATCGGCGTCATCAAAAAAGTGCCGTGCTCCATTTTCGGCCAAAGTGGTTGGGTAGCCGATCGGCGCATCGCCCCAGTCCTCAGCGATTTCAAGCGCGCCACCCGGTGACGGCGCCGCAGTCGTTGTACGCGCGAAATCTCTTGGATCATACGATGACGCCAAACTCAGAGCCAAGGCTTCGGCCGACAAGCCCGATCCGGCACCGCCAGTCGTGATCACGTCGCCACGAGCGGCGCTCGGCGATTCGTACCAGGCCGTGGTGCGCGAGCTGCGCACCAGGATCTCCTGGACATCGCGAAACGTAAGGTTGGGATTTGCTTCGAGCATCAGTGCGATGATGCCCGAAACCAGAGGCGCCGATGCCGAGGTGCCATTGAAGCGAGAGGTGTAGTTCGGGTCTGCCAAGGGGTCGTTGTCCGGATCGATCCCATTCGGCAACGGAGCAGCATTGGCGCCGAAGTCGCCCACCAGGTCGGTCGTCCAAATGCCGCTGCCTTGACCGGTATCATTCCCAACATTCTGGGCGACGTTCGAGCCTGTCGGAGCGGCGACAAGCACATTGGCGCCCGCTTCGGGATACGATGTAAAGCTGCCGTCCGCGTTGGCGTACAATCCGTCGTGATCGACACCCGTCACAGCGATCACGTACCGCGAGTTGAGAATGGGATTGTAGCTGGCGCTGTCGTAATTTCCGCCCAGCACGCCGGGGCCGCCGTCGTTACCCGAGGCAAAAACGTTGATCATTCCCAGGCCATCGCGACCATAAACCACGGAGCGGCGCAGGACGTCGTATATATCGCTCGAGATATAGCTCAACTGACGCTCCGTGGCCGGCCCCCAACTGTTGTTGGTGATATCGACTCCGTGCTCGATCGCATACTGAAATGCCTGGAGGATCGCCTCATCGGAAACGCCCGGAGCGATAAGCAGAATGGGAACAATCGTGGCGTCTGGCGCTACGCCCGATCCGCCCTTATTGTTGTTCGCTTCCGCAGCGATCAAGCCGGCCACCGCCGTGCCATGCATCGAGTCGGGGTCACTCAAATTGGGAAGCGGGCTATTGCTACCGGTAATGGCATTGAAACGCAAAGTGTCCGAGATATTTTCTTTCAGATCAGGATGGCTGATCTGCACGCCGGAATCGATGACGGCGACCACGACACCCTTGCCCGTGTAGCCCACCGTGCCGTCTTCACGGGGCATGTTCCACACTGGCACGACGTTGATATCCGCGCCCGCGACGCCATACAAAGGCTGAAATTCGCCTCTGCCAACTTCCTGCCCCGTATTGAGCAAATGCCATTGACTGGCAAACAAGGGGTCGTTCGGCAAGATCACGGAATAGGGCGCGATGGTGAGGGGCGATTGCGCGGCCAGGCTCGCCTGCATCGCCGCCCACTGCTGCTCGCGGAGCGCGATCGCCGCGGCGCCTTCGGGAGTCGAGCTTGAGAGCGTGGCCGTCGTCTCTAGCAGCAAGAGCGGATTGTTCGCACCTGCCTCGACCGGAGTGGCGGAGAAGAAGTTGCGATCTTCGAGCTTCTCGAAGGTCCAGGTCTTGCGTTTGCTCTTCGCGCGCCCGACGATTGGCGCAAGTGCTTTGCGTCCACGTGCAGCCGATCGATGATGACCCATCCAGTTGCGTCTCTTCACGTCAGATACCTCTTCGCTGTTAACCTAAGCCCGACGTACTAAACCCGACTCAGGGTTGCGCGGACCGCGCGGTTCCGAACGCACGGTCCAAGCCAGACAAAATTTGTGTGCTTCTTTTTCGAAAGCGAACTTGGGACCGGAATTACAAACTCCGCCTCTGGGCGACGCCCGCCGCGAATCCTGCGGCCGTGCGCATCGCCAAACAGTCCATGGCCCAAATCTCCCGCCTAGTCGATTCGCTCGATGCTATCGTTGCGGTCGTTCCAATCTTTCTATCCTAGTAGGGCGAAAAAAAAGGGTCAAACTATTTGCTGGAAAGAGTTTGCGGGCCGAACCAAATTGTGTTTGTCACGGTTTTTTCAAGGAAAATTCCGCTCTCTGGTCGGATGCCACTTTGCGCTCCTCCCTGGACCGCTGGAGGGCGCTGCAAGTTGCTACCTGCTAACGGATTGCAGCATTGCGGGGCGGCCTGGGAGCAGGCTACGCCGCTAACCCTTTGCCGGCTTAAGGAGCGCGCGTAGGCACCGTCGGCTGGAGCCGGGAGCCGGAGAAATCTCACGCAGAGGCGCAGAGGACGCGGAGAAAACCAAATGACCAAGTTCCAATGACCAAGTTGCTTCCAGCTTTTTGGTCATTGAGATTTGGTCATTGGATATTTCATCTCCGTGCCCACTGCGGCTCTGCGACAGCTTTAGCCAAGAATGGCTGTCCGTCGGATGACCAGATTGAGTAGCCACGAGAAGCACAAAAAGACACGAGAACTTTGGGTGCCTTAACTTTTAGGAACGACTCAATAGTAACTTTCCCAT
>CAZJWY010000121.1:0-16147 GCA_964549545.1 uncultured Planctomycetaceae bacterium | reverse complement strand
CTCCGAGCAGTGGCCATGGCACCCAAAGGCTCATTGGTTGCGCAGTTATCATTAAATCGTCAGGTCTCCCTGAATTGGTACACAGTACACAGTACAGAATACTCCGTGCAATGTCTTTGGAAGCCATCAAATCCGCCATTCCACACCGTGAGCCCTTTTTGCTCCTGGATGAGATCGTTGAGCAGACAGACAATCACATTGTCTGCCGGAAGACGTTCACGGGCGAAGAGTTCTGGTACCCTGGCCATTATCCTGACTTTCCGCTGACTCCCGGCGTTTTGCTGTGCGAAGCGGCCATGCAGGCGGGAGCGGTGCTCTTGGCGAAAGCCGTGGCCGACAATCCGGATTCAGTGCCCGTCGTCTCGCGCATGAATCATGTGAAGTTCAAGACCATGGTCTGCCCGGGTGACACCGTAATACTTGAAGTTGAACTGACCGAGCAGTTGGCCGGCGCATTTTTTCTGGATGCGACGGTGAGAGTCGGTGATCGAACGGCCGTGACGTTCGATTTCGCCTGCAAGATGGCGCCACGGCCATAAAAGATTTACCACAGAGACACAGAGACACAGAGAAGACATTAAGAGAATCCGCAGATGAACACAGATAGACGCAGATAAGAAATTGAAGGTCCTTTGGCTTGAATTAAATCTGTGTTTATCTGCGGACAAAAACTCTTCTGTTCTTCTCTGTGCCCTCTGTGTCTCTGTGGTTAACAAAGTAAAGTTAACCACATCTATGCCCGTAGATTTCTTGCAACTTGATGGTAAACGCATCCTCGTGATGGGTGTGGCCAATCGTAAGAGCGTGGCATGGCATACGAGTCGAGTGCTTGCCGAAGCTGGAGCGGAAGTCGTGTACGCAGTGCGTAGCGAGGCACGTCGCGAACAGGTGCAGAAGCTCGTCGGTGATGCCGCGGTATTTGTTTGCGATGTGGAGTTCGAGGACCAGATCGAGCAGCTTGCCCGCGACCTGACGGAGCGGTTCGATCGGTTGGATGGTTTCGTCCACTCGATCGCGTTTGCCGACTACGTCGGTGAGCCCCAGCCGTTTCATGCGACGGCGAAGCGCGACTTTCTGCGGGCATTCGATATCTCCTGCTTCTCGCTGGTTGCGGTGTCCAACGCACTGAAGGATCTGTTTGCTCGCGATGCCTCGGTG
The DNA here is from genome assembly GCA_964549545.1 of uncultured Planctomycetaceae bacterium. Classification (GTDB taxonomy): domain Bacteria; phylum Planctomycetota; class Planctomycetia; order Pirellulales; family Lacipirellulaceae; genus JABDGM01. The sequence continues at coordinate 14,989 of CAZJWY010000121.1, read as the reverse complement.
GTGACGATTTCGATTTCGACCACCCAGATGGCCAGTGAGAACTACGGGTACATGGCTCCGATCAAAGCGGCCCTCGATTCGTCGCTCACGTTTTTGGCCAAATCTTTTAGTCGATTTTCCCAGGTCCGTTTCAATGCCGTGGCACCCGGCTTGCTGAAGACCTCGGCGTCTGCCGGCATCCCGGGCTACGTAGATTCCTACCTGTATGCCGAGCAGGCGACGCTGCGGAAAGAGGCCGTGCGGACCGAGGAAGTGGCCAACGTGGCCGCGTTTTTGCTTAGTCCCCAGTCAAGCGGCTTGAATGCCCAGCGGATCGTCGTTGACGCTGGAATGAGCACGAATTACTTCGATGCGGCCCTCGTAAAGGCCGCGTTGGGCGGTCAGCCCAGGGGCGGTTGAGGCGCTTTTGCGACCAGTTTGCAAGACAATTTGGCCGGAATCTGCTAGTAGCAAGCATTTAGGCGTGGTATTGTAGGTAAAGGCGCGAGAGCGCTTTCGTGCCACCAGCGAGGCATCACGGAGATATAATTTTCGTTGGCCACGTTCGTGGTTGAGATGGTTGGGAAAGGAATCCGGCGGAACAGACAAATAAATGAACGAGGCGACCACTCCTCTCTGTCGCACTTCGGCCCCAGCCAGAGCGATCGGGAGCATGGCCGCTTGTCGGCGGTAATGATGCCGCCGGCGACCAGCGCTCCCTATAACTTTTCACGGCGCGATGACGAAGGTGACCACCAATAAGTTGGTCGACCTGTTACGACGAAGCAACCTCGTCGAAGAGGCCAGACTCAATTCGTTTCTGGAAAAAGCCGTCGCCACTCATGGCGAGGCCGCGCTCGAGGACCAGAATCGCCTCGCCGAATTGTTGATTGCCGAGAACCTGATCACGCGTTGGCAGGCCGATAAGCTGCTCGCCGGCAAGCACAAGGGCTTTCGCTTGGGTAAGTACAAGCTGCTCGGCCAGATCGGCAAGGGCGGCATGAGCAGCGTCTACTTGGCCGAGCACGAGCTCATGAGGCGGCGTGTGGCGATCAAGGTGTTGCCGCAGAACCGCGTGAACGATTCATCGTATCTGGAGCGGTTTCGTCTGGAGGCCCGGGCGGTGGCCAAGCTGGACGACCCGAATATCGTCCGAGCGTACGATATCGATAACGAAAACAACGTCCATTACATCGTGATGGAATATGTCGATGGGAAAGATCTCCATCAGATCGTCGTGGCCAACGGTCCGCTCGATTACGACACGGCCGCCGACTATATCGCCCAAGTGGCCAATGGTCTGCAGCATGCCCACGAGATGGGCCTTGTTCACCGCGATATCAAGCCAGCCAACTGCTTGGTCGACAAGCATAGCACGGTGAAGTTGCTCGATTTGGGGCTAGCCAAGGTAACGGAAGACGATCAGGCCTCGCTCACGATGGCCAATGAAGAGAATGTATTGGGCACGGCCGACTATCTAGCCCCTGAGCAAGCTCTCAACAGTCACGAAGCGGATAGTCGATCGGACATCTATAGCCTCGGCTGCACGCTCTATTTCCTGCTGACCGGCAGCCCGCCATTTCCAGAAGGCTCGATTTCCGAGCGGCTTTTGAAGCATCAGACCACTCGGCCCGAGTCAATCTTCAAAGTGCGCCCCGATGCGCCACCGTCACTCGTCGAATTCTGCGAGTCGATGATGGCGAAGAAGCCGATCGATCGCCCGCAAACGGCTGGCGATGTGTCGGCTTACCTCAAAGAGTGGCTAGCCGAGCGGGGCAAGTCGCTAGGGGGCCACACGATCGAGCCCCGCGAGCCGGGTCAAGGCAGCGGGGTCGGAAGTGGCGTGTTTACTCGATTCAACATTGGCACGGGGATGCCTTCCTCGGGTAAAGCACCCGCCTCGGGCAGTAGCCGCACGATTTCGGTTTCCGATCGCGATACGAAGAAGCTGGACGAAAAGAGCGGGGCAGGTGGTCCGGAGGAAGAAATCGGCCTGGCGCCGCTCGACGAGGAAGACGTGCTGGGCGTCGCCAATCGTCGGCCCACGAAAAAACCCTCGCCCGGTTCCGATAAGCAATCCACATCAACCAGCGATCTGGCCACGTCGAGCGACATCGCGTCGGTTGGTTCCAAAGTAGGATCGAAAGGCGGATCGAAGGCCGGGCTTGGCTCCGGCAAGTCGCGCTCCTTGCTCGAAGAAGAGCTACACGACCCGGCCATGGAGCAGATGAAGCGCAAGATTGCTGAGCGGGCTCAATTCAATCCGCTGCAGCCGCCGAACTATGTGCCGCCGAGCAAGACCTCGCCGCTCGTGCTTTGGGGCGTGATCGGCGTCGTTGCTGTGGTAGTTATCGGTATTGTGCTGGCGATTGCCCTTGGTGGCGGAGGCAGTCCCTGACGCGCCCGCTTGGATTGTTCCGAAGTGGCTGGCGATTAGGTGGCACTCCGAATTCTTGCGAACTCGGCGACAGGAGCAACTGCCGCCGATTTCTGCCATTCGACCGCCAGCATCAGGCAGTTGATTCCCGAGCCGATGCCGAGCATCGCCACCCGATCGTCGGCCTGCAACAGTCCTTGCTCCACGCCCAAGGCCATCGTGATCGGCAGCGCGGCTGAGCCGGTGTTGCCGAGTGTCTCGAGCGTCGCGAAATCATTCTTCGGCTGAAGGCCCAGTGATTCCAGCATCAGTTTGCGATGGGCCGCACCGACCTGGTGGCCGAACGAGCGATCAATGTCTTCCGGTTCCCATCCGGCAGCAGCCAGGAAGCGATCGAACGTCTGTACGCCCGCAGCGATGCCTTGCCGCATCAGTTCTTCACTGTCGGTTTGCATAATCGCCTTGAGACCGTGGCTTTGGCAGAGGCCATGCTGACTGGTATCGCAATAGGCGGCCGCCGTGGTGAGTCGATTGCCGGTCTGGCTTAGCTCCTCGTCGCAGAGGACGATCGCCACGCTGGCCGAGCCGATCGTGAGCGAGGCGATCGAGTTCTTGACCGATTCGCGCGTGAGCGTTGTATCGGCGTTCAGTAGCTCGATCGTATTTTCCACAAGCTCGCGGCCACATTCGGTGCCGACTACGACTCCCGCTCGAATCTGGCCCAACTCGATCATGCTGGCCACCTGGACAATGCCGTTGAGCAGCCCCAGGCAGGCGTTCGACAGATCGTAGATCATCGCCTCGTTGGGAAGGTCCACTCCGTGATGCACGCGGCAGGCGGTAGCCGGTTCGAGGAAGTCGCGACAAACCGAGCCGTGGATCAAGGCCCCGAAATTTCGCCGATCGATCCCGCTGGCCTCGATCGCACGGCGGGCCGATTCGATGCTGATCGCGCTCGGCCGCGTGCCGGGCGGGAAGAACCGCCGCTCGCGAATGCCCGTCATCAACTCCAGCCGCCCCTCGGGCAACCGCAGCCGCTGGTAGAGCGGCGCCAGACGCTGCTCTAGCTCGACAGTGGTGACAATCTCGTCCGGCAACGTATAGCCGAACGATTCCAAATAAACGCGACGGAAATGCATAGCAGCCAGCGGCAAAATGTGGAGGCGAATGGGGAAGAATTCAGTGTAGCGGGCGCGCTATGCTGCGGGGTATCCCCTCGGCCGAGAAGCCAAGAAGTTGCTTTCCCGGCCGGAACGGCCGAGCTATATAGCCGATCCGTCTCGGATCGGTCCCACCATCGTCAACATCACCGCTTGACCATAAAGTTTTCGCGCAGCCGCCAGTAAGCGGATTTCCAGCTAGCATCTCACACGATCTTGTGCTAGCAGTCGGTCTTTTCATCAATATGGTGCGGAGTGATTGATTTTGTTTTCACAGCAACTTAACCTGACGCCCACTTGCACTTCTCAAACCTTGCCGAGTGACAACGGCCAACCAAAGAAAGGGAGTTCTTCGGGCCGGAAGAATGGAATTCCGGCAGCCGGCATTATGCCGGCTAGTTGACAAGCTTCTGGGCCAGCAATCCTAGCGGGGTGCGCAGCGAGCCGCGGCAAATCTTCCGGTGGTAGCGATTCTATCGTTCCACCTCAAGGACTGCTCGGTTTCGCAAGCGTGCGATCCACAGTTGCCAACCCAGACGCTTATCGCGGAGAGCTCCGCAGGGACGCGTCAAGACGACGCCCAAAAAGGGAGTGCAGTATGTTTAAACCGATCATTGGTCTGAACGCGGATTTCGCCAACGCATCGGGTGAAAAGCCAAGCTTCACCTATGTCGCGTCGGGATACTACGACGCGATCAGCAAAGTCGGCGGGATTCCCGTTATCATCCCGCCGCTCGATCAGGATGATGACTTGGAGCAAGTCCTCGATCGTGTGCATGGCGTGGTTCTTGTGGGGGGCGCCGATCTGGATCCGCGCCGCGATGGTTGGATGCTGCATCCCACGATTCGCCCACTCGCCCAGCGCCGCGAATTGTTCGATCGCCGACTGATGCGGCTGTTAGCCGATCGCCGTCAGCCAGTCTTCGGCATCGGCAGCGGCATGCAACTCCTCAATGTCACGATGGGCGGCACGTTGCTCTTGCACATTCCGGAAGATCGCCCGACGGCCCTGCCGCATCACGACCCGCTCGACCCGGCCCACCGCCACACGCTCGAGATCGCGCCCAACTCGCTGATGGAACGCGTCTACGGCGATGGCGAGTTGCGCGTGAACAGTATGCACCACATGGCGGTCGACGACGTGGCCCCGGAGTTCGAGGTGACGGCTCGTTGCCCGGATGGCATCGTCGAGGCTATCGAAAGCCGGATGAACGACTGGTTCGCCATCGGCACTCAGTTCCATCCAGAATCGGACACCGCTTCGGCGCTCGATCTTCGCGTCTTCGAAGAATTCATCGAAGCCGTCAAGGAATCGGCCAACTCGATGCGGATGGTCGCCTAGAACATTTTAGCCCCCAGGGCATTTAGCCCCCGGTCATTGACCGGGGGCTAATTCACGATTCTGATCAGATGCGGCTTGGCGTCGCTAGGACGGTCGGCGCCAGGCCGCTCATTTTTGCGCGGATACAATCCGTAGCAAATTCGACAGGTGGCTGGGGTCGAGCGTCAGCGAGCCCCCAGCACGCTCGGCAGGGGGCTCGGCTACGCCTCGACCCCTGCCACCCTGCACCTTGCCGACAGGTGAGATTCTTCGTTACGCTCAGAATGACCATGTTTTCTTACGAGCTCACTTGCCGAAACTGCGGTTGGCGCACCATCTGCGGCCGCGACGACGCGGTTGCACGGCTGCGGATCATCGGCCAATTGCGCCGCGAGCGCGAACCCGACGACGCGTTAATTGAAGCGCTCTTCGTCGAAGGCGCCGGACGCATGACCTGCCCGTTGTGCAAGGAAAAAAAGCTCCTTGCCCGACCGTCGCAGGCGGCCGTCAACGAAGACGACAGCGACTGGCAAACTGCCGTCCTTTGCGAAATCTGCCGCGAGCCAATTGATCCCGAACGCGTGGAAGCAATTCCCAACACCAAGCGTTGCGCAAGCTGCGCCACAAAGGTAGAACAGGGCCAACTCGACGAGATCGAACCCGACTATTGCCCGAATTGCGGTGCGCTGGTCGAAGTGCGCGTCAGCAGTGGCTCGGGCATCACGCGCTACAAACGCGCCTGCACCGGCAATCCGCCGTGCCGGTTGTAATACCGACCGTGGGGCAGACATTCCTGTCTGCCGGAGAAAACGCAGCCAAGCGCGGCAGACAGGAATGCCTGCCCCACGGGTCTACACTTCGCCGATGTCCTCGTTCCACAACTCAGGGCGTGCCACGATAAACTCTTCCATCAGCCGTACGCACTCGGGATCATCCACGATCTCAAGTAAAACGCCTCGCGACCGGACGTAATCCTCCGGCCCCTGAAACGTCCGGTTCTCACCAATCACGATCCGCGGAATCCGGTAGAGCAGGGCGGTGCCGCTGCACATATCGCAGGGCGACAGGGTCGAATAAAGCGTGGCTTTTCGATAGTCAGCCGGGCTGAGGCGACCCGCATTTTCCAGGCAGTCCATCTCGGCGTGCAGGATGGCGCTCCCCCGCTGGACCCGCCGGTTATGGCCGCGACCCACGATTTCGCCGCCAATTACCAGGACCGACCCGATCGGGATGCCCCCTTCGGCGAGTCCCAGGCGGGCTTCTTCAATAGCTTTTTGCAGGAAGAGATCGGCCATAACATGAATATGGGTAGAAGTTTGGGTTTACGGCAATTATCCTAGAGCGGTAGACCCGGCGCGACAATCCACCCACCCTGATTCGGCATCCATGAGTAAAAGTCTGTTGAATGCCGTACCGCGCGCCAGGGCCGCTTCGTTTCTGCTTGTCGCACTTCTGCTGCTCCAAAGCGTCGCCGCCCGAGCATCGGAACTGCTGGCTACGAAGGACTTCGGCGACGTGGCCACGGCCGTCGAAGCGTACGTAGCCAAATACGGGGCAGAGCACGTGCTGTTGGTTCTCGACATCGACAACACGATCATGTCGATGGACACCGACCTGGGCAGCGACCATTGGTTCGAATGGCAGAACTACCTGCTTAGTAACGAAAAGAATTCGCCCCATCTGGTGGCGAAGGATTTCCCCGGCTTGCTCCAGGTGCAGGGCGTCCTTTTCGAGCGGGGCAAGATGCACCCCACGCAGCCCGACCAGCCAGAGTTCATTTCCAAGCTGCAAAAGTTGGGGGTATCCACGCTGGTGTTGACCTCTCGCGGCCTGGAGTACCAAGGGCCAACCGAGCGAGAACTGGCCCGGACTGGTTACGATTTCAAGTCGTCGGCGTTGCCGGTTGAAGGGGTCCCCGCAGGCCCATTCTTGCCGTACGACCCGGCTAAGCCGGAAGAGAGCGGTATCTCGGCGGAAGATATCCAGAAGTACAAACCAGTGCCGCCTCGTCCGTCGTTGTATGTCGACGGCGTCTTCATGACGGCCGGCCAGCACAAGGGGCTGATGCTGCTGACGATGCTCAAGAAGTCGCCCCGTGAGATCAAAGCGGTCGTTTACGTCGACGACAATGTTCGCCATGTCGGCAGCGTCTTTTCCGCGGCGGTGACGCACGGCCTCGAAGCCACCGTGTTTCAGTACCAGCACGAAGACACTCGCGTCCAGCGGTTCCAGTATAGCGACAAGTCCGACATGGACGCCCAATGGGCCGCGATCAAAAATGGTGGCCAGGCGGTGGCAGTCGCCAAGCCGCAGGAAGAACAGCCGGTTTTGCAAGTCGATGTGGTCCCTGCTGCCACCACCGCATGTCGAGAATGCGTCCCCAAACGACGCCTGCGGATTCTCCATCTCTGCCGGTGAGACGAAATATATAGCCTCTCTCTCTGGGAGAGGTGCGTGAGGATGATGACGATCCTCATGCGTTATTGAGCTTCAACCGCCGGCTTGAGGCCGTAGCTGAATTCGCCAGAATTCAGACACTTTGTGTGAGTCAATGCACCGTTGTCGCCATCCGAGCGACATACTCCCGCAGCTCCGCTAGTTCTTTGTCAAACCCGCTGTTGAGAATCGGGAAACGACACCACGTCTTAGGGTCGAGATTCTCATCGTCGAGGTGAAACGACGGGGCGTACCGTTCGCGTTTCCATTGGTTGCGGCACCAGAGTCGGAAGAACCGCTCGACCCACGTGCCGATTTGCCGGGTCTCGTACTGCGGGAATTGTGGGCGAATCACTTCGAAGACTTCGACCGGCAGCAGCTTGTCGCGAATCGCGGCCCGTTCGATGGCGTCGAGCAGCCGGTACGGCATCAGGTCGGCTTCGTCGGTCTGGTCGGCTGACGGCGGTCGCAACTCGGCCGTTGGCTTAAGGTTGTTCACCACTGCGAGCGCCGATAGCGACCCAATGCCGGCCGGACCGGTTTTCTCCATCCACTTGAGCCAATCGAGAATAAACGCCTTGTCGATGCCGGCGATCGGCGCGAGGCCGCCGCAGGTGTCGCCGTCCATCGTTGCGTAGCCGACGGCCGCTTCGCTGCGGTTGCTCGTCGTTAGCAGCAGCGCGTCACGCAGGTTCGCCAGTAGCCACACGCCGGGTCCACGCGCCCGCGCTTGGATATTTTGCAACTCCATATCGTGCTCGGCCCAAGTGAGCGTTTGGTCAGTGGCGTCCGATACGGTTCTCACAAAGCCGTCGACCATGTCGTCGACGTTCCAACTCAGGAACTCGGCGCCCACTCCGCGAGCCACCGTTTGGGCGGCCTCGAATGTTTGCTGGCTGCTGTTGCGAGTCGACTGATAGACGCATGTCAGCAATTGGTGAACGAAGGAACCGGACGCATCGTCGGGCGAGATTTTGGCGAGCGACTTGATGTGTGCGAGCTTCTGCGCCAGTTGCTTGTAACCGAGCTCGCGGCTGCCGAGTTGTACTAGCAGGTGAACGAGCGCTGCCACGGCCGATGAATCGGCCCCGCCGCTGAGCGAGACCACGAAGCCTTGGGAACGGCTTTTACGCAGGTAATCGAACAGCGCCAATGCTACTGTCCGTGTGAATTCCTCTTCCTTTTGGTACGGACCCGTTTCCCACTCCGGATGACCGGGCACGCTTGCCGTGGCCGTCGTATTTGCCGTGCCGCTGAGGAACGTGGTGACGCCAGCGGGCTCGGCAACATGCGGGTATTCGAACTCCATCGCGATGGCGCCTGCTTCCCCACCGGCGTGTGACCGCGGGCTGATATCGATAAAACTCTCGGCCTTAGCGCGGCGCGTACGATCGATGTCCACCACTGCCGTGCTTATGACCCAGTCGGCGAACGAGAACCGTGGCCCGCGGGCGAGCATCTTGCCGCCCGAGGCGATCAGTGTTCCGCCGTCGAAGATGGCTCGGCCCGCTTCGTTGCCCAAGAGGTTGGCGTACGCGTAGCTCACGGCGAACGCCCGCGAACCTTCCAGCACGAACCGCTCGCGAATTTGCTGCTTGGCAAACGCGAAATGGCTGGCGCTCGGGTTGAGCAGAATGTCGGCGCCCCGTTGCGATAGTCGCGCCCCCGTTCGGTCGGCGACCCAGGCGTCTCGGCAAATTTCAAACCCGATCCGCACGCCACCGCAGTCGAACAATAAATCGCCAACCGGATACTCGCTGCCACCAATCTCGATGCTGCCGACCACGCCTTGCGTCCAACGGCGGAACCAGCGTGGCTCGTAGTGAATGCCGTCGCCGGCCAGGTGTTGCTTCGCAACAAGTCCCAGCAGTCGGCCATCGCAAGCGACGGCCGCCGTGTTATAGAGCGCGCCCTCATAGAACGCCGGCAGACCGAAGCAGGCGATCATGCCCTTCGTATCGGGGACAAGCTCTTGCAGCACATTGAGCGCGGTCTGCTGCACACCCGCTGAGAAGTACATGTCCTCGCAACCATAGCCGGTGACGCATAGCTCGGGCAGGCACAAGATGTTCGCGCGGGATTCGCGGGCAGCGGCAATCGCCGACCGAATGTGGCCGGCGTTAGTATCCCAGGCCATGGGAGTTTGATTGACAGCCGCGGCAGCTAAGCGAATGCGATTCACGTTTGTTTCTGGTTGATAGAAATGAGTGATGGATCAAAAAGCGAGCGGCGGGGTTTATCCCCGCTGTTTTCGTACTACCTAAAAACCGCCGGGGTAAACCCGGCGGCTCGCTGAGGTGCTAGTCCTGGTTTAACAATGCCAGCCGGAGCATGTTCAGCGCCTGCTTGGCCGAGCGCGATTTGATAATTGACGGGTGCGTGCCGACTGGAAAACCTTTCACTCTTACATTGTCGTCCGACGCCAGCGCGACGTGCAATGTGCCGCTGGTATCGATCTGGGGTGCGGCGGATGAGGTCGACTCCTGGCCCGTCATAGGGAATGCCGCAATTCCCAGGCCGTAGTCGCTGCCACTAAGGTGCTGCACGGCCCGGGCCATCGCGCTGGCTGTCTCGGGTGTCGCGGTCGCTGGGGGCGATAGCTCGATATGGAGAAGTTTCGCCGGCGTCTCCACATCGTGGACAACGATTCCCGTCCGCAAACAGTGACCCGCAGCATCCGCCTCGGCCAGCCACTGCGACACCAGCCCGTCGGTGGCCCATTCGGCGACGGCGACCGATTGCCCGCGCTCTTGGAGCAGCCGTACGACGGCGTGCTCCAACTCATCTTCCTCCTCACCGAACACGAGCAGGCCGAGCTTCTCGTGAATCTCTTGCATCGTCGGCTCGATCGCCCGGCGGAAGTCGGCTTCGTCGCGCCCGCTGGCCGTGATGCGGAGCGTGATCGTCGCACCGCTAACGGTGATCCCCACGAGCGGTTCGCGTTTCCTGGCGATCATCTCCGGCACCATCGCCTCCAGGTCACTTTCACCGACACCAAAGCATTTGACTCGATGATGACGAATGATCCGCCGCTCCGGCTGATCGGCCAGCAGGGCAGGGGCGATCGTTTCTTTCCACATCACGAACATCTCGGCCGGTACGCCGGGCAGGGCGAGCACCCGCGTCGGCGAACGCCCGGGCCGTGATACGGTCAAATCGATTCCCGGGGCCGTGCCGTCGGGGTTCACTACCATCCGACTGCCGCGCGGAAGCTGCGCCTGCAGCTTGTTCCGCTCAGGCATCGCTCGCTTGCGGCGTGCAAACAGGTTCTGAATACGAGCCAGTGCCGCGGCATCTTCGTAAAGCTCGACACCCGCCGCCGCGGCAATCGCGTCCCGCGTCAGGTCGTCTGCCGTCGGGCCAAGGCCACCCGTGGCAATCACCACGTCCGCTCGGTCGATCGCCGCGCGAAACACCACGATGTTGTTTTCCAGGTCGTCGCCCACGGTCGTATGAAACGCGACCGGGATGCCAATCTCGCCGAGCCGCTCGCTGAGCCATTGGCTGTTCGTGTCCAGGCGTTGACCGCTGGTCAGTTCGTCGCCTATGGCAATGACTTCGGCACGCATGGTAGGAGGGGCCTGGGGTTTGGCTTAAGAACCCCATGTAATTCTATAGGGGGGGTATGCCTGGGGGCGACGTTCCAATCAGCTAATTCTGCTAGTTTTGTCGCTCTCCGCACAGGGGTAGCCGATTGAGTACAATGGGAACAAGTTACCAAGCGTCGCGGCGAAACATTCGCCAGCCGGGAGGGTTAAATCTGGTATGAAACCACGCTTGCATCTATTGCTGACGGTCCTAATTATTCTGTTCGGCACCGCCCCCGTAGATTGCCTGGTGGGCACTACTCAACGGGCCTGGGCACAACCGCCAGGTGGCAGTTCGCGCTCCGGCGAGTCAGACCGCGACCGTTATCGTGGCCGGTTTGGCGATCGCGATCGTGGTCGAGGTGATTGGCGGGGCAGCCGCTCGCGCGATGACGAGCATCGCGGCGAAGAACGCCGTCGAGATGACCGATCGGGCAGTGGCGGCAGCAGTAGCAGCGGATCGTCGTCGAGCAACTCGGGCAACTCCAGCAGTTCCCCGCGGCCAACCAGTTCCAGCAGTTCCTCCTCCAGCAGCACATCGACGCCTAGCACACCATCATCTTCGTCTTCCGCATCGTCTAACGACCGATTGAAAAAATGGGCCACGGAGCTGGTGACCAAGAACGACAAGAACGGCGATATGATACTGGATAAAGACGAGCAGGCTGGCCTGGCAGGCTCGGTTGCCGCCAGTGATTTGGATCACGACGGCAAGATCACGATCGATGAAATCGTGCTGCACCATTCGGGCGGCAGCTCGTCGAGCGGTTCCTCTACGACAACGACATCTTCAACCAGCACACCTAGCAGCAGTAGCAGCGATTCCGGCCGCGGCGGCTCTGGCGATAGTCGATCGAAAACCAACGATCCTTTGGCCAAGCGAGTGCTGACCGGCACCGCCGGTGGCATGGGCAAAGACGCCGATAAACGGCGCACCTACCGTTTTTCCAAGGCTGCTGATAAGCTGCCGACCGGTTTGCCTTCGTTCTTCTCGCGTGACGCTAACCACGACGGCCAGGTGTCGCTGAGCGAGTACAGCCGTTCGTTGAATTCGAGCGTCCTCGCCGAGTTTCGTCGCTACGACTTGAACGATGATGGGCTAATCACAGCTAAAGAGGCCACGACGAAGAAATAGAGCAAATTTGTGGAGAGGGGCGTAGGCCAGTACGCAGCACGGAATGCTTTGTACGGAGTGTAGCTGTCGCCTTTAATCACCGCGACGCCCGCGGTCGCCACGATCACCTCGATCGCCTCCATCACGGCTTCCACCAGAGCCTCCTCGACCGAAATCTGGGCCACCCCGACCAAACGACCTGCCGCGATCAGATCCACCGCGTTCGCCGTCGCCCTGCATTCGACGCACTTCCTGCATCATTTCCCAGTTGCGCCGCATGGCTCGCCGCATGCGCTCTTCGGGCGAGTCATCATCCGAGGAACTCGATGAGCTGGTTTGTGAACCGCCGGGCGACGTCTGCGCCGGGGTCGTGCTTGTCTTTACATTGCCTAACATTGAGATCAGGGCTTTTTGTACAGCGGCCGAGTTCGTGTGCTGCAGCGAGACCACCTTAGTCGTCTGTGGCGAGTCGGCCAGCGACTGATCCAACTCGGTGATGAGCGCCTTGACCTCACGGAAGAGCGCATCTGGAGCGCGGACGATCAGAATGTTGTTCCGTGAATCGACGGCCAGAGACATCTTCTGGACTTGCTGATCGGTGTTGTTGCCGCCGCGGATCATTTTCATCATGTCTTGCGGGCTCATTACCGCGCCGGAGCCGCCGGCCATCCGATCGGCGTACACCTGTTGCACAATTTGCGCGACCTCAGAAGCCGATGTGTTGTAGATCATGATCGGCCGTGGCTGGGCCTCCGCCTCGACGTTTTCCGGGCCGCTGCGCTGGTCGAGCACTTTCAAAAGTTGCTCGATCGTGTCGAGGTCGGCTGGTTTGGCGTGGACTAGAAGTGCGTTCAGCCGAGCGTCGGGAACGATGTCGACGGCCCCGGATGCAAACGCCCCGCCCCCTGCGCTGCCACCCAGCAACAGGTCCCCCATCAGGCCGCCGCCCATGTTGCCCAGCGCGTTGCTCGCAATGTCGCCGATAATACCTTTGTCCTTACCGGTCGGCGTACCGCCAAAAATCGCCGCCAGCACTTCGGCAATGATCGGCGCCTTCGAGTACTTCAAATAGAAGACCGCGTATTCTCGCTCCGAGCTTGCGCTGCGGCTGGCGACGTTTGAAAGCAGATCCTCCAACTCGTCGAGAGCTTCCAGGTCGTCCGAGGCGATCAAGATTCCACCGGGACCGGGGGCAATTACGATCGGAGCGCCTTTGCCGGATGCCGAGGGGCTTGTTTTGGTCGGGTTGGTGGCGGCAGGTTGCTGCGACACCGCCGGTGCTTCGGTCTTTTTTGGCACGGCGCTTTCTGTCGGCCCAGATTGCACATCGGTTGCCACTAGGCGGAATGGCCCCGCCACATCGCTACTGGCCGCGCGGTCCTCGTCTTTCTTGAGGCGCGCTCCATCGGGAACCGCTTTCGGCGGTTCATTGGTGGGCGGATTACGATCCTTCAGCAACGATTGCCAGAGTTCTTGCAGCTGCTGATTCGCTTCCTCCGCGGGCGAGGCGGACGGCTGCGCGGCAGGGCTGCTTGTGGCATCTCCGGGGCGGTAGCTCTGAATGCCGGTCGATGGCGAAACGATGCGAATCTTGTTTGTACGAACACTCGGCCAAATCTGCTCGATCTGCGAAATTGCCGACCTGGCGGCCGCGCCTGAGAGTGGCAGGAGCCGCACGTGTTGCTGTGATTTCGCCGTTGCACCGCCATCTCCCTCTTCGGTTTCACCAAGCTTCCGCAACAACTCACGGATTTGTGTAACTTGTCCGGCCGTGCCCCGTACCATGAGGCTTCGCGTGGCGAGGTCGGCATCGACCCGCGGCGCTTTTGGGTCTGGCTTGTCGTCGTTGCTGCTAAAGAGCTTGTTGATTGCCACGACGGCCGTTTGGGGATCGACATTCGACAGAGCGATCACATCGACTTGCTTCGATTCTTTCTGCATCTGATCGATCGTCGCGCGGATCGTCGCCTGCTGCGGCGGCGTGGCAAACGCCATGACCTTGCCGCCTTCCTTGTCGGCTGTCAGCACCACGTTGGGATCATTGCGCAGCAGCATTTGCAGCATTTTCACCACCAGCTCCGGATCGGCCGCCGAGACCGGGTAGACCTCCATTTGCGGTGCCCCGTTGATTCCGCGGGCCGCTTCGGGCACGTCGATGAGCCGCAGAATCTCGGCCAGTCGCGCCGCCTGTTGGGCCGTGCCGCGGAAAATCAACTTTTCGCCGCTGGCGCTTTTGGTGATCTGCACGGTGCCGTCCGGTGTGCTGTATGCCTCGGCCGGAATACCTAACATTTGCCGCACCGTCGGCATGGCCGCTTCGAGCGAAATATATTTGAGCGGATACTCGCGCATGCCGGCCGCACCAGCCTCGGGCTGTTCAACTGCGTTCACGACCGACCGGATCGTGCGGAGCCGGCCGCCCGTTTCAGTGACTTGAATTTGCCGCGCTTGTGGCAGTGAAATCGCCTTACCTTGCGGTCCTAACAGCGGCTGCACTTCGAGTGCCGCCTGTTCGGGCGACATGTTCCAAACCGGGAACAATACGCGAATCAACTCGAACTCGCCCCGTTGATCAAGTTCGGCGAGCGGCACATCGGGCACGAGGTTCGGCGGAATGCCATCCTCCAGATTTACCACGACCAGCATTCGCCCATGGCGGACGAGCGTGTAGCCTTTGGTCAGCAGCACGCCATTGAGCACGTCGAGCGCTTCGGCCGGCGTGTAGGTGCGGTTATCGGTGTAGTTGAACGTTCCCGGCGGCGGCGACTCCATCAAAAGGGACAAGCCGTTCTTTTGGGCGAACCAATCCAACACATCCTGCCATGGCTGATAGCGGAAGCTGAAGCTGAGGGGGCCATCGGTGGGAGCCGGCGTCGCGGCGATAGGTTTTGCCGCATGGTCGGTCGAGCCTGGCCGGGCACCACCCGTTGACGACGGCTCAGGCCGTTGGGGAGACGCTTCGGCATTTTTTTCCGTTTTTTCCGCAGTTGTTGGGGAAGACTCGGTCTGGGGAGT
>CAZJWY010000120.1:0-16162 GCA_964549545.1 uncultured Planctomycetaceae bacterium | reverse complement strand
CATCGATCAATTTGGAGTGGGTCGTCTTCAACAAAAAGTTGAAACATTGCAGGTTCGGAGCGTCGTCGGCCAGGCAATCGTAATTCACGCGCAGCAGGATAGCGATCCTGCCAAGCCAACGCCGCTCGCGGACCCCAAAAGCGTAGGAACATCGCCGGCACCGTCTGGCACGAACGGGCGAGTTGCTATAGCGGGAGGAATTATTCAATTGATAACCGATCGACAACCGCCCGAACTGACAAAGCCGCAAGCCCCTCAACCCCCGGCCAGTAGCGACGCTACGCCAGTTGCGGAGCAACCTGGGAAGGCCGTATTACCGGCCGAGCCTAACTTGATTCGGTAGGAGCGTGAGAAACAGAAGTGGAATGCTAATTCGCAAGGGGAAGTGAGTTCGATGTGCGTATTACTGGTAGCAAATTCGAGTGTTCGAACATGGTTGGAGTCGGCGGCAGACCGCCAGTCTAACTATTTTCCTGATGCGACCGCTAAGCTTCTCGGTGAAGATAAAGATGGGCAGACAAGGCGGTTCTGTTCGCCCGCTCTCTTGGTTGGCAAGGAAGAGCCAGAGAACGAGGCAATCAATCAACACGCGGCTCATCGTTCGGTCTGGATTCAGGCTCACTTTCGCTATCGTCTTGGTTGCCGCGAAATTTTCGAGTTTCCTGGTAATGAGGAGCGCGGGGTAGCCTTTGCTTTAGCGAGTGAATGGCAGAAAGCGCTTGAGGCCTTCACCAAAACCTGGAGACGGATTTTGGCCTTCGTTGGGTTGAGGCGGTGAAGGTGGCTGTTTGGGAATGACTCGCTCGGCGACTTGTGATTGAGCAGGTGGACGATATTCGAGAATAAATCTTGGCCAGTAGCCGTCGATGATGTTGATGCAATCCGAAATCCGGCCCGCATCGAATGCACTTTTGGCAGCATGAATCTGCTTGGAGAGCTCCAAGCATTCAGCCTGAGAATTACCGTACGACTTCAGGGGAAAAAGCAGGCTATAAAGATTGACGTTATCGAGCCAGATTTCGCCAGCTCCTGTTAACTCGAAGGCAATCTTCGTTTGCCCGCGTGACTTGAGCGGCAGATCGGGCACAAAGATGACGAACGGCTGCCCCCATTGCCCATTTGCACCGAGTACTTCTTTCCGAGGCACTGGAGCCCGATAGTAGCTTGAGGGGCCGCCGTCACGATCCGCGTAAACCACAAGGCGCAGCTCGGTATTGGGATCAAAGTTTTGCCCTCGCGCATAGACCGTCATGGCCAATTGGCCCGTAGGCGGAGTCGGGAACATGTCGCTTTCCACTGCCGCCTGACCGTCGGAACGGAAGTAAAGGCAGGATTTTCCGTCCTGTGGATTATTAGTATCGAGTTCTAAAGTCGCTCGACCGCTATTCGTCGCCAGGCGCCAGCCGGCGACCCGCCCCGCGCCTGCCAATGCCTCGAAGCTTGGGTTAGAAAGCACGCGGTAATTACTGGAAGCGGTAAGGTCACGGTTATTCAGGTCGGCTAATCTGTCGGCGAGTTCCTCTTTCGCGGCTGTGTTGGCAGCTTCGACATCGACGACTCGGACTGTCGCCAAGGGAGCGCGCATCACGCAGATTTCGTACGGGACTAAAGATCTCGTCCAGAATTGACGCCCCGCCGGCAAGCTGATTGGACTTTCCGCCGCCGTATCACCAGATGATGGGGCAAGGCGGGCAAATGTGATTGGCTGAGGCGCGTCGATCGTCGCCTTCATATCGCATCGCCAGGGCGACATATTCATTGCCAGAATGGTAACCTGGTTGCTCTCTGTGTATGTTCGAACCAAGAGGGGTTGCTTAGAAATTTCGGAAACCTCGGCGGTTGTCGGAATCTGGGCCAGCATGACACGGGCTTCGCGAAGTAGATCTTCCTGGCCCAGCGGCAGACGCTCGCCGCCATCGATGATGATCGCCGGATCATGTAGAGCCATCGCCTCGACATAAGGTTGACGGACAACAAGCCCTTGCGCCAGCGGCTGGCAAACCATTTGCATTTCGCCGGCCACGCGCCAGGGCCTTCCCGTGATCTCGAACGAGGACAAGCGCTGTTGCGTCGGACGATGATAGAGCAGTGCGGCTCGCGACTGCGCCGTTACACTTGGCCCATGCCAATGGACAAACGCATCGTTCAATTCCAGGTCGACGGCACGGTCCGGTAGCGACGTCATGGGCTCGACAAATCTGGTTGGGCACAACACTACGCCAGGCAGGCTTTCGAGCAGCGTCCGATCGATTCCGACATCGGCTAAGGCCGAGTTGGCGCGTACGCCCGCGTTAACGGCCATTAGATCGGGCCGCATGCTCTCCGCCAAATGCGGATCGGCAAATACGTTTTCGGTGGTCAATACGAGGCGGCGATCGCTGTTTCCTCGGATGAGTGCCGACATTTGTGCATAGAAATTACTGACTTGTTTTGCTCGCCACGATTTCCATGCGGCTGCGTACTCGGTGCTAACCAGGCGATAGCGGACGTCGAATCGATTCTCGGCCACGCTCGGCGCGGGCAGCCGCATGTCTTGGGCAAACCGCGTGAATGTCGCGTCGTCGAGCCCCCATTCCGGCGGCGCAAGCTGGGCATAGCCATGGCTGGAAAGCTGAATGGCCAAGCCAGCAAATGCCGGATGTCGACCATATCGCTCGACAATCTCGGCGACGCTTTCGAGCATCGCTTGTTGCACGCGAGGATCGAGGAGGTTGTAGTAGGAAGCCAGGCCGCGATGCGTGTCGTCGGTTTCCAGCCATGTTCGCCCGTCGCGGCCGATCCAATCCAATCCGGACGAATGAGGATCGCTATTTCGCTTAAGCATTTCAAGCTTAGCGATCGGAGTGGCAAAATTAAGTGCCGGCAGAAGCGAAATCCCCTCTCGGTCGAAAACCCGAAACATCAACTCGGTACTATCGATCTCCAGCGGCGCGGCCGCCGATCGCATACGGCTATTCGGATCGATACTGATAATCGCACTGTTGTAGCCGCTGTAGCGGAGGTAATCGACGAGGCGGATCGCGCTCTCATAGGCCGTTTCTGGATCGTCGGTGCCGTCGAATATTCCGCTGGTTGCCGTTGCCGCATCGCTGGATCGCGTGGCGCCAAACGTTTCTGCAACGGTGGGTCTGGCGAGGTACGCCGCAATCAATCGATCGTGGGCAACAGGGTGAGCCGTGAGCCCTGCGCTCAGCTGACCGCTGCTCCGCTTGAACACGCGAATCTGGCCAAAGTGGGCGGCAGCTGTGGGGTGCATATTGGTCATTACCAGCAGCGGCGCTTGGGTTCGAGGCCAGAATACGAGGCGTTGCGTTTGCTTCTGCCTGGCTTCGCGGCGGCCCAATCCTTCGACGTACACGCCTGCATCGCGACTCGCTCCGCTGACCAGGCCGCTGGCCGTCGGCTCGACAATGCTCAAACCAAAGTGCTGTTCTTTGTCGGCTGGATAATCGATTTCCAGCATATGAGGCACGTTGACGCCTTCGAGTGGCAATGAATAGGCTTGCCAATGTGGATCGGTCACCGGCGGTGCTGGGGGGGGCAGTTGCACGAAACGACCAAGCGGCAAATCGACCACCTGGGCATAGCTGCTGCCAAGCGTTCCATGGTTGAAGCCGGGAATACGACGCAACTGCGTCCAGCTTGGCAAGCGCTCAATCCAACGTGGGTTTGTGGGATCGATTTCCAATACAGGTACAGGTTCCCATCGCGCCGTCTGCACAGTGAGGGGAGACCGGGTACCGAGTACGACGATTTGGATGCTTCGCTCGGCCAGCCGGGTCGAAGTTGCCAGACGAGTAGGCGCCGTCCAAATCTTGTCGAAGCCGCTTGGACGTGAGAGCACGATGTGAAGGTTATAGACGCCTTCCGATTTTGGCAGCGGGATATTCAGGGTTGCTTGTGGACGACCGTCCACGGGAACCGCCAGGCGCTTGCTTTCGCTCCAAGGATTTTCTTTGCGGCAACCGGGGGAGAGGGGCGTGAGCGTGGTCTGAACGACGACATCGGTGCCTGGCGCCAGATTGGGAATCGACGTCGACAGATCGAGCGTGCATTGCTCGCCCGGCGCATAGAACTGTAGATCGCGGCTGGTAGCAACTCGTATCGCGGGTTGTGGCACGATCTGAACCTCGATCGTGTCGCCCGCGTCGCTAAGACGCATTTGATACGGATGGCGCATCAAGTCGGCCAGCGGTATCTCGAGCCGTGGCGGCGAGCCATTCGTGCTTGGTCCTAGATCGATGAACAACTTCGCGGCAGGACCAACTTGCGCGGCAACCTCAATCGAGTCGAGCTTGTGAGGGCTGAGCGATCGAATACGGAGTTGTCCCTCTTCGAGCCAGATTGAGCCGACCGCGTCTGGATTCGACTCCAGCAGCTTCAAGTTCGAGAGCGAGCCTTTATCGACAGTAATGCGTCCCAACCAGTAAGTCGGGTCGCCGCCGCCCCATGTGATGCGCAGTTGTATTGGCTCGGCCGGTGACACAGCTTGATTTTGCGCCGAAGCAATTTCCGCCAGGAATGCGCAGACGATGAGCACAGCGCGCGCGAGCGCGATTGCCAAAGATGCCGGACGTCCATGTCCGATCATAGCGCGGTTCGTCTCAGAAAAGGGGAACTCTGGTCGCTGCCAGCGTCTTCCTAGGGATGCCCATTACAAACTTGTTTTTCAGCCTTTTTCGAGCCAAAAATCAAGTAGCGGATTGTAGGAATAGCCCCCGTCCATAACTAGATCAGCTTGCAGGTTGTTTCTCGTGGAAAAACGGCCTCGCCTGCGTGCTAGCACATCGAAAATCCGGCTCGTAGCTGCTCGACTTCATCGGGGCAGAGCTTCGCGACATCATTGGCTTCCCAACGATCGTCCGGCCGAACATACAACTCGGCTGCATCCGTGACATCGATGCATGCATCGAGAGTCGGTTGCGTTCGGCCTTCGCGTAAGCACCAGGACACGGTTCGAATCGATCGAGAGGTCTCGCTCATTGAAACCACCGCCTCTCGCCATGCTGGTCGATACGATTTCGTCCATGGCAAAACGCTTGCCCCCTGCAAACCAGATCGATCTAGCTTCTGGTCGCGATCGATCCAATCGATGAGCGTGGGCATGAGGTCGCGGTGCGACGTGAGTGCGTCGGCTCGGGTCATGCTGCCAAGGCCGTCTGGAAAACTTATCAACCAGGGCACCTGCATTTGCTCGACATAGGTCCGCGGATCGACTCCGCCGATGCGGCCGTGCTCGCCAAGCGGGAAGCCACGTGTTCCCATCAACGAGATTAGCCATCGGCCGTTGTTACTTGCACCGGCTGCATTCCACAGCCCTTCCAGGCACTCGTCGAGGACCATCACCTGGGCTGCATACGCGCAGGCATGCCGAAATGCGGCATCTGGTTCATTCACGCCGACTGTCTTATCGGGAGGAACTACCGAATCGATCGGCTCTGGATCGTCTTCGTCGAGCAACAAGCTCTGTAACTCAAGAGGCGCATCCCATGGGCCGTACATGCCGCGCGTATGGAGCCACACTAGGCGGGGCTGGCTGCGCTGTGTCTCGCTCACGAGCTCGATTGCCGCCGTGAAGATGTGCGCCAAATTGGTTGATGAGGCATCCGTGGCTCGTCTCTTTGCCGAGTTGATTCCTGCGGAACTTCCTACCTGAACGATTTCGTCGAATTCCTCCGCTGATAGAAAGGTGCTGAGCGACGGTTCGTCGGTGACGATGGTCGTATGATAACCCGCACTGGCCAAAAATCTGGGTAGCGCAATGCCGGCTGAGATTCCCCCCAATTCTTCCGACCGCCACGAGGCTCGGTAGATATCGGCCAAGTCGGGAGACGGCGCGAAGCACCACTCCAGCAGCAGGCTTCGCGTCGCTAATCGATCCAGCGTGGGAGTCGCATACGAAGTATTACCATAAGCGCCGAGCGCCGACGCACGGAACCCATCGACAACAATCACCAGAATATTTTCGAGCATGAGCCCGAATATAGCCGCGACATACATGCGGCCGATAGGCCGCTACGCGCGAGCGCCGCGCCACTGTCGCCAAACGAGCTGGGGAAATATCCACGCATCACGCGCGTAGCGACTCGCCAGCCGGCGTGGCTCCGAGACCAATCGATGCAGCCACTCCAGGCCGACGCGCCGCATCCAAACCGGCGACCGCTGGCGATGGCCGGCCAGAAAATCGATCGTCGCGCCGGCACAAATGACTACTTTCGCTTGAATGGCATGTTGATGCTTGTGGGCCCACAATTCCTGCTTTGGAGCACCAAACCCGACAATTACCAGGTCGGGAGCCACTCTATTGATAAGCTCGAAAATCCGATCGTTCTCGGCGGCATCTTGCTCGAACCCGATCGGCGGCGAATAGGCGCCCACCACTTGAACGTTCGGCCATTGGCTCATGATCCGAGCCGCCGCTTGCTCCGCTACGCCTGGCGCCGCGCCGAGAAGAAACACTTTGAGAGGTTTGCCGGCCGATGCAAAAATCCGCGGCACGAGGTCGCTGCCGGCAACGCGCTCGGGTAACGGTTGCTTCAACCAGCGAGCGGCCCATACCAGCGGTGTTCCATCGGCTAAAACGAGCGAAGCGTCCCCGTAAGCAGCTCGCACATCTGCTCGCTGGTGAAACAGCACGGCATGGTCCACGTTTGGCGTTACAATAAATCGCGCTGATTGGCCACGGGGATCGCCACACCATTTCAAGACCGTCTCAACAGCCTGACGCATCGTATAGCATGCAACACGCATCCCCAGCAGATGAACATGTGGCGAAGAGGTTTCTTCCATCGTGATTGAGGGCGTGGCGGCGGGCTCATAGGCTGGCTTCCCCCCAACCGGCAACCATTTGCTTCGCACTGTTTCTTGTAATGGATTCATAGCCAATCGTTGTTCCATGTTCACCGTAATCGCCGCAAAGACGAAAAGAAGCAATTCCTGCGAGGGCAGCAATGTAACGTCGTGAAACACGGCCGAGCACAAAAAGTTCGCGATCAAGGCGAGCATGAGAATGCCCTGGGCGCGCATCCACGATGGCGAATCCCCAGCCGCCAGTCGCCAGCCGCTAAGCCCCCACGCCACGAATACACCCGTGAAAGCCGCTAGGCCCACGAGGCCGGTCTCCGTCAGCACGCTCAGCAGCGTGTTGTGATGATGCAGCGGCCGCAGCGATTCCAACTCGAAGTTCTGCGAACGGTCCGAAAGGTATGGCAGCTTGCAGTCGTAGAAACGCCCGAAACCGACGCCCAGCACTGGATGATCACAAAACATGTGCCACGAGACATACGCGAATGATTGCCGTTGGCTAACCGAGTGCTCCGAGTCTTCGACCGTGCCTTCGCGTTTGATTCCCAGCAGTTGCCCCCAAGACGCGACCATCACCATCAGACCTAAAACACCCGCGCCAACGGCTGCGGGGATTCTCCACTCGCGTGGAACGAGAAACCCGGCAACGACCACTCCGCTCGCGGCCAAACCGATCCAGGTCGACCGCGTGAATGTGAGCAACACGCCGCCCGCCATCAGCGGTAATGCGATCAAGATTGCGAATTGATAAGCGCGTCGCTCCACGAAGTTGAGCAATGTCCAGCCACATAGCAGGCACGCGCTCAAATACATGCCAAGGCTGACCGAATTGAGCTCCGGTCCGCGTGCTCGCCCGAAATGAATACCAAGATTGGGATTAGAGATGTATCGTGGAAAAACAAAAGCCCAGCGTCCGGCGACTTCCATGACTCCTGTGCATGCCAGGTAGAAGCCAAGCAGGACCAAGGCGGCGAGCATTCGCGACCAGTCGCGGCGCGTAATATCGATTTGTCGGATAATTCCGTAGAGCAGCGCGGGGATCAAGAAGCTGGTCACCAGCCGCCCCCACTTGGAAGTGACCTCACCCACAACTTTCGGTTGGCCACTCAGTAGCGCGCTCGCCGTGAAGAGAGCGAGCATGGCAGCCAGCATCCAATCGGCGCGAGTCAACGGCCGAAGCCTCAGCCCGCCATAGCGCCATTGATAAACGAATGCTCCGCTAAGCCCGAGCAGAACAATCCGGTCGAGCGTTAGTGGAAGCAGGCCATACTTGGCGCTCCAGAACTCATGCCCCAAGGCATAGCCGACGACTAAAAGCAGTCCGCAACCTACGAGCAACGATCCGCGACGAGCGCAGATCACTCCCCAAGTAGCAGCGGCAAGAGCAAAAACGGCGGCAACGACGGGCATACGAAAGAATACGTCATGAAAACCACGAGAAGCCGATCAACTTTTCCGGTAATCCGGGCCAAATCGCCAGTCAGAAGCAGCTCTCAGCCCTCGTGGCGTTTGTTTTCGCGAATGCTTTGAATTGCTTCTTCCAATGTCTTGCCACGGAACATGCTGAATGACTCGGCCGACGTGCGTCGCGAATCGACGGTCGACAAGACAACTGGTTTGGCAACTTCCGTGCGGGGTTGCTCCGTAGAGCCAACAGGGGAAACGAGTCGGTTCGTGCTGGACGGCACTGGCTCGGCAAATAAGAACACCAGGCCAAATCCTAAAAGCAGGCCACCCACGCCGCCCGCGGCGATGATCGTCTTGCGAGTCGGTCCGCTTGGGCGTACACCGGCTTCCACGCCGTCGATTCGGCTAATCACGCTCGCACTATGGGCGCCAGCTTGGCGTGCGCGGGCATCCGCCAAGTTCTTGCGGGCTGTTTCGACAAGGCGAGTATGATTCTGCACCGAAGCGACCAGATTCGAGTACTGGGCTCGACTCACAGCGAGGCTCGACATGCGATTGCGAGTGACATTATACTTCGCCGCGAGCGCTTTCTCACGTTCGCTGCTCAGTTCGATTTCAACCTGCACACCTCGAATCGCCACTTCAACCTCCTTATTCAATTGGGCCCGAACCCGGGCCTCGGCCTCGCGGGCGGCGATCACATAGGGATGCGCTTCCGCACGGCTGCCGAGGAGGGTTGCGGTGCGAATCTGGGCACTCACCAAGGCATTCTTCAATTGGCTTACTGCTGGCTGAGAGAGGAGTAAACTGTTGGGCGTGGCCAATAACTGTTGAGGATCTTCCTTCGCCGCCTGCAACAGCTTGAGCAGTTGCTCATTCTCGCGAAGACGAGCCTCATTGGCCCGACGATCGTTTTCGATCGCCTGTGATTCTTGCGAAACCTGGCCCTGACCACCTATCTCGGCGTTCAAGCTGCGAAGTTCGGCTAGATCGGCGCCTACGTTCGCTTCGAATTTCGAGAGTCGACCGATTTGAGCATTCAAATCGCCTTCGGCCATTGCGACGGTTCGCTGCAACTCGGCGATCATGCCCTGAGCACGCTGATCGCGCAGCTCTTGCATTCGGCTCTCCAATTGCTTGCAAAGAGCTGTAACCAACGCGCTGGCGCGGTCACGATTCGTGTTGCGGACAGATAGATAGAAAACTTCGGTCTTACCAAACTCGGCGCCCCCGGGCGGACGCATATCGACATCTTCGCGAAACGCTTCGACATCCAACTCGCTCGGCCATTGCTCCGGCCTGCTGCAATTGCTGGGAGGACCGACTTCGCGCAACGTGGCCTGCACCACGCCTTGGCTCTTGGCGAGTTCGAGGATGGTTTCCTGAAGGGTCTTCATCTCCGACAAATCAGAAAATTTTCCCAACCGCTCCTCAGACACGCTGGCCGCTTCGGGACGAACGATAAGCGCTTGTGTCGCACGCCACTCTCGCGACGCGACCAGGCTGTAGGCGCCGGCAAGCACCGCAAACACGACTGCAGGCACTGCCCACCAACGCACGTGCGTGCGGAGCATGCGAACGATATCGGCCGGATGCAGGGCAACACCGGAATTCGAATGCGTCGAGCTTTCGTAGTGGCGATCCATGAAGCGTTTCCCAAAGTAGAAAAGTGAGCTGTGATGGGCGTTGTGCGGGCAGTACGAGGCAAAGGCCATGCCTAGTACGGCCGCCCGCCGCTCGATTTGGCTTAAATGCCTTGTTTTCAGCCCTTCCCAGACAAAACCAAGGCAAAGCCGATATGCCAAGCCGGGCGATTTACGTTGTCTTTGAGCAACGCGTGGCTTCTCCGCAACGCAACGGACACATGGCGCAATTGTCACAACCGTCTTTCCGCGCACTGGTAGCAAGAATTGTTAATTGCTTTCACGCCCGCTTGCGGCAGAGTTAGGTAATCGAATCACTTTCAGTCCCGCTTATGCCCCTCAGGCACCCGGTTTGCAAGCAATACGAGCGGGCAACGCATCCCAGACGCCACTCCAAGAAACCGATATGCACGTCCAGCACATTACCACCTGGCAACAGCTATCCGCACTTGAGAACGAATGGAACGAGCTTGCAGGCGGAATGCCGTTTCGTTCGTGGAATTGGCTGGCCATCTGGTGGAAGCACTACGGTGTTTCCACACCATACGGCAATGATCGCGCCACGGATCATTCACACGACCGACAGTTATATGTACTCGCTGTATTCGCGGGCTCCGACTCAGCAGCAGGCGTCGGTGGTCACCTGATCGGCATCGCGCCGTGGTATCTGGATCGCTCGCGCATTCAGGGCAACGTCCTCCGCTGGCTGGGTAGCGGCGAGGTCTGCACCGATCACCTTTCGCTTATTTGCCGGCCAGAGAATACGGAAACGGTAGCTGCCGCTGTGGCCGACTTCCTCACCACGAGCTTAGACGATTGGGATCGCATCGATCTTAGCGCTGTCGATGCCGACGACGCAGCGATCGAAAGGCTTCTCGCTTCGTTTGAGCAGCGTGAATGCTTGGTTTCACGCCAACCAGCCGACGCTTGTTGGGCGCTCGATCTGCCGACAACTTGGGAGGAATACCTGGCCAGCATCTCAAAGTCGCACCGCAAACAACTGCGACAACTAGAGCGGCGCGTGCTCGAGACCGACCGAGTGCGTTGGCATCGAGTTCAAAGTGCTGCCGAGTTTAGTGAAACGTGGCCCGTGCTGGTTGACCTGCACCAACGACGTCGCCGTAGCCTGGGCGAACCTGGCTGCTTCGCGTCTCAAGCATTCCACGAATTCCACCTCGAGACAGCCAGCCGCCTATTAGCGGCTGGACAACTTCGTATGTCGTGGATGGAACTAGACGGTTCGCCTGCCGCTGCTGAATATCATGTGGCCGACTCGCGCACAACTTACGCATATCAAGGCGGAGTTGATCCAAATCGCCTCGACGCAGAGCCTGGTCGTTTGTCGACCATTCTTTGCCTGAAGGCAGCGCTCGAAGAGCGCCACACGCAGCTTGATTTCCTTCGCGGCGATGAACCATACAAAGCCCATTGGCGCGCGACTCGACGTGCGACCTACGATTACCGCGTCATCCCGAACCGGCGACTGGCCAGGCTACGCGGTCGTGTCTGGACCGTAACCGATGCCATTGGCGACTGGATGCGCTTCGGAGCGGAGAAAGTATTGGGGTAAGCTCCTGGCGATGTGGAAAAGCGTTCTACTCAATACGTATTACATGGCAACGCTCGCTTCGCGGCGACGAGCGGCGACTCGGCGCGCTGCCGCGCAACGTGAACCCGTTCAGATTCTGTTCTACCACCGCGTGGCAGATGAGCACCCCAACGACTGGACCATGTCGACACGATCGTTCGCACGCCAACTGGCCTGGTTGCGCGATCGATTCGATATTGTTAGCCTTGCAGAAGCGCAAGCACGGATTACATCTGGGCGCAACCGGCAGCCGACCGCATGCATTACGTTCGACGATGGCTACGCGGACAACTGCCGGTTCGCCGTTCCACTTCTTCTCAAACACCAAGTCCCCTTCACCTACTTTGTCTCGACAAACCACGTATTGAGAGGCGAGCCGTTTCCACACGACGTTATTGCCGGCCAGCCACTCGAAACGAATACAGTAACGCAATTGCGCGAGATGGCAGCGGCTGGAGTCGAGATCGGCGCTCACACAAGACGTCATGCCAATCTTGGCGCCCACCTGACTCACGCTGATCTGACCAATGAGATCGTGGGCTCGAAACAGGACCTGGAGTCGGCCCTAGGCCGCGAGGTGCGTTATTTTGCGTTTCCTTATGGCCAACATGCGAACCTTTCGAAAAACGCGTTTCGCATTGCCTACGAAGCTGGCTATGCCGGCGTTTGCTCGGCCTATAGCGGCTATAACTTTCCCGGTAACGACGCCTTCCATTTGCGTCGCATTCATGCAGACATCGACTTCATCCGCTTCAAAAACTGGTTGACGGTCGATCGGCGCAAAGTGCGAATCCAGCGAGACTTCGATCCGGGAGAGTTTCGAACAGGTTCTGGACAGGAACTTGACGTAGAACCAGAAGTCGCTTCGACAGTTCTTTCGCTCGATTCGCTAATTCCCGTTCCAACATCCGGTTTATCCACTTAATCCCCACACAATCCATGTGCTTTGCGTCTGAGTGCAAGCCACATCTTCAATAGCTATCGATTTATTTATGACTAGCCAATCCTCCACCTCTCAACGACTCAAGCCGGATACACTAGCAGTCAGTGTTACGATCCTGCTGCTCGCCAACATTGTGCAGCGAACAATTGGATTTGGCCGCGGCATTCTATTTTGCCGCTGGCTCTCCCCCGATGAACTAGGGACTTGGGAAATGGCTTACAGCTTTTTGCTGTTGGCCGCCCCAGTCGTCGTGCTGGGGCTACCCGGCTGCTTTGGTCGCTACTTGGAGCGATTTCGCCAGCGAGGCCAACTGCGCACGTTCCTTCGACGAGCTACGATCTGGACGGCCGGGCTCACGGCGGCCGCATTTGCCTTGATGGTCGCTACTGCTCCTCTCTTTTCGACTTTGATCTTCGGCAGCGCCGACGACACGACACTTGTCGTGATACTGGCTTTGAGCCTTGTGGCAGTTATTCTACACCATTATTTGGAAGCTGTGTTTGCCGCATTGCGCAAATATACCATTGTCTCCACGATGCACTTTTGCCAAAGCCTATCGTTTGCGGTCATTTCGCTCACGCTGTTATGGTTCTGGCGGTTCTCGGCCGTTAGCATCGTGATCGGTTATGGAATGGCATGTCTCGTATCGGCCGTCGGCATTTTGCTTTTGAAGGGCAGGGCGGTGGCCGAGGAAGCGGTCCATGTCGAGCCAATCGCTCACCGCGAATTTTGGCCGCCGCTATTGCGATTTGCCTTTTGGGTGTGGGTCATCAACCTGTTCTGCCATTTGTTTGGCATCGTGGATCGCTACATGCTCGTCCACTGTAGCGGGTTAGACAGCACCGCCGCGCTTGCGCTGGTGGGCCAGTACCACGCTAGTCGCATCATTCCCGTCTTATTTCTCTCCGTGGCCGACTTGCTGGCCGGTGCAGTGATGCCCTATCTCAGCCACGATTGGGAACTTGGTGCCCGCGAGCGGGTGTCCGAACGGCTTAACTTCGTCCTGAAAGTGACGTCGTTCGCGATGCTCGCCGGCGCTGTTGTGGTACTTTGGTGCTCACCTATTTTGTTCCAACTCGCTTTCGGAGGGCGCTACGATGAGGGCCTCCGAGTGATGCCGATGACGATCACGTACTGTATTTGGTATTCGCTGCTGCTGGTTGGGCAAAACTACGTTTGGTGTGCGGAAAAAACGCGGCTGGGCGTCGTGCCGGTGGTCGCCGGGCTACTGCTGAACATCGCTATCAACCTGATGCTAGTGCCTGCCTGGGGACTAGCGGGCGCGGTCGCTTCAACCAACATCGCGACCGCCTTTGCGCTCGTCCTGATGTATTGGTTGAACCACCGAGCCGGGATGCGCCTGGCCCCGGGAATGCTTGTCTTGTCCATCGCTCCGCTTGCGCTTTGTGGCGGCGTGTGGTGTGGAACGGCAGTCCTGCTTCTACTGACGGTTCTCATGCCGTTCTCGAAGTATCTCATCACATTGGACGAACGCGTGATGATTGCCGCATTTGTCCAACCGTACATACAGCGGCTCGCGTCCTATTGGTCACCAACCGCGGAGGAAGGAGAGGTCACCCATGCTGTTTAAACAAGAATCGGATTCTAACTCAGGCACGACTTGCCTCATTAGCCCGGCAATAGACTCCTTCGTCGATTTAGACAGCTTGGATACGGCTTGCGCCGTTCAGAGTGTAATAAAATGCCCACTTCGCGTGATGTTCATTCAAACCGACATGCGCGTCGGCGGAGCGGAAATGATTACTGCCAACATCATTCGCCGGCTCGATCGCCAACGGTTTGCGCCGGAACTTTGCTGCTTGAAGGACCTTGGCACTCTTGGCGAATCGTTGACCGGCGAGATTCCTGTCCATCACAATCTACTCGCCGGAAAATACGACCTTCGCGTCTGGCTACGTCTGACAAATCTGCTGCGGCGTCGACGGATCGACGCGGTGATTACCGTGGGAGCGGGCGATAAAATGTTTTGGGGCCGGCTGGCCGCGCGCCGCGTCGGTGTTCCGGTCATCGTTTCGGCTCTCCATAGCACCGGCTGGCCGGATGGCGTAGGGCGGCTCAATCAAATGCTTACGCCGATTACCGACTCGTTCATCGCGGTCGCCGAATCACATGGTCGCTTTCTGGTGAAGAACCTGAAGATCGCTGAAGAGCGCGTCACCGTGATTTCCAATGGCGTCGATACCGACCGATTCGCTCCCTTTCCAGACACAGCAGCCATCCGCGCCGACCTGGGGATCGGCCCGACAGCCCCGGTGGTCGGTATTGTGGCGGCATTGCGACCCGAGAAGAACCATGAGTTGTTCCTGGATGTGGCCCGCCGGGTTGTCGACGTGCTTCCCACGGCCCGCTTCGTCGTTATCGGTGACGGCCCTTGCCGAGAAGCGATCGAAGAGCATGCGCGTAAGTTGGGAATCTGGGACCATGTCTTGATGCTTGGCTCGCGCGCAGATGTGCCGCGACTGCTAGCCGCGCTGGATGTGTTTGCTCTTACCTCACACATCGAGGCCAACCCGGTTTCGATTCTCGAAGCGATGAGCACCGGCCGGCCGGTTGTCGCTACGAATGTCGGCTCGATTCACGAAGCGGTCGTGGAAGGCCAGACAGGCTTCCTAGTGCCCGCTGGCGATGCCGATCAATTCGCCCGCCACGTCTTGCAACTTTTGAACAATCCCCTTCAGCGGGGAACAATGGGCGCCGCGGCGCGCGAGGCGGTCGTCCGAGACTGGTCGCTCGAGGCGATGGTGCAAGGCTACGAACGATTGATCGAGTCGATCTACGCCCGTAAGACTCGCCCCCCTGAGCCTGGAATTGCCTAAACGCCTCCGCTCCGCCGATAATGTTCAAATGCTCACGGAGCTATTTATCACCACTGTTGCCAGGTTTCTCAGCGGGGCCAGCGTGCGCTGGATCGACTGCCAGCCCGACACGTGTCAACGCGTGTACTTCGCCAACCACACCAGCCATCTGGACATGATCCTGATCTGGTCGGCATTGCCGCACGATGTGCGGCAACGGACTCGCCCCGTGGCTGCCAAGGATTACTGGGATCGAGGCCCGTTGCGCCGTTACATGGCCAAAACATACAACGCCCTGCTCGTCGACCGCAAGGAAATCAAGGTCCATCAGAGCCCGGTGGATCTGATGGTGCGTGAAATTGGCTCGACGTATTCGTTGATCCTATTCCCGGAAGGGGGTCGAACAGGCGGGGAAACGGTGGGCGAGTTCAAAAGCGGTCTGTATTATCTGAGCAAGAAGCGGCCCGACCTGGAACTCGTGCCGGTCTATATCGACAATATGAATCGCGTCTTGCCGCGCGGCGAATTCCTGCCCGTTCCTTTGCTTTCGTGCATTACATTCGGGCCGCCGATGTGGCTCGAGGCAGGTGAATCGAAGAACGATTTTCTTGCTCGCGCCCGGCAAGCCGTGCAGAGATTGAAGGAAGTGGATTAAGAACTATGGGTCCGCGCGATTGGGTACTTGCGGCGGTCGTCGTCGTGTTGCTTTCCATAGCAACCGCGGTGGGCCAGTTCGTCAAGCGCCAACCACACCTGGGGCTCAACGCGGCTGCCATCGCCACGTTCAACCGGCGATTGGGTGCCTGGTGGATTATCTGCGCACTGCTGGGCATCGCGTTTATCAGCCCCACGCTTA
This sequence comes from uncultured Planctomycetaceae bacterium, assembly GCA_964549545.1. Classification (GTDB taxonomy): domain Bacteria; phylum Planctomycetota; class Planctomycetia; order Pirellulales; family Lacipirellulaceae; genus JABDGM01. The sequence goes on along the minus strand of CAZJWY010000120.1, from coordinate 105 downwards.
CCGTCGCGCTGTTCGGGGCAATGAGCTTTTGGGCGCTGCGCGAGTTCATCACGCTCACTCCGACGCGATTGGGCGATCACCGCGCGCTGTTCTGGGTGTTCTTCT
>CAZJWY010000119.1:12769-16273 GCA_964549545.1 uncultured Planctomycetaceae bacterium | reverse complement strand
GCCGCTCGGCAGGCCGGCATGATGGTACCAGCCTTGATGATAAAGTTGAATGAAGCGGACGCCGCGCTCGGCCAGTCGGCGGGCGAGCAGGCAGTTGGCGGCAAAGGTGCCGGGCGTGCGGCTGTCGGGGCCGTACAGGTCGAAAGTGGATGCTGACTCGTCGGCGAGATTGGTGACGTCGGGCACGCTCGTTTGCATGCGGAACGCCATTTCGTATTGGGCGATGCGCGATTCGATTTCAGGATCAAGTTCTTGGTCGAACTGATGGCGGTTGAGCGTGTTTAATTTCTCGAGCATCGCGCCACGGCCGGAGCGGCAGATGCCGTCGGGGTTGCTGAGATAGAGCACCGGATCCTTGCCGGGGCGGAGTTGCACGCCCTGATACTTCGAATCGAGGAACCCGCTGCCCCACAGCCGGGCGTAGAGCGGCTGATCGGCCTGGTTCGCCGTGACGAGCACGATGAACGAGGGGAGGTCGTCGTTCATCGAGCCGAGACCGTACGAGAGCCACGAGCCCATCGACGGGCGGCCGGCGATTTGCGAGCCGGTTTGGAAGAACGTGATCGCCGGGTCGTGGTTGATTGCTTCGGTCCACATCGATTTGACGAAGCAGACGTCGTCGACAATGCGGCGATGATGGGGCAGCACCTCGCTGAGCCACGCGCCGGATTGGCCGTGCTGTTTGAATTTGAAGATCGAGCCGGCGAGCGGGATCGAGGCCTGTTGGGCGGACATGCCGGTGAGGCGCTGAGTGCCGCGAATTTCGTCCGGGAGTTGCTGACCGTTCTTCGTGTTTAGCAGTGGTTTGTAGTCGAATAGGTCTTGCTGCGCGGGGCCGCCGGCTTGGAAGAGATAGATGACGCGTTTGACGCGCGGCGGGAATTGGAGGCGGGATTGCGGGCTGGTTGAGGTTGATGTTGTTTGGGCAGCGTACGCGGTGGATGGATCGAGCAATGAACCGAGCGCGATGCTACCGATGCCGGCGGCGGAGGCACCGAAGAAGTGGCGGCGGGAGATGCGCTGGAATTGTTCGATGGGATGGATGTCGTGCATTGCGCTATGGTTGGCGAATGATTTTTTGCGGTTAGCGGCGGGGCTTGCCCCGCGCGGAGCAAGCTCCGCCGCTAAATGTTGAGTTGTAAATGTGGTGACGTATTATCGTTCGAAGATTGTGGCGTCGAGGTTGAGGATGGTTTGGCAGACGACGGTGAGCGCGGCGATGTGCGCGGGGTTCAGTTTCTCGTCGACCTTCGATTCGCCGAGCTTCGTGAAGGCTTCGGCGTTTTGTTGTGATTTGTCGGCGAACAAAGTGGCTTGTTCATTGTAGAGATCAACCAGCAGATTGCGCTCGGTCTTGTCGGGGTAGCGGCCAGCCAATCGTAGGAATGCTTCGTCGATCTGGGCCGTCAATTGTGAGTTGGACTTCGATACACTGGCCGCGAGCGCGCGGGCGGCTTCAATGAATTGCACGTCGTTGAGCAGCACGAGGGCTTGGAGCGGCGTGTTGGTGCGACCGCGGGCGACGGTGCAGACTTCGCGTGACGGTGCGTCGAAGGCCATCATGTTTGGAAGCGGCGTGGTGCGCTTCCACACGGAATACAACGAGCGGCGGTAGAGATCGCGGCCGGTGGATTGTTGGTAGGCGGGCGACATTGTGTTCGACTCGCGCCAGAGATCGCCGCCCGGTTGGTAGGGCGACACGGGCGGCCCGCCCATCTTGCGGTCGAGCAGGCCCGAGGAGGCGAGCGCGAGGTCGCGAATCTGTTCGGCCGTCAAGCGATGGCTGGGTCCACGGGCCAGCAGGTCGTTCTCCGGATCGCGCTCGCGGATCGCAGTCGTGCAGCGAGAGTCTTGTTGATACGTGGCCGAGAGCGCGATCGTGCGGCAGAGGCGTTTGATGTCCCAGCCGTGGTCGACGAGGTCGCGAGCGAGCCAATCGAGCAGCTCGGGGTGTGTCGGCAGCGCACCTTGCCGGCCGAAGTTTTCGGGCGTGTTGACGAGGCCGCGTCCGAAGAAGCGGACCCACAGGCGATTGACGAACACGCGGGCAGTGAGCGGATGCTGTGGATCGGTGAGCCAGCGGGCGAGGCCGAGGCGGTTACGCGGCGCGTCTTTCGGGAAAGGAATGAGGAGCTTGGCGAACGTATCGCGGCCGACGCGGTTGGCATCGGTCTGCGGGGCGTCGTAGCGGCCGCGGGAGAGGATGAAGGTTGGGCGGGGCTCGCGCATCTCTTCCATCACGGGGATTTCGAAGATGGCTTCTTCGGCGTCGACGAATTGTTGTCGAGCGTTGCGAAGATTCTCGGCCGATTTGCGTGCGTCGTTGTCGATGGCGGAGAAGTAGTAGGCGGCGAGCTCATTTCGATGGGCGGAAGGTTGAGAGGCTGCGGACGCGAGCGATTTGTCGTCGTGGCGGTCGGCGAGCTCTAATGGTGTGAGTGCGCGGTCGTAGACGCGCAGTTCGTCGATCTCGCCGTCTTTGAAGCCACGGTCGCGGAAGCGCTGGCCGAGCGTGAAATGGCCGTTGCCGAAGATCGGCACCATGGTTTTCTTTTGGAGGTGGTCGCGGACGATTTCCGCGGCGAGTGGTTGGCCGTTGAGATAGAGCTTGAGTCCGGCGGCGTTGCTGGAGCCGTCGTAGGTGACGGCGATGTGTTGCCACTGGTCTTTGGCGATCGGCGTTTTCGCGCGGATGCCGATCGCGTTGCCGGGCCAGACGCGATAGAGGCGCGCCGAGAGGATGCCGTCTTCGAGCATCAGGTCGAACCCGTTGAAACCGACGTCGGTGCCGAAGGTGCGCTGGACGATGACGACGGGTTTCGGATTACGAGCGGCGTCGCGCATCCAGAAGTCGAGCGTGAATTCGTTCCAACGGTCGCCGGTGAAGACGTCGGGGATGTCGACGCCACGGTCGCCGTCGAAGCGGACGGCTTTTCCGTGGTGGCCGGCGACAGCAGGGAGGCCGCCGGCATTGGCTTCGCCTTTGCCGCCGGGGGCTTCGTTGCGAATGTGGGCGAGGTCGCCGTCGAAGGTGTAGTAGCCGGTTAGGTCGCGATCGCGCTCGATGGTGGGCTTGGCGAGCCAAGCCGCTAAATGTTCGTTGCGGGAGGCAATGGTTTTTTGGAGCGACTGCTCCGACTCGGCGACCTTGGTTCGTGCGGCGGTGAGTTGTGCTTCTTGCTCGGGCGATGGCAGCAGCAGCGACGGTGACGGCACTTTCTCGTAGCGATCGTACATGCCGTTTTCGTCGATCGAGTTGAAGAACGCGGCGAGCGAGTAGTAGTCGCGCGCGGTGATCGGGTCGTACTTGTGATCGTGGCAGCGGGCACATTCAACGGTGAGACCGAGGATCGCGGTGCCGAATGTGTGAACGCGGTCCGACGCGTTCTCGGCCAGCCATTCTTCGGCGATCGAGCCACCCTCGGCCGTGAGACGATGGAGGCGATTGAACGCGGTGGCCAGTTTTTGATCGCGGGTTGCGTGGTCGACGAGATCGCCGGCGAG